>DATCLG010000105.1:0-58103 GCA_036564015.1 Longimicrobiales bacterium
TCGAGGCTCATGTACGTCACGATCAGGTCCCCGTTCGCCAGCCAGTGGACGTCGTGGACGTAATCGAACGTCCCCAGCCATTTGCCCTGATCCGATCCGGATGCCGCGGCTCGCGGGGTTGCCGGGGGCACCCGGCGGAAATGCCGCGATCGGATCGGCCTCGCGCCGAGGGGCCGGCCAGCGGTGGTGAAGAAATAGAGGGTGTCGTTCAGCGCGAAGATCGCGGCCAGCGTGTCGCCGCGGATGGACGCCTTCCCCTAGCTGGCGAGATGCGGCGCCGTCTCGTTCCGCGTCTGGCTGAACGGCGTGTGCCCGAAGCTCCGCACGACGGCGTTGGTCCGGTAGTTCCACACGTGGAGCAGGGGTGCGTTGAAGTCGCCGTTCACGATCGCCCCCACCAGGAGGAGGGAGTCATTCAGGACCTCCAGCTCCTCCACGCGCCGGAACGGTACGTCGATCGTCTTCAGGACTCGCGTCGCCGTAGAATCGAAGAGAGTGAACCGGTGACTGAACTCCGCGGCGAGGATCTCGCCGGACCGGAGGCGGACGATGGCGTTCGGGTGATGGAACTCCCCGGGGCCGTTCCCCCTCCGCCCTGCTTTCCAGATCAGCTCTCCGGTGGGTGAGTAGCGTCGCAATTGCGCTTCCCGGGCATCGGCGACGAGCACGCCGCCCCGGGGGTCAAGAGGCACCATCGGCGCGACGTTGATCACTTCTTCGTTTTCCTCGAGCCGGACCTCGCGGCCCCATTCGACGACGTCCTCGAGGCGTGCCGTTTCGGGGAGCGTGTCGGGCCGATCGGTGAGGCCACACCCTGCCGCTGAGGCGAAGATCATCAATAGAGCGGAAGCGAAGCCTGAACGCGGGCCCGGCCGTGGGACGCGGGCTTCCGCCGATCGTGGCTGGAGTGTCCCGATACCCATCGCTTGCTGCCCCGCTCTCGGCGGATCCGGTTTCTCGGTGGGCCGACCAGGCCCCGGATCCATACGATGGCAACCAACTAATTCGATAGTATATCCAACCAAAGGATAAGCCGCAATCAGCGGAGGGTCAACAGACTCGACTTCTGCTCTGGAGGGCGAACCGACCCATGGTCCGGCTGGCGCCGGTGGCGTCGAGGAGACCTCTGGGGCACAGGCGGAACAGTCGGGCTGGATCGAGGGCTGGAGAACCGGGGACTGGAAAACGCCCGCGATCGGCGTCGCGCGTCGGACTCGATGGGCCGGGGCAGCGTTTGCCCGGTCGGGGTGGGGACTACCAGCGAGGCCATCCCTCGGCTGTCCAGGCCGCCGAGTCGGAGCCCGAGGAAGGCGTCGGGAGCACGCTGGCGAGCGGGCTGCTTCTCCGCCTGGATTCGACTGAGCTCACAGCACGGGCAGCCCGGGCCGGGCTCGGGCGGCGCGCATGGTGACGGAAGTTTCGATGGGATCTTCGATCCTCCATCCTGAATGTGCGATAGATCGTTTCTCCTAAAGCCACATGTCAGGCGTCGGCGACGGGGGCGAGGCCGTGCGGCTGGCTCTGTCGGGGAGCTGGCGCGAGGGAGTCCAGCGGGGGAAGCTGGTACCGCGCCGGTCCAGAGAGCCGCCTTGCTTCGGCGAGGAGAGCGCTCCACGGCCAGGCCGTCACGCGCGCGGGTGGAACCGCCGGTGCACCTCGCGCACGTACTCCCGGTCGATGTGCGTGTAGATCTGCGTCGTGGTGATGTCGGCGTGGCCGAGCATCTCCTGGACCGCCGCGAGGTCCGCCCCGCCCTCCAGCAGATGCGTCGCGAAGGAGTGCCGGAGCGTGTGCGGGGTCACCCTCTTCTTGATCCCCGCCCGCTCCACGTGCTTGCGCAGGATCTTCCAGACCCCCATACGGGAGAGCGGCCCGCCCCGGCCGTTCAGAAACACGATCCCGCTTCCCTTGCCCCGCTCGAGCACCGGGCGGAGCTCCCGGAGATAGACCGTGAGTGCCCGGATCGCGCTCCGCCCGATCGGGACCACCCGCTCCTTCGACCCTTTCCCGAAGACCGTGGCCAGCCCCTCTTCGAGGGACAGGTCGCGGATCCGGAGCGAGATCAGCTCACTGACCCGGACCCCGGTGGCGTAGGCGAACTCGAGGAGCGCCTTGTCGCGCCAGTAGAAGCGGTCCGTCACATCCGGCGCCTCCAGGAGCCGCTCCACCTCGTTCCGCGTCAGCACGCCCGGCAGGCGGCGCCACGCTCGCGGTAGCTCCAGCCGGTCGCTCGGATCCGCCACCGCGAGCCCTTCGCCCACCAGGAACGCGAAGTACGTGCGCACCGCGGAAAGATTGCGCCGGATCGAGCTGGGCTGGAGCCCCTCGTCCTTCAGATGGTAGACGAACTCGCGGAGGTCCAGCGCCGTCGCCTCGGCGGGCCGATGGATGCCCCGTGCCTCGAGGAAGCGAATCAGGCGTTCGATGTCCCGCCCGTACGCCTCCAGCGTGCGGGGCGAAAGCCCGCGCTCGACGGCCAGGTGATCACGGAATTGCTCGAGGTGGAACGCCACGACCTAATGCTCTTCCCGTCGGTGCGCACGCGTCAACCACCACCAGATCAGGACGAGGACGAGCAGCACGAGCGCGATCCAGAGGAGGACGTCCCCCACTCGATCCACCAACGCCAGGATCCACTCCAGCTCCCGCCCGGCGGCGTACCCCAGGTACACGAGCGCCCCGTACCAGATTCCCGACGCGAGGATCACCGGCGGAGCGACCCGTAGGAAGGACAGGTGACTCGTCCCCGCGAAAACGGGAACCAGAGCACGGAACGCCGGCAGGAAGCGGCTCAGCGCGATCGCCGGCACCCCCCAGCGGTCGTAGAAGCGGTGGACCTGCTCCATCTGCTTCGGATGCAGCAACCAGCGTCCGAACGGAGTCTGGAAGAACCGCCGTCCGTACTTGCGCGCGAGGAAATAGACCAGCAGCGCGCTCCCGACGTTGGGCACCCAGGTGAAGAGAAAAACGACCCACGGGTTCGCCCGCCCGATGGCGGCGAGGAACGCCCCCAGGACGACGAACGTGTCGGCCGGGACTGGCGGGATGATGTTTTCGACCGCCGCACCGACGCCGATGAGGAGGTAGATCAGGATCGGCGGCAGGTCGGCCAGGGTGTAGAGAAGATCCTCGATCGGTCCTCCCGGGCGGGGATCACAGCTACAGATCGGCCACGAGGGCAACCGCCAGGGCGGCGATGCCTTCCCCCCGGCCGATCCAGCCCATCCCCTCGTTGGATTTTGCTTTGACCGACACCTGCGCGCTTCCGATCCCCAGGGCAGCGGCCAGGCGCTCTCGCATGGCCGGCACATGGGGCGCCAGCTTCGGCGCCTCGCAGATCACGGTCACGTCCACGTTCACGACCCTGTGCCCGTGCTCCTCGAGCAGCCTCACGGCTTGCTCGAGCAGCACGAGCGAATCTGCATCCCTCCACTCCGGATCGGAGGGCGGGAAGTGCGTCCCGATGTCGCCGAGCGCCGCGGCGCCGAGGATCGCATCGGTCACCGCGTGGGCCACCGCATCCGCATCCGAATGCCCGACTAGCCCGCGCTCGAAGGGGATCTCGACCCCACCCAGGATCAGCCGCCGCCCCGGTGCGAAGCGGTGAGAGTCGTACCCGATCCCGATCCTCATGGCTCCGCTCCTGCGAAGCTGCCCCCGCGCGCCATTCCGTTCGCCGTCCCCGCGGCCTCGATCACCCCACCGCCCGGCGACGCGGGCGCGGCCCCCTCACGTCTCCCGGCCTCGCAGGATGCGCAGAGCCAGGTGCGCGGCGTTGCGAGCGTTGTCGATCCCGACGCACGCCACCGGCACCCCCGGCGGCATCTGCGCGATCGACAGCAGCGCATCCAGCCCGCCCAGCGTGCCCGCCGACAGGGGCACGCCGATCACCGGCAGCCGGGTGTGCGCCGCCACCACGCCAGGCAACGCCGCCGACAACCCGGCCCCGCAGATGATCACGTCGAAACCCCGCGCCTCGGCGTTCCGCGCCAGCTCGACCGTGCGCTCAGGGTCACGATGCGCGCTCGACACCTCCACCTCCACCTCCACCCCAGCTTCATGCAGAATCGGGAGCGCCTTCTCCATCCGCTCCCGATCGGATTCCGAGCCCATGAGGATCAGAACCTTGCCCATCAATCGCCTCGCCCCTCCTGAACCTTCGCAGCCGCCGGAGCTTCCCGCCACCGGCAGCACGGGCAGCCCTCCTCGCCCTCTACGACCGGAGTGTAATCCTGATAACGGCGCTGCGGCTTGAAGCCGGCGTCTTCGATCAAACGCCGGATCTCCGCCTCCGGCATGATGAAGTCCGTCCCCGCCGCACTCACCACGTTCTCCTCGATCATGACCGACCCGAAATCGTCCGCGCCCATCCGGAGCGCGATCTGCGCCATCTTCGGGCCCTGGGTCACGTACGAGACCTGCAGATGGTCGAAGTTGTCCAGCACCAGCCGGGACAGCGCCGTCGTCCGGAGGTAGTCCATCCCCGTGCCGAGCGGAATGTCCCAGTCCTCCATCTCCGTGTGCAGGGGCTGGAACGACCACGCGATGAACGCGGTGTACCGGCCCTTCCCCCGCGCGAGGCTGCGCGCCTGCGACGCCCGCAGCTTAAGCAGGTGCTCCAGCCGGTCGGCCCACGTCTCCCCTACCCCGTACATCATCGTCGCCGTCGTCAGCAACCCCACCTCGTGCGCCGCCTCGTGGATCTCCAGCCACCGGGATGCATCGATCTTCTTCGGCGCGATCACGTCCCGCACGGCGTCGACCAGGATCTCCGCCCCCGCCCCCGGCATCGAGTCCAGGCCCGCCTCATGGAGCTGTCGCAACACCTCGTCGAGCGGGAGCTTCGTGATCCGCACCAGGAGCTCGATCTCCGAGGCGCTGAAGCCATGCACGTGGATCGGGTGGTGCTCCTTGATGTACCTCAGCAGGCCCAGGTACCAGTCCAGCGGCAGGTAGGGATTGTGGCCGCCCTGGATGAGGATCTGGACCGCGCCGAGCGCCTTCGCCTCGTCGATCTTCCGCCCGATCTCCTCGTAGCTGAGGACGTACGCCTCCGCGTCCTTCGGCCGCCGGTAGAACGCGCAGAAGCGGCAATCGGTCACGCAGACGTTCGTGTAGTTGATGTTCCGGTCGACGATGTAGCTCACGACATCGCCCGGATTCTTCTGCCGCCGGACCGCGTCCGCCCGCGCACCCAGCTCGAGGAGCGGCGTCGTCTCCAGGACCTCCAGCCACTCCCGGATCTCCGCCGCGAACGGACGCGACTCCAGCGGAGGCGGCACGTACGTCTGCTTCGGCCCGGACTTCCGGGCGCCTGCCGAGCCTTCCGGCGTGGGAGGCCGGAGCCGCGGCGCCACCGTGCTCAGGATCGGGAGTTCTCTTCCCCGCCCGGCCGGCCGGGCGCGGGTCCCCAGCCCGGTCGCCGCACCCTGCGCCTCGAGCGGCTTGCTCTCACCCTTGATCACCATTCCCGGATCTCGCGGTAGTGTGCGTCCCGCTCCACGGGTCGCTTCCCGGCATCCTTGATCAGCCGCACGATCTCCGCGAAGCTCAACCCCTGCGGCGTCCGCGCACCGGCCTCGTGGTACACCTTCTCCCGCACCACCGTCCCCTCCAGGTCATCCACCCCGAAATGGAGGGCCACCTGGCTCACCTTGGGCGTGTTCATGATCCAGTGCGTCTTGATGTGGTCGAAGTTGTCCAGGTACAGACGCCCGATCGCCAGGTTCTTCAGGTCATCGAAGCCGGTCGTCGCCGTCCCCGTCCGCCCCAGCCGCCTCCCAAGCTCGTTGTTGTCCGGATGATACGCCAGCGGGATGTAGGTCAGGAACCCGCCCGTCTCATCCTGCAGGTCGCGGAGCATGGTCAGGTGCTCGATCCGGTCGGCGTACGTCTCCACATGGCCGTACAGCATCGTGCAGTTGCTCCGGATCCCGAGCCGATGCGCCGTCCGGTGCACCTGCAGCCACTCTTCGGCCGCGAGCTTCCGCTCCGCGATCGTCGCCCGGACCCCGCGCGAGAAGACCTCCGCACCACCTCCAGGCAGCGTGTCCAGCCCCGCCGCCTTCAACCGCAGGAGCACCTCCTCCACGCTCAGCTTCTCGATCCGCGCCAGGTGCGCGATCTCCACCGCCGTCAGCGCCTTGATCTCGACCCCCGGATGGCGCTCCTTGAGCCCGCGGATCATCTCCTCGTAGTAGCTCAGGCGCAGCTTGGGGTGCAGCCCGCCCACGATGTGGAACTCCCGGATCGGCGTGTCCCGAACCAGGTCCGCCTCCGCGAACACCTCCTCGAGCGACATCGTGTAGGCGCCCTCCTCCTTCGGCCGCCGCGCGAAGGAGCAGAAGACGCACGTCGCCCGCAGAATGCAGACGTTCGTCGGGTTGATGTGCTGGTTCGCGACGAAGAAGACCCGATCGCCGTTCTTTTTGCGGTTCACCCAGTCGGCGAGCGCTCCGATGGCGAGGAGGTCCTTCGACTCGAAGAGCGCGATCCCGTCCTCGGGATCGAGTCGCCGCCCCTCGAGCACCTTCTCCGCGATCGGGACCAGTCGTGGGTCCGTCGGCCAGACCCGCAGATCTTCCGCAAGCGCCGTTTGCATGGCAGGCCCGCCTGATTGTCGTCCGTTTGTCACGACTGCGCGGCGGAAGAATACAAATCCTTTCCGGACGAAGCAAGCGAGACCGCAGGATGACCTCCTGCGCCCGACCCAGCGACGCCCGCCCGAGTACGTCCCGACCCTCAGGATCCAGGAGGAATGTCCCCGGCAGAAAAACGACGACGCGGAACGGTGGCAGCACCGTTCCGCGTCGTCCAGCTCCGCCTCACGGCCTCACTCGCCGTGCCACCGGCGCACGGCCAGGCAGACGTTGTGTCCGCCGAAACCGAACGAGTTGGACAGCGCCACGTCGACCGCTCGCTCAATGCGCCTATTGTGCGCGTAGTTGAGGTCGCAGTCCGGGTCCGGCGTGCTGAAGTTGATCGTCGGCGGGATCTTCCCCTCCCGGCAGACGAGAATCGAGATCGCCGCCTCGACCGCGCCGGCCGCGCCAAGGAGATGGCCCGTCATCGACTTGGTCGAGCTCATGACCAGCTCGTAGGCGTGCTCGCCGAAGACAGCCTTGACCGCCAGCGTCTCGTTCACGTCGTTCGCCGGGGTCGACGTGCCATGCGCGTTGATGTAGTCGACGTCGGTCGGCTGGAGCCCCGCGTCCTCGAGCGCCGCGCGCATGGCCAGCTGTGCACCGGCGCCCTCCGGCGCCGGCGCCGTCATATGGTACGCATCCGCGCTCTGGCCGAAGCCGATGATCTCACCCAGGATCGTCGCGCCCCGGGCCAGCGCGTGCTCCAGTGACTCCAGGACCATCGCCCCCGCCCCTTCCCCCAGCACGAAGCCGTCTCGCGTCGCGTCGAACGGCCGACTGGCCGTCTCCGGTGAGTCGTTGCGGGTCGAGAGCGCCTTCATGTTCGCGAAACCCGCGATCGTCAACGGAGTCACCGTCGCTTCGGTGCCCCCCGCGATCATCGCGTCCGCTTCTCCGCGCTGGATGATGCGGAACGCCTCGCCGATCGCGTGGGCGCTCGACGCGCAGGCCGACACCGTCGCGAAGTTCGGCCCCCGCAGACCGTAGCGCATCGAAACCAGCCCGGCGGCGATGTCCGGGATGAACATCGGTACGAAGAACGGGCTGATCCGCTTCGGGCCGCGCTCGATCATGATGCGCGCCTGTTCCTCGAACGTCGCGATCCCCCCGATCCCGCTCCCGATCAGGACTCCGATCCGGTCACGGTTCAGGCCCCGTTCGAGATCCTCCAAGAGTCCGGCCTGCTGCACGGCCTGGTGCGCGACCGCAATGGCGAATTGCGCGAACCGGTCGGTCCGCCGGACCTCCTTCCGGTCCATGTACTGCTCGGGGTCGAACCCCTTCACCTCGGCCGCGAAACGGACGTCGAACTCGTCCGTCACCTCGAAGTGCGTGATGGGGCCCGCGCCACTCACCCCCTCGAGCAGGTTCCGCCATGTGGTCTCGACATCCAGACCGAGAGGCGTCACCAGCCCCAACCCGGTGACCACCACGCGACGGCCTCCCCGGGTGCGCCGTTCCATCGGCTCCTCCACGACCACTTGACAGAGCGACCGCGTCCTTGACGTCAGCCGCCCGCCTGCTGCTTCTTCAGGTAGCGGATCGCGTCACCCACCGTCTGGAGCTGCTCCGCGTCCTCATCCGGGATCTCGATCCCGAACTCCTCCTCGAACGCCATCACCAGCTCCACAGTGTCCAGCGAATCGGCGCCGAGGTCCTCGACGAACGAGGCCTCCTCCGTCACCTTCTCCGGCTCGACGCCAAGCTCGTTGACGATGATCTCCTTGACGCGCTCCTCGATGTTCTCCGCCATGTTCCCCCCACGGTTGAGGATCAAATGATCATTCCGCCATCTACGACGATCACCTGGCCCGTGATGTAGGACGCGCCGGGCCCGGCCAGGAAACGCACCACCGCGGCGACGTCCTCCGGCGTGCCGAGGCGCCCCAGCGCAATCTGCCGCATGAGCTCCTCCCGCGCAGCGTCCGTCATTGCCGCCGTCATGTCCGTTTCGATGAACCCCGGCGCCACTGCGTTGCAAAGGATCCCGCGCGACGCGAGCTCCTTCGCCACCGACTTGGTCAACCCGATCAGCCCGGCCTTCGATGCCGCGTAGTTCGCCTGCCCCTTGTTCCCCGCCAGGCCGACGACGCTGGTGATGTTGATGATCCGCCCGCTGCGCCGCCGCATCATCCCCCGCGCGGCCGCGCGGATCGCGTAGAACGCGCCCTTCAGGTTCGTGTCCAGAACGCGGTCGAACTCCTCGTCCTTCAAGCGCACGAGCAGGTTGTCCTCTGTCACCCCGGCGTTGTTCACCAGGATGTCGAGCGAGCCGAACTCCGCCTCGACCGTCTTCACCAGCTCGTCCACCGCGGCGCTGTCCGCCACATCGCAGCCGAAGCCCTGGTGGCCCGTGCCCGGCAGGCTCGCCGCCGCCTCGGCCGCCCGCTCCGCCGACCGCGCCACGACCACCACCCGCGCCCCGCCCCGGGCCAGCGATTCGGCGATCGCCCGACCGATCCCCCGGCTCGCGCCCGTCACCAGCGCGACCTGGCCGGCCAGCTCATTCCCCTCGAAGCTGCGCTGCACCTCGCTCATCCTCGCAGAAAGGCCTCCACTTCTTCCGCTTTCCCCAGGGTCCGCACCTCCGCCGCCCGATCGATTCGCTTGAGCAGCCCGCTGAGCACGTTGCCCGGACCCAGCTCGAGGAACCGGGTCACCCCGGCAGCCAGGATCGTCCGCATGCACCCCGTCCAGCGGACCGGCGCCGTGAGCTGTTGCAGCAACAGCCTCCGTGCCTCGACCGCGTCCGTCACCGGGAGAGCAGTCACGTTCGAGACGACCGGAAAACGAGGCGACTCCAGGCTCACCGTCTCCAGGTGCGCCGCCAGCCCGGCTTCGGCCGCCGCCATGAGCGGCGAATGGAACGCGCCCGACACGTTCAGCCTGACCACTCGCTTCGCTCCCGCCTCCCTGGCCAGCTCCATCACCCGCTCCACTGCCGGCACATCCCCGCTCACCACCACCTGACCAGGAGCGTTGTAATTCGCCGGCACGCATTCGCCACCCTCACCCGCCACCTCCCGGCAAAGCCGCTCCACCTCCTCGTCCTCCAGGCCCAGGATCGCGGCCATGGTGCCCGGCCGCTGCCGCCCGCTCTCGAACATGAGCTGGCCCCGCCGCCGCACCGTCCGCAGCGCATCCGCAAACGTCAGCGCCCCCGCCGCCGTGTACGCGGTGAACTCGCCCAGCGAATGCCCCGCCGCGAACTGAACCCCCTCCAGCCGCGCCGAGACCACACGGTAAACCGCGATCGAGTGCGTCAGAATGGCCGGCTGAGCATTGTGCGTGGCCGTCAGCTCCTCTTCCGGCCCCTCCCACGCCAGCCGCGAGAGCGCCACGCCCAGCACATCGTCCGCTTCCTCGAAAACCGCCCGCGCCTCCGGGAACGCAGCCGCCAGGTCCCGGCCCATCCCCACGTACTGCGATCCCTGGCCAGGAAAGAGCAGCGCTACCAACGCAACACCGTCGATGCCCAGGTGAATCCAGCGCCGAAGGCCACCATGAGAACGTTCGACCCCGGCTTCAGCCGCCCCTCTTCCAGCGCCTCGTCCAGCGCCACCGGGAGCGTCGCCGAACTCATGTTCCCATAGCGGTCTACGTTCACGTAGACCTTCTCCATGGGGAGATTGGCGTACCTCGCCGTCGCTTCGATGATCCGAATGTTGGCTTGATGAGGAATGAAGAGATCGATGTCGTCGCTGGTCAATCCCGCCCGCAGCAGCGCCTGGTCCGCCGCCTCCGCCATCGACCGCACCGCCGCCTTGAACACCTCCCGCCCCGCCATCTTCACGTAGTGCAGCCGCTCATCCAGCACCGCCTGGTCGAACGGCAGGCGGGCACCCCCGCCCGGGCGCCACAGCAGCTCCGCCAGCGTCCCATCGGACCGCATGTAGTGCGAGAGGATGCCACGGCCGTTCGTGCTCCGCCGCACCACCACCGCGCCCGCCCCATCCCCGAACAGCACGCACGTCGACCGATCCGTCCAGTCCGTGATCGCGCTCATCTTCTCGGTCGCCACGACGAGCGCGATGTCCGCCCGACCGGTCGCGATGTGCCCCTCCACCACCGCCAGCGCGTAGAGAAAACCCGAGCACGCCGCCGACACATCGAACGCCGCCGCGTTGCTCGCACCCAGCCGCGCCTGCACCTCGCACGCCGTCGCCGGAAGCAGCCGGTCCGGCGTCGCCGTCGCCACCACGATCAGATCCACCTCGCCCGGCTGCACCCCCGCCCGCTCCATCGCAATCTTCGCCGCCGCAGCCCCCATCTCCGCCGCCCCCACCTCCGCCGGCGCGATCCTCCGCTCCCGAATCCCCGTCCGCTCCCGAATCCATTCGTCGGACGTGTCCACCATTCGCTCGAGATCGGCGTTCGTCAGCACCCGCTCGGGCAACCAACGACCTGTCGCTACGATCTCGACCAGTGGCTTCGGCGCCTTCATGCGCCCTCCGCCGCACGCGGCGGTGGGCTGGCCAGCTCACGCTTGATATGCCCCAACATCTCCCTCTCGACCGCCTGGATCGCTACCCGGATCGCATTCCTGATCGCCCGCGGCGGCGAACCACCGTGACAGACGATCGATATCCCGTTCACGCCCAGGAGCGGTGCACCACCGTATTCCGTGTAATCCAGAGGACGAAACACCCGCTCCAGATGCGCCTCCGCCGGCGTGTCCATGAGCTCCCGGCTCAAGAGCCCGTGGACGAAGCTCGCCACGGACTCGTAGAACTTGAGCAGGACATTGCCCACGAACCCGTCCGTCACCAGCACATCGCACGCACCCGGAATGATGTCCCGCCCCTCGATGTTGCCGACGAAGTTGAGCCCGCTCTCCCGCAGCAGCCGATGCGCTCCCGCCGCCAGCTCATTCCCCTTCTCCGGCTCCTCGCCAATGTTCAGGAGCCCGACCCGGGGATTCTGCCGCCCCATCACATCCTGCGCGTACACCACCCCCAGCTGCGCCCACTGCAGCAAATGATGCGGCTTGCTGTCGACGTTCGCACCCGCATCGATCATGAGCACCGGGTCTGCAGCCGTCGGGAGCACCGTCCCGATCGCCGGCCGGTCCACCCCGGGCAGCGGTCCCAGCAGGAAGAGCGACGCCGCCATCACCGCGCCCGTCGAACCCGCGCTCACGAACGCGTCCGCCCGCCCCGACCGCTGCAGCATCAGCCCCACGACGATCGACGAGTCCGCCTTACGCCGAACCGCCGCCGCCGGAGCCTCCCCCGGTTCGATCCGCTGGGACGCGTGCACGATCTCCAGCCGATCTCCCGGCACCTCGCCCAGCCGGCTCAACTCCTCTTCGATCTGTTCCCGGTTGCCTACCAGGACAACCTGGAACTCGCCCGGAATCTCGCGCAGCGCCTGAACCGCGCCCTGGACCTCCACCGCCGGGCAGCGGTCGGTCCCCATGGCGTCCAGCGCGATCCGCACTCGCGCCCCCTTAGATCTTCTCGATCTTGAGGACTTCCCGGCCAGCGTAGTACCCGCAGGTCGGGCAAACCCGATGCGGAATCCTCGGGTCACCGCAGCGCGGGCAACTGTTCAGCGTCGGCCGCTCCGCCTTGTAATGCGTCCTCCGCTTGCGCTTCCGCTGCTTCGATACTCTCTTCTTCGGAACCGCCATGCATCCTCCTCAATCCAACTTCAGCGTGCGGAGCGGACCCCAGCGCTCGTCGGGTTCCGCCTGCGCGCAGCCGCACGGGCCTTCATTCAGATTCTTGCCGCAGCGCGGACACAGCCCCTGACAGGTCTCCCGGCAGACCGGGTAGGGCGGCACCGCGAGCAGGACGTGCTCCCGGACCGGCTCCCGTAGATCCACCGTCCGCGCCGGCGACGGTAGAACGTAAACCTCCTGTCGTTCCGCCTCCAGCCTCTCGAGCCCGGGACGGAACACGAACGAGACCGGCTCTTCGAGCTCGTAAACTACATCCTCCAGGCACCGGCGGCAGCTCAATTCGATCTCGCCCTTCAGCGTGCCCCGAACCACCACATCGCCCCGCACCGTCCGCTGCGCGTTCAGGCGCACGCTCAGCGGCCCGTGTAGGCGCACATCCCCGCCCCACAACGGGTCATCCGGCGCCAATGCCTGGTCGATTTCCAGCCGTTGCTCGCGCTCCAGCCGCAAAAGATCGAGTTCCAGCATAAGCTCTCTAAGATGGCCGGTCGAGCGCCGAATGTCAACCGAATTTCCATCCCAAATCCTTGCCCCGGACGGCGATCCCTCCCCCGCGCACCTCCCCCTACGCGTCGGCCGACGCGCCTCTGGAGCTCGTCGGCCTCTCGATCCGCCCGCTCCTCCGGAGCGGCGAGCGAACGACCAGCACCGCCCGGGCGGCGTCAGGCCGGCCCCGCCGTCTCGAGCACGTCCGCAAGGGCGAAGAAGAAGCTCGCCTCCCGGGTCGCGTTCTCCGGAGAATCCGAGGCGTGGATCGCGTTCCTCTCCTTCGACTCCGCATAGAGCGCGCGGATCGTCCCCGGCTTCGCCTCGGCCGGGTCCGTCGCGCCGATCACCTCCCGGAGCCGCGCCACGGCATCCTCCCGCTCCAGGAGCACCGGGACCACCGGCCCCGAGGTCATGAACCGCACCAGCGACTCGTAGAACGGCCGCTCCCGGTGCACCGCGTAGAACTCCCGGGCCTGCGCCTCCGTCAGCCGCAGCATCCGCAGGCCCCGAATCCGGAAGCCGTCCTCCTCCAGGTGCGCCAGGATGCGCCCGGTAAGGCCTCGAGCCACCGCATCAGGCTTGATGATCGCAAGCGTGTAAGCCATGAATCCGTCAACGGGCAAAGAGTTTACGGATAAGGTCGCCCCGCGTCAGGAACCCCGTAAGCTTCCCCTCGCTCACGACCGGGAACTGCTCGACGTCCTTGTTGATCATGAGATGCGCGACCTCGTCCACCCCCAGCTCCTCCGATATGCAGAGAACGGAGCGGGTCATGATGTCGCGCGCCTTGAGCTCGGGTGGCACCTCCAGCTCCTTCAACCCGGTCTCCTCGCCGGCCCGGGGGATGTGGGGCAGTAACGCCCGCATCACATCCCACTCGGAGATGATCCCGAGCACCTCCTGCTTCTCCCCCACCACCGGGATCGCCCGGAGCCGCTGGCGGACCATGATGTCCACGACCTTCTGGACCGGCGTGTCGGGCGTCACGCGGTCGACCTGGTGCACCATCACGTCGCGGACGCTCAGCCGCGGCTGGATCTTTACCTCGCGCATCTCCGGCAGCGCGAGCACCTCATCCGGCGAACGGGCCTGCATCATCCGCTCGACGACCTGCTCCTGCTTCAGCAGGCGCGCGACCGTCGAGACGGTTCGCAGGTAGAGCGTCGCCGCCTCGGGTGGAGCAAGGATCAGCACGACGACCCGCGGCGAGGTGTCGAACCCGAGATCCCGGGCAGGAAGCGGGACGGGCGAGATCCCCAGCGCCACCACCGAGCGGTCCACGGCCTCCGTCCGGAAGTGCGGAAGCGCGACCCGCTCCTCCACGGCGACCACGCCGCGCGGCCGCTCCTCAGCCAGCAGGCGCTCGAGCACCTCCCGGTCGCGGATCTCGCCCTGCTCGGCGAGCCGACGCACCATGAGCAGCAGCGCCTCCCGCAGCGAGGCCGCTTCCAGGGGCAGGAAAACGTTCTCCCGGGGAAGCAGATCGAGAAGCTGGAGCGGCGGCATACGCCCTTGCCCCGACCGGGCTCAGCCGGTCAGAGCACCTCCCGGATCAGACCCACCACATCCGATGGCCGACGGGCCACCCGCACCCCGTTCTCCTCGAAGGCCTGGATCTTCTCCGCCGCCGTGCCGGCAGAACCGCTGATGATCGCGCCGGCATGCCCCATCCGTCGGCCCGGCGGCGCCGTCTGGCCGGCGATGAACGCCACGACCGGCTTCGTGACCCGCTCCCGGATGTACCGGGCCGCCTCCTGCTCGTCTGTGCCGCCGATCTCGCCGATCAGCACGATCGCCCGCGTCTCCTCGTCCGCCTCGAAGGCGGCCAGGCAGTCGATGAAGTTCGTGCCGATGATCGGGTCACCGCCGATCCCCACGCAGGTGCTCTGCCCGATCCCCGCGTTGGTGAGCTGGTAGACGACCTCGTACGTCAGCGTCCCGGACCGCGACACGACACCCACCGGGCCAGGCTTCGCGATCTGTCCCGGCATGATCCCCACCTTGCACTTGCCCGGCGCCAGCGCACCCGGGCAGTTCGGGCCGAGCAGCCGGGCCCCGCGCTCAACCACGTACGGGTAGACCCGGGCCATGTCCAGCACCGGGATCCCTTCCGTAATCGCCACCACGAACTTCACGCCCGCGTCGACCGCCTCCATGATCGCATCGGCCGCCGCCGCCGGCGGGACGTAGATCACCGAGGCGTTCGCGCCGGTCTCCGCAACGGCCCGGTCCATCGTGTTGAAGACGGGGACCGTCTGGCCGTTCGGGCCCTCGAAGCGCTGACCGCCCTTCCCCGGCGTCACCCCGCCCACGACCTTCGTCCCGTACTCCATCATCTGCCGGGCATGGAAGGAGCCATCGCGCCCCGTGATCCCCTGCACCAGCAGCCGCGTGTTCTCGTCGATGAAGATCGCCATGAACCGCTCCGTTTATGCCCGAGCCAGCTTGACCGCCTCCTGCACCACGTCATCCATCGACGTGGTGGCACGGAAACCGGCTTTCTCCAGGATCTGCACCGCCGCCTGCTCGTTCGTCCCCGTCAGGCGGATCACCAGCGGCACCTTGATGTCGATCCGCTTCGTCGCTTCCACGATCCCGTTGGCCACGTCGTCGCAGCGCGTGATCCCGCCGAAGATGTTGAACAGGATCACCCGGACGTTGGGGTCGCTCGTGATGATCTTCAGCGCATTGACCACCTTCTCCGGGTTCGACGACCCGCCAATGTCGAGGAAGTTCGCCGGCTCGCCCCCGTAGAACTTGATCAGGTCCATCGTCGCCATGGCGAGCCCGGCTCCGTTCACCACGGCGCCGATGTTCCCGTCCAGCTTGATGTACGAGAGCCCGGCCTCCCGGGCCTGCGTCTCGGACGGCGGCTCCGCCGAAACGTCGCGCAGCGCCGCGATCTCCGGGCGCCGGAAGAGCTCGTTGTCGTCGATGTTCATCTTGGCGTCGATCGCCTTGACCTCGCCCGTCGGGGTCGTGATCAGCGGGTTGATCTCCGCGAGCGACGCCCCGCTCTCCACGAACGCCGTGTAGAGCTGCCGGAGAATGAGCGCGCACGCCTTCTGCTGCGCTGGCTCCTGGTACAGCTCCACGGCCAGCCAGTACGCCTGGTGCGGCAAGAGACCGTAGCGCGGGTCCACGGTGAGCTTCCGGATCGCTTCCGGCTTGGTCGCCGCCACCTCCTCGATGTCCACGCCGCCCTCGCGGCTCACCATGAAGACCGGCCGCTTGGAGGCCCGATCGACGATCACCCCCACGTAACTTTCCGAAGTGATCTCCTCCGCGGGGGTGACCAGGACCTTCTGGACCTTGAGGCCCTTGATCTCCATCCCCAGGATCCGCTCCGCGTGCGCGCGGGCCTCCTCGGGCGTCGCCGCGAGCTTGACTCCTCCGGCCTTGCCCCGGCCCCCTGCGTGCACCTGCGCCTTCACCACCACCGTCCCCCCCAGCGACCGGGCGATCGCTTCCGCCTCCTCCGGCGTCGTCGCCACCTCGCCCGGTGGCACCGGAATGCCATACCGGCGCAGGATCTCCTTTGCCTGGTACTCGTGGATGTTCATGCGCTCCGATCCATCCGTCGCCGCACAGGACTGCGCCGCGCCAACCCCGGCGCGGCGGTTTCCGTTCAAGGGACGATCATCGTCCCGGCTTCCCCACGCACGGCGGGGAGCCCCTCATCGAGCCGTGCGATGTGGGCTCGCTGACCCCCGGCTCGCACGAAGGCGACCGCCGCCTCGACCTTCGGGGCCATGCTCCCCCGCCCCAGCTCCCCCTCCTCCAGTAGCCGTTCCGCTTCGGCAACCGTGAGCTGCCGCAGCAGCATCGGCTGCGCCGTGCCGTAGCCGCGGTACACCCCATCCACGTTCGTCAGGACGAGGAGCACGTCTGCCCCGATGTCCCGGGCCAGCACCGCGGCGGCCCGATCCTTGTCGATCACCGCGTCGACGCCCTCCAGCCCCAGGACCGGGTCATCATAAACGGGTGTCCCGCCGCCGCCCGCCGCGATCACGATCGTCCCGCCAGCCACCAGCCGCTTCACCTCCTCCCGCTCCACGATCGCCAGTGGCCGCGGCGACGGGACCACGCGCCGCCAGCCGTGCTCACCCCGCGCGACCGCCCACCCCAGCTCGCCAGCCACCGCCCGGGCCTCCTCCTCCGCCATCACCCGCCCGATCGGCTTCGTCGGCTCCCGGGTCGCCGGGTCGTCCGGGTCGACCAGCACCTGCGTGATCAGCGTCACCACCGACCGCTGCACCCCCGCCCGCTCCAGCGCGTTCTGGAGCGACTGCTGGATCATGTACCCGATCCACCCGGCCGTCGCCGCCACGAGCACGCCCAGCGGCAATGGCGGCAACCGCCCGCGGGCCAGCTCGTTCCGGAGCAACTCGTCGCCGATCTGGGGACCGTTCCCGTGCACGACGGCGATCTTCCACCCCGCAGCCGCCAGCGCCACGATCGGCTCCAGGCTCTCGCGCGTGTGGGCGAACTGCTGGTGTATGTCACCCTGCTCGCCCGGCGGCAACAGAGCATTGCCGCCCAGCGCCACCACGATCGTGCCCGCGCCAGCGGCACCCTCAACGGGCTGGGCTATCATATCACCGCACCTCCGGGCCTGCAAGCGCCAGCCGGCTCCACCGAGCGCCCCCCGCCCCGCACCCCGCTCCCCCGGGCCGGTCAGCGCCTCGCATCCACCATTCCACGCAGCAGCTCTCGCAGCTCTGACCAGCGCTCCCCGAAACCCGCGAAGTCCCCGCTCCGCAACCGCTGGTCCGCCTCCTCGAGCAACCGGAGCGCCGCCTCAGGCCACTCGCCTGGCGTCGGCACCGCCCGCACCCCCATCTCCGACCCCACGACCGGCCCACCGACCGCTACCGGCGCACGTAGCGCCTCGATCGCCTCCCCCAGCGCCGACGCCATCGCTACCGTCCGGCCGTCGCTCACCGCCACCCGCCGCAGCTCCGGGATCGGACTCCCCTTCACATGCGCTGAGAGAAAGAGCGGCTCGACGTACAGCAGCTCGCTCTCCAGCGGGATCACCCGCAGGCTCCCCAGCTCCACGTTGCTCCCCGACTGCCGCCACAGCGAGAGCTGCGGGGAAATCACCGGGTCCTGCTCGATCAGCGTCTGGACCTGGTTCGGCCCGGGAACCAGCTGGTCGCGCGGCAGCTCCAGAAGGATCAGCTCCCCGTAGTGCGGTGGGTCGTTCCGCGCGACCAGCAACGCCGTCATGTTCTGCCGCTCCCGCGCAATGAACGGCATGAGCAGCAGGAACTCGACCTTCTTCTCCCCGGGCAGCGGCATGAGCGCGTACATCGGCGAATACGACCGCGACGCCCCCTGCCGACCGCGCACCTCCGGGAACTGCCACACGTCCTGGCCCGCGTAGAACGCCTCCGGGCGCTCGAGATGGTACTCCTTGAGGACCTCCGCCTGGGCGGTCAGGTACAGCGCCGGGTAGCGAAGGTGCCGGTGCAGCTCGGGAGCAAGCTCCTCGATCGGTCGGACCAGGTCCCGGAAGACCCGCCGGTACGTCTCCAGCACCGGGTCGGAGCTGTCCACGGCGTAAAGCGTGACCGCGCCCGTGACCGCGTCGACCGCAGCCTTTACGCTGTTCCGGAGGTAGCGCAGCCGCACCTCCTCCACATCGATCGCGCGGGCGAGGGGAAAACTGGCCGAGGTCGTGTACCCGTCCACGATCCAGACGACCCGGCCACGGTGGATGACGGGATACGGGTCCGGATCCCAGAGGATGAACGGCGCCAGCGCCGCGAGCCGCTCCGCGAGCGAGCGCCGAAAAATCAGGTAGCTATCGCCGCTGATGTCCCCGGAGAGGAGCAGGTTCTTGTCGCCGAAGCGCCAGGCGAAGCTGAGGCGGCGAAGGAAAGAGCTCAGGCGGATCCCTGCGGGCAGATCCTGTCCGGGCGTCCCCGCAAAGGCCGTGTCCCGCGCTGGAATCAGCACCACGTAGCCCCGCATCGTCTCGCCGAAGTAGATGCGGGGCTCGGTCAGCTCGAGCTCGGCCGGCGAGACGGGGTCGCGCCGCACGGGATTCAGGTTCTCGACCCAGAGGTCGGGCTCGCCCTGCGCCGTGATCTGCGCCACCGGCGTGACCACCGCGCCCATGCCGCGGATGTAGGTGGGATTGAGGTGGAGCGACTGCCAGCGACGGGCGGTCTCGGGAAGGCCCTCGGGCTTGAACTCCCGGACGGCGATGGCGACCTGCACCGGGTCGGACGGGGGGCCGTAGCGGTCGTAGTCCACGTCCGGGAAGTGGTAATAGCCCTGGAGCGCCTGGAGCTGGTTGTAGACGGTGTCGAGGGGCGCGAGGTCCCAGAGCGGCAGCTTGGCGAGGAGCGGGGCCAGCTCGCGCCAGGGCGGGATCCCTGTTCGCCGGAAGGTGAACGCTCGCCGTTCCATGCGATCGAGCCCGTACGCGCGCCGGGTGAACTCCAGGTTCCAGCGGATGTAGGGCGCCTCCCGGGCGAACTGGTTGGGCTCGACCCGTAGCTTCTGCACCAGGCCGGGGTAGAGGTAGCCCGCCCCCACCGCCCCCAGCACCAGCGCCCCGAGGGTGAGGAAGGCCGGGACCCAGGCCCGCCGCCAGGCTCCGTAGAGCAATGCCCCTGTGGCGACGAGGCAGAGCAACGCCATCGCGCGGCGGGCCGGCAGCCGGGCCTGGACGTCGGTGTACCCCAGCGCGCCTCCCACCCCGTTCCCATCGAGCAGCAGGCCATAGCAGCCCAGGCAGTAACGTACGCCCACGAGCAGGACCACCACGGCCAGGAGCACGACGAAATGGAGGTGCGCCGCGTCGCTCACCTCCAGCCGGCCCTGGCGCCAGCGAACGGCGCCGACGACCACGTACCCCAGCACGACGATGACGATGCTCCAGAGGAGCAGGAGCAGGAAGTAGTCGGCCAGCCCGTTGTAGACCGGGAGCGAGAAGACGTAGAACGAGAGATCGAGATCGAAGAGGGGATCCTGCAGGCCCCAGGGGACCTGCCCCAGCCAGGCCAGCACCTCGATCGGGAAGTCCGCCCCGAGTCCGATCCCCGACAGCCACCACCCCGACAGGACCGCCGCGATCGCCATCCCGGCCGTGATGTAGGCCGCCGGGATCTGCTCCGAGATCTCCAGGTTGCCGTACCGGCGACGCAGCCGCACCGGGCCGATCTGACGGCCAACGATCCAGAGATTGAGAAAGACGACGCCGGCGGCCACTCCGCCGGCGATCAGACGCACCACCAACCCCGTGCCGACCTGGCGCCAGAAGACCGACGAGTACCCCAGGCTGCTGAACCAGAGCGCGTCCGTGTACAGCCCCGCCGCCGCCCGACCGGCGACGAACAGCCCCACGAGGGCAGCCCCGACGAGCAGGCTAAGTCGGCCAGGCCGCCGCAGCATCTTACACGCGCACCCCTTGCTCTCGCAGCCAGTCCTCCATGAGGCGTCGGATCTCGTCCAGCCGCTCCCGCGTCCGGGCCTCGAACCGCAAGACCAGCACCGGCTGCGTGTTCGATGCCCTCAGCAGCCCCCAGCCATCCCCGAACTGTACGCGCGCACCATCCACCGCGATCACGTCGTACTGCCGCCCGAACTCCTCCACCGCCCGCCGCACGATCTCGAACTTCTGCTCCTCGGGGACATCCACCCGGATCTCGGGCGTCGAGACGTACGCCGGGAACTCCGCAACGAGCTCGGAGAGCGGCTTCTCCGCCCGCGCCACCAGGTCCACCAGCCGGCAGGCCGCGTAGAGCGCATCGTCGAACCCGTAGTACTCGTCCGCGAAACAGACGTGGCCCGACAGCTCGCCCGCGACCGGCGCCCCGACCTCCTTCATCTTCTCCTTCATGAGCGAGTGGCCGGTCTTCCACATGATCGGCTCCCCGCCCCGCGCCGCGAAGACCTCCGGCACCGCCTGCGAGCACTTCACGTCGAATACCAGCTTCTGGCCCGGGCCTCGCCGCTCTAGCACGTCCAGCCCGTAGAGCAGCAGGAGCAGGTCGCCGCGGACGATGCCGCCACGCTCGTCCACCGCGCCGATCCGGTCCGCGTCCCCGTCGAACGCCACGCCCAGGTCCGCCTCCTCCTCCCGCACCCGCGCGATCAAGTCCCGCAGGTTCTCATCGATCACCGGGTCCGGGTGGTGGTTCGGGAAGGTGCCGTCCGACTCGCAATAGAGCGGCACGACCTCCGCCCCGATCCGCGTCAACAGCTCGACCGCCACCAGGCTGCCCGTCCCGTTCCCGCAGTCCACCACGACCTTCACGGGCCGGGAGAGGGCGAAACGGCTCGCCACATCCTCGATGTAGAGACCGTAGACCTCCCTGCCCTCCCGCGTCCCCGCGCCGGACTCGAACTCCTCCCGCTCGATTCGCGCCCGCAGCCTCTGGATCGCCTCCCCGTGCAGCGCCCGGTCGCCCACCAGGAGCTTGAAGCCATTGTACTCCGGCGGATTGTGCGAACCCGTGATCTGGACGCCCCCGTCCGTCGCGAACCGACGGGCAGACCAGTAGAGCACCGGCGTCGGGACCGTCCCCACATCGATCACGTTCACGCCAGCCGCCCGGATTCCGCGCATCACGCCCTCGGCCAGCGCCGGCGAGCTCGGCCGGTTGTCCCTCCCGACGGCCACCGTGAGCCCCGCTGCTCCGCCCCGTCGGCTCCGGAGTTCGCTCGCGAACGCGCGCCCGATCAGCTCAGGGACATCGCCGCCGAGATCCCGCTCGACCACCCCCCGGATGTCGTACTCGCGGAATATGTGCGGACTCACCTGCATGAGACGCTCTTCCCCCTCTCCCATCTCGTTGACGCTCAAGCGCGTTCCGAAAGTATGCCCCCCGGTTTCGGGGCCGTCAAGCGACGACCGCCAACCCGCCAGCCCGGCTCCCCGGCCCCGGCGTCGCGCTCGACCCCGTCGCCCTGGCGAACCCGGGCCTTCCCGAAAAAACGCTCGACGGGCATGATCCTCAACGCCCGCCGAGCCACGAGCCGTTCTCGCGTCCAGCGCGGCGGCCTTTCCCATCCGTGGCCTCAGGACCGCACCGGCCCTTTCGCGCCACGGGTTGGCCGCTCGCGCTCTCGACCTACCGCCCGGTCATCCCCGCGAACGCCCCCGGGACCTGCGCCAGCGCCGCCGCGCTCCGCTCCGCCAGCTCGAGGAGCTGGCCCGGGAAGATCCCCAGCAGCACGATCGCGACCGCGGCCGCGACCAGAGCGAGCCGCATCGGGCCTGACACCACGATCCCACCATCGCCCGCCCCGGCCGAAGCCGGCGCCTCCCGGAACCACATGTACCACGCCACCCGCAGGTAGTACCAGTACGACACCAGCGAGCTCAGCACCAGCACGACCGCCAGCGGCACCAGCCCCTTCTCGATCGCCGCCCGCAGAATGTAGATCTTGCCAATGAACCCGCCGGTGAACGGGAAGCCCGCGAGCGACAGCAGGAAGATCGTCATGACCACGCCCAGGAGCGGACGCTGCCACCCCAGGCCGCTGTACGCGTCCAGATCCAGCCGCTGCTCCCCCTGCCGCCCCACCAGCAGCACCACCGCGAACGCGCCCAGCGTCATCAGCGTGTAGACCACCAGGTAGAAGAGGAACGACGCCGCCCCGACCGTGCTGGCCGCGGCCAGCGCCACCAGCAGATAGCCCGCGTGCGCGATGCTGGAGTAGGCCAGCATCCGCTTCACGTTCCCCTGCACGACCGCGATCACGTTCGCCGCCACCATCGTGATGACCGCCAGCCAGAACACGATCGCGCCCCACGTGTCGTGCAGCCCGGGGAACGCCGTCAGGAAGACTCGCAGGAACGCCGCAAAGGCCGCCGCCTTCACCCCCGCAGCCATGAACCCGGTGATCGGCGCCGGCGCCCCGTCGTACGCGTCCGGCGTCCACATGTGGAACGGCACGGCCGCCACCTTGAACCCGAACCCCACGGCCAGCAGCGACATCCCCACCAGCACCAGCGCATTCGCGCCCAGACCCTCCGCACCCACCGCCTCCGCCAGGAGCGCGAGGTTCACCGTCCCGCTACCGCCGTACACCAGCGCGATCCCGAAAAGGAAGAACGCGCTCGAGAACGACCCCAGCAGGAAATACTTCAGCGCCGCCTCCGCCGAGCGCCGGTCCCGGCGGTTCACCCCCGTCAACACGTAGATCGCCACCGACATGAGCTCCAGGCCCAGGAAGATGACGATCAGGTCCCGCGACCCGGCGAAGACCATCATCCCCACCGTCGCGAGCAGCACCAGCACGTACAGCTCGCCCAGCCGCAGGTGCTCCTCCTCCAGGTACCGCGTAGAGATCAGCACGAACAACCCCGCCGCCAGGAGGAAGAGATAGTTCGAGAAGATCCGGAACCCGTCGATAGCGATCATCCCCGCGGGCGACGCTTCCCGCAGCCCGAGCAGCCACCCGTTCGCCACCGCCGCCAGCCCGATCGACGCCAGCGTCAGCCAGGTGATCACAGGCCGCGACGGCTCGCTGCGATCCCCCTTCTGGAAGACATCCACCAGAAGGATCGCCATCGCGCAGACGCTCAGCACGGCCTCCGGGAGCAACGCCCAGAGGTAATGCAACGGATTCGAGTAATCGATTGCCATCTCGGTCGTCGTCCTCGCGTCCCACCGGTCAGTCGCCCGCCGCCGCCCCGCCCCGCCGGTCGATCCCCAGCAGCTCCAGAATCGGCGGCGCGGCCGTGATCCTCTTCTGCTCCACCGTCGTCAGCAGATCCTGGATCGTGACCTCCATCCGCTCCAGGAACGGCTTCGGGTAAACCCCGAGCCAGAGCATCCCCACGATCAGCGGGACCAGCACCACCGCCTCCCGCCGACTCAGGTCCGGCAGGTTCTCGTTCTCCCGCTTGTCCAGCGGGTTGAACCAGATCCGCTGCACCATGGGAAGCATGTAGTACGCAGCGAAGATCACCCCGGTCGCGCCGAGCAACGCCACCCACGGGTGCGTCTGGAACGTCCCGAGCAGCGCCAGGAACTCACCCACGAACCCGCTAGTGCCCGGGAGCCCGATGCTCGCCAGCGCCGTGAAGATGAAGCACGCCGCGAAGACCGGCATCACCGAGCCAAGGCCCCCGAAGTCCGCGATCTGCCGCGTGTGCCGCCGCTCGTACAGCATCCCGAGGAGCAAGAACATCGCCCCGGTCGAGAGCCCGTGCGACAGCATGATGATCATCGCCCCCTGCACCCCCTGCACCGTCAGGGCGAAGATCCCCAGCACCACGAACCCCATGTGGGCCACCGACGTGTACGCGATCAGCTTCTTCGCGTCCGGCTGCACCGCCGCCACCCACGCCGCGTAGATGATCCCCATCAGCCCGAACACCAGCAGGATCGCCACGATCCCCGGGTGCGTCGCCGCCTGCGGAAAGAGCGGGAGCAGGAAGCGCAGGAAACCGTACCCGCCCAGCTTCAACAGGATCGCCGCCAGGATCACCGACCCGGGCGTCGGAGCCTCCACGTGCGCGTCAGGCAGCCACGTGTGGAACGGGAAGACCGGCACCTTGATCGCGAACGCCAGCGCGAACGCCAGGAACAGCCAGAACTGCTCCCGGAACGTCAGCGGGACCTGGAGCAGGTCGAGGTACGCGAACGAGGCCTCCCCCGTCAGCGCCCGGTACTTGAAGAAGAGGTACAGGATCGCCACCAGCATGAGCAGCGACCCGAACGCCGTGTACAGGAAGAACTTGATCGCGGCGTAGATCCTCCGCTCCCCGCCCCAGATGCCGATGATGAAGTACATCGGCACCAGCATGATCTCCCAGAAGACGAAGAAGAGGAAGAGGTCCAGCGCCACGAAAGCGCCGACCACCCCCGTCTCCAGGAGCAGCATCATCGCATAGAACGCCTTCTCGCGCGTCCGGATGTAGTTGTACGAACCCAGGATCGCGATAGGCGTGATCAGCGCCGTCAGCAGGACCAGGAAGAGGCTGATCCCATCGACCCCGATCCGGTAGAAGATCCCCCACTGAGGAATCCAGCTCGCGACGCTCGCCAGCTGGAACGCCGGGCTCGCCGGGTTGAAGGCGAACCAGAGCGGGATCGAAACCACGAACTCTACGACCGCGAGCCCGAGCGCGAGGCGCTTCGCCCGCGCTTCCGGGGCGGCCAGCACCACGGCCATCCCCACCAGCGGGAACCAGAGCAGGAAGTGGAGCGCCCAGGCCGAGTAGTTGATCGTATCCAGGAAACCAGCCATCGGAATCAGAGCGTCACGAAAGCCAGGAGGATCAGAACGCCAAGCACCACGGCAAACGCGTACGTGTTGATCTGGCCGGTCTGGAACCGCGAGCCGACCCAGCCCAGGCCACGCGACAGGTGAGCCGCTCCGTTGACCGCGCCGTCGATGATCCGCTGGTCGACGACCCGCCACAGCGCCCGGGATGCCGCCAGCAGCGGACGGACGACCACCCGGTCGTAGAGCTCATCCACGTACCACTTGTTGTAGAGGATCTTCTTGAGCCCCGTGGGTGCGGGCGCCTCCACCGCCGGGCTGTACTTCCAGCCGAGCACGAGGAACGACCCGACCGCGATCGTCGCGCCGGCCAGGAGGAGGGAGATCACCGCCCAGGCGCCCTCCCCTCCGCCCAGGGGCGCCGCCTCGTTCAGGGCGCCCACGCCGGCGGCCTCGAAAATCGCGTCCGCCTGCGCCGTGACCGGGTGCAGCCACTCGTGCAGCCATTCCGAGGAAGGCAGCCAGCCGAACACGGGAAGTTCTGCGATCGCGTGCGGCACATTGACCCACCCGCCGATGACGGAGAGCACGGCCAGCACGACCAGCGGAACCCACATCACCGCCGGCACCTCACGCAGGTGCTTCCGCTCCGCCTCGCCCGTCCGGTTCGGGCCGTGGAAGGTCAGGATCATCATCCGCGTCATGTAGAACGCGGTGAAAACCGCCGCCACGAGCGCCATGACCCAGAAGACCCGGAACCAGGGCCCGAACGGACCCACCGCCCGCGCCGCCACCTGCCAGATGATCTCATCCTTCGAGAAAAAGCCCGCGAACGGCCAGACCCCCGCGATCGCCAGCGTCCCCACCCACATCACCACCCACGTGATCGGCAGGAACTTCCGCAGACCGCCCATGTTCCGCATGTCCTGCGGGTCCCAGTCGCGGTGCGTGTGGTGGAAGGCCTCGTGCATCGCGTGGATCACCGCCCCCGAGCCCAGGAAGAGCAGCGCCTTGAAGAAGGCGTGCGTCATCAGGTGGAAGACCCCCGCCGCGTAGGCCCCCACGCCCACCGCCACGAACATGTACCCGAGCTGCGAGACCGTCGAGTAGGCCAGCACCTTCTTGATGTCGTACTGCGCCAGCCCGATCGTCGCCGCGAAGAGCGCCGTGAGCGCCCCCACCCCGGCCACCACGATCATCGCCACGGGCGCCAGCGCGAACAACACGCTCGAGCGCGCCACCAGGTACACCCCCGCGGTGACCATCGTCGCCGCGTGGATCAGCGCGCTGACCGGCGTCGGGCCCGCCATCGCGTCCGGCAGCCACACGTACAGCGGGATCTGCGCACTCTTCCCCGTCGCCCCAAGGAAGAGGAAGAGCGCGATCGCCGTGACCACCGGGCTCCCGTACTCGAACGCCACCGGCGCCGCCTCGAACACACGCGTGAAGTCCAGCGACCCGAGGTTCGCGAAGATCAGGAACATCGCCATGAGGAAGCCGAAGTCCCCGATCCGGTTGACGATGAACGCCTTCTTCCCGGCATCCGCCTTCTCCCGGTCGCGGAACCAGAACCCGATCAGCAGGTAGCTGCACAGCCCGACGCCTTCCCAACCCACGAACATGAGCGGGAAGTTCGCGCCGAGCACCAGCACCAGCATGAAGAAGACGAACAGGTTCAGGTACGCGAAGTACCGCGCGTACCCCGGGTCGGCGTGCATGTAGCCGATGCTGAAGATGTGGATCAGGAACCCGACGCCGGTGATGATCAGCGTCATCAGCATCGAGAGCTGATCGAGCTGGAACGCCGCCTCCAGTCTCAGGCTCCCGGCCGTGATCCAGGTGAAGTAGCGTTCGACGACGGGCTCGTGCAGCTCGGCGCCGAGCATCCCGAGGAAATTGATCAGGGCCAGGACGAAGGCGACGCCGACCACCCCGGGTCCCACCAGCGTCGGCACGATCTTGCGCTCAGGGGCCACGAGCGCGGTGACCCCGTTGATGGCGAACCCCAACAGCGGCAGGAGGGGAATCGCCCAGAGCAGCGTCGGATCGAAGGCCGCGTGTTCCACAGTCACCCTACCACCGCAGCAGGTTGAAGTTCTTGATGTCCACGGTTTCCGAGTGGCGGAAGATCGAGATCACGATGGCGAGGCCCACCGCCGCCTCCGCCGCGGCCACCGTCATCACGAAGAAGACGAACACCTGCCCATCGATCCCCACCGAGCGCGACAGGGCGATGAACGCGAGGTTCGCGGCATTGAGCATGAGCTCGATGCACATGAACAGAATGATCGCGTTCCGCCGGATCACCACGCCCAGCACGCCGATCGTGAAGAGGATCGCGGCCAGGAACAGAGAAAGCGTATCGATCGGCACCGCCTACACCCTCCGCTTCGCCAGGAGTACCGCCCCGATCACGGCCACGAGCAGCAGGATCGAGGTCAGCTCGAAGGGAACGACGTACGTCCGGAACAGCGGCTCAGCGATCACGCCCACCGCGTTCAACCGCTCCGCCGAACGCTCGATCAGCTCCACCCCTCCCCGCTGCACCACCGCCCCTTCCTCCGTGAAGGCGCGCGTGAGGAAGTAGCCGACCACCCCGGCGCTCACGAACGCCGCCAGCAGCCACGCGCCGCCCCGCAGGTCCGGCCGGTAGTCGTGCCCCAGGTTGAGCAGCATCACCACGAACAGGAACAGCACCATGATCGCGCCGGCGTACACGATCACCTGCACCGCGCCAATGAAGTGCGCGCCCAGGAGCACGTAGATCGCCGCCACGCTGAAGAAGCTCAACACCAGAAAGAGCAGGCTCGCGATCGGATTCTGGCGAGTCACCATCCCGATCGCACCCCCCACCGCCAGGGAGGCGAAGATCCACCAGAGAATCTGCTCAGTCATGCCGAAAGCGGATCGCTAGGGTCCCAGAGCACGGCGACCGGATGGTCCTGCGCCATGAGTCGGTCCAGATCGTAAATGAAACGCTCCCGCGTGTACTCCGCGTTCTCGTAATCCTGCCCCACGTGGATCGCCTCCACCGGGCACACCTCCTGGCACATCCCGCAGAAGATACAGCGGAACTCGTCGATCTCGTAAACCACCGGGTACCGGTTCCCCTGGTCGTCCTCGCCCGGAACGAGACGGATGCAGTTCGACGGGCAGATCGTCGGGCAGAGCCCGCACGCCACGCACTTCGGCCGCCCGTCCGCATGCACCTCCATGCGATGCGTGCCGCGCCACCGCGGCGACAGCTCCGGCTTCTCGTCCGGGTACTCCAGCGTCACCTTGCGGGGATCCACCAGGTGCTTGAACGTGAGGGCCATGCCCTTCAACGTCGCCCGCAGGTAGGAAGACGTCCCCGCCGGACGCTTTACCTTCTTCACGCCAATGGCCATGCGGTCTCCTGCTCCCTTCCGGTCCTCAGTCTGCCCCGGCCTCCTGGTAACCCAGCCGGGCCGACGCCGCCGCGGTCGCGCGGGCGCGGGCCGCCTCGATCGCCGGACGCCTCGGCGTCCAGGCACCGCTGATCACCCGGTCGCGGTCGATGACGAAGAAGAAGATCGCCATCGCCACCAGGTTCACCGCCGTCAGGATCAGCCCGTAGACGAACCCGTACTCCACGCCGAGCTGATCCAGCACCAGGATCGTGGCGCCCATGAGGCCGATGAACGCCAGCGCCGCCGGCAGCATGATCTTCCACCCCAGGTGCATGACCTGGTCGTAGCGGAACCGCGGCACCGTCCAGCGCACCCACATGTACACGCCCACGAAAAAGAGCGTCTTCACGCTGAACGAGATCAGCGTGAGCAGCGTCTTCCACCACGCCGGCTCAGCACCCACCACCACCCCCGGCGCCACCACGGCCATGTTGTCCCCCTGCCAGAACGGGATGTCCCAGCCGCCCAGGAACAGCGTGGCCATGAGCGCCGACGCGGTCAGCATGTTCGAGTACTCGGCGATGAAGAACATGCTGAACTTCATCGAGGAGTACTCGGTGTGGTACCCGGTCACCAGCTCCGACTCCGCCTCCACCAGGTCGAACGGCAGCCGGTTCGTCTCGGCGAACGCGGAGGTGACGAACAGCACGAACGCCAGCCCGAGCGGGATCGCGTACCACAGGTGCATCCGCTGCTGGGCCCACACCACCTCCGGCAGCGTGACGTTGCCCACCAGCATGAAGATCGGGATCAGGCTGAGCCCGAGCGACACCTCGTAGCTCACCATCTGCGCGCTGCCGCGCAGCCCGCCCAGGAACGCGTACTTGTTGTTCGACGACCACCCCGCCATCACGATCCCGTACACCCCCAGGCTGGTGAGCCCGAGAATGTAGAGGATCCCGATCGGCAGATCCGCGACCACCATCTCGACCAGCCCCCACGGCGTCGGCAGCGGCGCCGCGAACGGGATCACGGCGAAGGTCATGAGCGCCGGCACGATCGCCAGCATCGGCGCGAGAATGAAGTAGAATCGCGACGCCTGCTTCGGGTAGGTCTCCTCCTTGAGGAGGTTCTTCAGCCCGTCGGCCAGCGGCTGGAGCAACCCGAACGGCCCCACGCGGTTCGGTCCCAGACGGTCCTGGATCCACCCTGCGACCCGTCGCTCCACCAGCGTGAACATCGCCACCGCGACCATGATCACCGTGAAGACCGCGATGACTTTCACTGCGGAGGTGACCAGGAACGCCGTGGGCGAAAGCGCACCGACCTCGTACTGCGTCATGGCTGCACCTCCGCGACGCTGGCCACCAGCCGCGCCGGCTCGTTGATCAGCGCGCCCCGCGAGCCGAGCACCTCGTAGCTTAGCCCGCGGAACTCCTCGTAGAGCTCACCCAAACGCAGGAACGCCTGCGCCGCGTTCGCCGGCGCCGGCGCATCCTCGAGGCCGGCCAGGATCACGCCCAGCACCTGCCACGCCGGACGCGCCTGCGGCGCAGCCTGCAGCGCCGGCCAGAAGCGCTGGACCCGGCCCTCGAAGTTCGTGAACGTGCCCTCCTGCTCGGCGAACGACGTGATCGGCAGGACGAAGTCCGCCCGTCGCGCCGCAGGCGTCAGCTTCGAGCCCAGGTAGACGAACAGAGCGGCATCGGCCGCGAACGTCTCCGGCTGATCGGCCAGGTCGTCCCCGAGCACCAGGAGCACCGAGCCCGGCGCCGCAAACCCTTCGAGCCCGCCGCGAGCCGCCTCATCGCCGACCCGCCGGAACCCGAAGATCCCGAGCCCCCGCACGTTCGCCGCGAGATCCCGCCGGCGCGCGAGCTTCGGGAAGCCGGGGCAGACCACCTCCTCCGCCGCCACCGCCGAGCGGTAGACCGCCTCGCCGCCCCCCAGCACTGCCACCAGGCGCGCGAGCAGGCCGTTGTCCTCGTTCGAATGGAACGCCGAGCCCACCGCCCGCACCGGCGAACCGCCCCGCAGCTCCTTGAGCCGATCGACCAGCGCCACCAGCGCGTCCTGCCAGCTCACCGGCGCCAGCTCGCCCGCGGCATCCCGCACGAGCGGCGTCTCGATACGGTCCCGCTCGGCCGCACCGCGGTTCAGCCACTCGTAGCGGTGCCGCCCGTAATCGCACATCCAGTACGAGTTCACCTCGGGGTTGGCCCGCGGCTTCAACCGCATCACCAGGTTGTCACGCGTGTGGATCTCGATGTTGCACCCCTGCGAGCAGTTGGGGCAGATCGACGGCGTCCGGTCCAGGTCCCACGCCCGCGCCTTGTGCAGGAAATCCTTCGAGACCAGCGCGCCCACCGGGCAGATGTCCACGATGTTCCCCGCCCACGGCGAGCCCTCCAGCCCCTGGTCGAAGAACGTGTCGATCACCGACCGGTTGCCCCGCTGCACCACGCACAGCCGATCGTCCTGGGCGATCTCCCGCATGAAGCGCACGCAGCGCGTGCACATGATGCACCGGTCGCCGTAGTACAGGATGTCGCCCCCGAAATCGTCCCGGCCGAAGACCCGCTTCGGCTCGATCGAGCGGCCGTGCTTGCGACCCTCCTGGTGCACGTAGTCCTGGAGCTTGCACTCCCCCGCCTGGTCGCAGATCGGGCAATCCAGCGGGTGGTTCACCAGGTAGAACTCCAGGACGCCCGTCCGGGCCTCCCGGGCCTTCTCGCTCTCCGTCCGGATCACCTGCCCGTCGGCCACCGTGGTCACGCACGCCGGCACCAGCTTCGGCGAGCCTTCCACTTCCACCAGGCACATCCGGCACATCGCCGGAGCCGACAGCCCGGGGTGGTAACAGTAGTGCGGAATGCCGATCCCGGCCCGCTCCGCGGCCTCGATGATCCGCGTCCCCTTCGGGACCGTGACGGTCTTCCCGTCGATGGTCAGCGTGACCGTGTTCGTCTGATCGTTCGCCATCGCCTGCCTGCGCTTCTACGCGGCCGCTGCCGCCGTGCACTTCCCGTGGCGAATGTGCGCCAGGTACTCCTCGCGGAACTTCCGGATCGAGCTGGCGACCGGCGCAGCCGCCGAATCGCTCAGCACACAGATCGTCGTGCCCGTCATGTTCTTCCCCACGTCCAGGAGGAGATCGAGATCCTCCTCGGTCCCCGCGCCGGCTTCGATCCGGCGGAGGATCCGCGCGAGCCACTCCGTCCCCTCCCGACACGGCGTGCACTGCCCGCACGACTCGTGGGCGTAGAACTCGACGATCCGCCGCACCTGCTTCAGGATGCAGGTGCCGTCGTGCATGACGATCACCGACGCCGTGCCCAGCATGCTGCCGGCCTTGGCCACGCTCTCGTAATCCAGGGGGATGTCGATCTCGTCCGCGTGCAGGATCGGCACCGAACTGCCCCCCGGGATCACCGCCTTCAGCTTCCGGCCGTCCCGGATCCCGCCGCACACGTCGTAGATCAGCTCCTTCAGGTTGAACCCCAGCGGCAGCTCGTAGTTGCCGCGCCGGACCACGTGCCCCGAGACGTTGAACAGCTTCGTCCCCGGGCTCTTCTCCGTCCCGAAGGAGCGGTACCACTCCGCGCCGTTCTTGATGATGTGCGGCACGGAGCAGAGCGTCTCCACGTTGTTGATCGTGGTCGGCATCCCGAAGGCGCCCACCGCCGCCGGGAAGGGGGGCTTGATCCGCGGCTGGCCTCGCCGCCCCTCCAGCGAGTTCATGAGCGCGGTCTCCTCACCGCAGATGTAGGCGCCGGCCCCGAGATGGAGCGTGATGTCGATGTCCACCCCGGAGCCCAGGATGTTCTTCCCCGCCAGGCCGGCCGCGTACGCCTCCTCGATCGCCCGCGCCATGATCTGCGCCGGCTCGAAGAACTCGCCGCGCATGTAGATGTAGACGTGCTGCGCCCGGATCGCGTAGGCGCCGATCAGGGCACCCTCGATCAACTGGTGCGGCGTCCAGCGGATCAGCTCCCGGTCCTTGAAGGCGCCCGGCTCCGACTCGTCCGAGTTGACCAGCAGGTAGTGCGGCTTCCCATCGTCCTTCGGCATGAAGCTCCACTTCACGCCCGTCGGGAAGCCCGCCCCACCCCGCCCGCGCAGACCGCTGTTCTTGACCTCCTCGATCACCGCGTCGCGGTCCATCCCCAGCGCCTTCTCCAGCGCCTGGTACCCGCCCCGCTCCCGCCACCCCGCCAGAGTCCGGGCCTCCGGGTCGCCGAAGTACTCGCTCAGGATCCGCGTCTCTTTCTCGTGCCGATACGGATAGGCCATAAACCGCCTCTACGCTCCCGCGCCCCCGCCCGTCCGCCCCGCCTCCGTCGGCTCGACCGCCGCTCCGGCGATCGACTCGAGGATCGCGGGAACGTCCTCCGGAGTCACGTTCTCGTAGTACCGCTCATTGATCTGCACCACCGTCGGGAACCCGCACGCCCCCAGACACTCCGCCTCCACCACCGTGAACAGCCCGTCCGCCGAAACCTCGCCCAGCTCCGTCCCCGTCTCCCTCAGGAACGCCTTCAACACCTCGTCCGCCCCGCACAGGTTGCAGCAGACGTTCGTGCAGACCTGGATCAGGTACGTCCCGACCGGCCGCTTGTTGTACATCGTGTAGAACGTCGCCACCCCCCGCACGTACGCCGGCGAGAGATCCAGCACCCGGGCCACCTCCTCCATCGTCTCAGGAGAGAGATACCCCCGGATCTCCTGCGCCATCGCCAGCGTCGGCAACAGCGCCGCCCGCTTCTCCGGATACCGCGACAGGATCTTCTCCAGCCGCTCCCGGTACGGCCCCTCGAACAGCGGCGCCTCCGGGTTCTTCTCCGCCAGCTGGTACGGCATCGAGCACGACGCCCCCGGATGACCTCCATCCTTGGGCCGCTGTCCCACGTAGTTCGTCCCGCGAATGTCCGCTTCGGTCAGATGCCCGAAGTCCCCCGTCTCCCCCGCCCAGCCGGGATTCCTCACCTTCGAGCCGCCAGTACCCGCCGCTCCGGCTCCGCCGCGGTCCTTCATCTCCTCTGTCTTGCGGATCACCGGTCAATCTCCCCGAGCACGATGTCCAGGCTCGCGTTGATCGCGATCACGTCCGAGAGCAGGTGACCTTCCACCATCTTCGGCAGCGCCGAGAGGTTGATGAAGCTGGGACCACGCACCCGCCACCGCACCGGCTTCGACCCCCCATCGCTCACCACGTACATCCCCAGCTCCCCCTTCGAGCTCTCGACGCTGAACCAGCTCTCCCCCGGCGGCGCCTTGATCCCCTCCATCACCACCTTGAAGTGATGGATCATCGACTCCATGTCGCTCATGACGTCCGCCTTGGGCGGCAGGATCACCCGCGGGTCATCCACGTTGATCGGCCCATCCGGCAGCCGGTCCAGCGCCTGCTTCAGGATCCGCACGCTCTGCCGCATCTCCTCCATCCGGACGAGATAGCGGTCGTAGCAGTCGCCATGCTCCCCGACCGGGACGTCGAAGTCGTAGGTGTCGTAATCGTAATACGGCCGATCCTTGCGCACGTCGTACGGCACCCCCGACGCGCGGAGGTTCGGGCCCGTCAGCCCCATGTTGATCGCGTCCTCCGCGCTGATCACCCCGACGTCCTTCGTGCGGCCGATCCAGATCTGGTTGTTCGTCAGCAGCGTCTCGATCTCGTCCAGCGTCTCCGGGAAGGTGTCCAGGAAGTGCCGGAGCTGGTCCGTCCACCCCTCTGGCAGGTCCGCCAGCATCCCGCCGATCCGGGTCGCCGACGTCGTGATCCGCGCGCCGGTGAAGCTCTCGTGCAGGCTGTAGATCCGCTCCCGCTCCTGGAACGCGTAGAGGAACACCGTCGTCGCGCCGATGTCCATCGCCGTCGTCCCGAGCCAGAGCAGGTGGGAGAAGATCCGGTCGAGCTCCATGCAGATGACCCGGACCACCTTGCACCGCTCGGTGACCTCGATCCCCATGAGCTTCTCGACCGCCATGGCGTAGGCGCAGTTGTAGATCAACGGCGCCAGGTAATCCATGCGGTCCGTGAGCGGCACGATCTGGTTCCAGGTCCGGTACTCGCCGAGCTTCTCGAAGCTCGAGTGCAGGTACCCGATGTGCGGGATACAGCGCACGACGGTCTCGCCGTCCAGCTCCAGCACGAGCCGCAGCACCCCGTGCGTGGCCGGGTGCTGCGGCCCGATGTTGATCAGCATCCGCTCACCCTGGAGCTCCGGCTCCACCCCGACAGGGAAAACGGGCACCTGGACCGGCCGCCCGTCCATCCCGAGCTCCGGGTTCCGACCGACCACGTACTCGACGGTTCTGGTCTTCATGCTTCGCTACCCCCGGCGCGCTCCGGCGTGGACGGGAGCGCGCCCGCCGACTGGTCGGTGCCATCCTGGCGGGATCCGATGGCCACGATCTCGAGCTCCTGCGGGATGTAGACGTCCTCCACGCTCACCGCCAGCGCACGACGCGTCTGCTCCGCACGGCTGAACCGCCCGCGCAGCGGGAAGTCCTTCCTCAGCGGGTGGCCCTCCTCGTAGTTGTCCGGCATGAGGATCCGCCGCAGGTCCGGGTGGCCCCGGAACCGGATCCCGAACATGTCGTAGACCTCCCGCTCCAGCCAGTCCGCCGCAGCCCAGAGGCCGACCACGGAATCGATCTCCAGCGCGTCCAGCGGGAGCTCCGCCTTCACCCTGAGCTCTCGCCGGTGCGCCATCGACCAGAGCTGGTAGACCACCTGGAGCGGCCGGCCGCCCCCGTAGTCCACCGCCGTCAGGTCCTTGAGGAAATCGTAAGCCTGGGTCGGCTCATCCTTCAGCCAGCCCAGGATCTCGACGTTCCGCTCCGGAACGATAAAGACCACGTGCTCGTCCCCCGCCTGCACCTCGTGGTGCAGGATGGCGGAGCCAAACCGCTCCCGGAGCGCATCCACGGACGGGTGGCCGCTCCCGGTCGCGGCCCCCTCCCCAACCCCTACCGCCTCCCCTTCGACCGGGGTCTCCCGCGCTTCCTCGACACGCTCTGCCATGTCACGACTTCCGATCCAGCGGCCGCGCGACCGCAGCCGTCGAAACCAGGCCACTCACGCGATTCTGCGACGTCGAGTTCCCGAACGGCAGGGCCACCTGGTCGATCACCTCCGGCAGCTTGTTCGCCTTCCCCACCCGCTCGGGATCCTCGGCCCGGAGCTCCGGCCGCGTCAGCGACTCGCCCCGGATCTTCTCATGTACCAACAAGATACCGTAAATGAGCCCTTCCGGCCGCGGCGGGCAACCCGGCACGTACACGTCCACCGGGATGATCGTGTCGATCCCCTGCACCATCGAGTAGACGTCGAACACCCCGCCCGACGACGCGCACGCCCCCATCGCGATCGCCCACTTCGGCTGCGGCATCTGGTCCCAGATCCGCCGCAGCACCGGCGCCATCTTGTACGTCACCCGCCCGGCGCAGATCAGCAGGTCCGCCTGCCGCGGCGAGAACGACATCCGCTCCATCCCAAACCGCGCGATGTCGTACTTCGACGCCGCCGCCGCCATCATCTCGATCGCGCAGCACGCCGTCCCGAACGGCATCGGCCACAGCGAGTTCCGCCGCGCCCAGTTGACCACGAAGTCCAGCTTCGTCGTCAACCACGCCGGCCCGCCCGGGAAGATCCCCGGCTGGACCGCTCGCTCCTGGCGCCCCTTCAACTGGATCAGTCCCATTGGAGCGCTCCCTTCTTCCAGATGTAGATGAATCCCACGAACAGGATCCCGATGAAGACCAGCATCTCGGTGAAGCCGAAAAACCCCAGGGAGCGGAACATCACCCCCCAGGGGATCAGGAACACCGTCTCGATGTCGAACACGATGAACAGGAGCGCGACCATGTAGAACTTCACCGAGAAGCGCTCCCGCGTGCTGCCCAGCGGGATCATCCCCGATTCGTACGGCTCCTCCTTGACCGGGGTCGGACGCAGCGGGCTGAGGAAGTGGGAGGCCACGACCATCCCCACGGCGTTCAGGAGTGAGACACCGAGCAGAATCAGAATCGGCGTGTACGACTGGAGCATGGCCGGCGTGCCCGAACTTGTGAAATCGTTCACGATCGAAGCCTCAAATTGAGGCAATCATAGTAGCCTTCTCGCACCGGTGTCAAGCAAAGGACACCGCTCCGCTTCCCCCCGCCGCTTGCCCTCCCCGCCCCGCCAGGCCTAAGTTGAAGCCCGTTTCCTCTCACGTTCCAGTACCCGGCCTGGGAGGCCTCGTTCCAATGGCGATCAAGAATGACCGCTGGATCCGCCGCATGGCGGAAGAGTACGGGATGATCGAGCCGTTCGAGCCGCGGCAGGTGCGCGAGGGGGTCGTCAGCTACGGGCTCTCCTCGTTCGGCTACGACATCCGGGTGGCGGACGAGTTCAAGGTCTTCACGAACGTCTACGGGGCGATCGTGGACCCGAAGAACTTCGATCCGCGGTCGTTCGTGGACATTCGTGGGGACTGCTGCATCGTGCCCCCGAACTCGTTCGCGCTCGCGCGGACGCTGGAGCGCTTCCGGATTCCGGAGGACGTGCTGGCGATCTGCGTGGGCAAGAGCACGTACGCGCGGTGCGGGATCGTCGTCAACGTGACGCCGCTGGAGCCGGGGTGGTGCGGTTACCTCACGCTGGAGATCTCGAACACGACCCCGCTGCCGGCCAAGATCTACGCGGGCGAGGGGATCGCCCAGCTCATTTTCCTGCAGGGCGATGAGGTTCCCGAGGTCACGTATGCGCAGCGGCAGGGGAAGTACCAGAACCAGGTCGGGGTGACGCTGCCGCGGCTGTGAGGGTGTGGCGGCGGGGCGTCATGCGGCCCGCCGCCACATCGACCAGACGATCCAGACGAAGAGTCCCACCACCAGCAACCAGATCATCCAGAGCACGAGGCGGGCGGCGGTTCCCAGGACGCTGCTCATGGTGGCCAGGTAGCCGAGTCCCCAGGCCACGGGCATCGCCAGCGACAGGAAGGCGAGGAGGGCGACGATCCAGAAGGCGGGCGCGCGGAGCCTGCCGGGTTCGTCGGGGGGCCGTTCGGGGACGGGCTGGGCGCCACCATCGAAGGGCGGGTCGGGGATTCGCCTGCGGTGAGCTTGCATGCCATGGCCTCCGCGTCCACGTCGGGCGATGGGTGATGCAAGCGGTACACCAGTGCGTCCTCGTCGTGGGGGCGGGGTGGGGGGGCGGGGCACGCGCCTTGCGCGTGGCCGGGGGCGGACGGTCCGCCCTGAACTCCCCCGAGGTTGCCAGCCTTGGATCCGCGAGGACTCACGCCCGAGGAGGCGGCGACGCGGCTCCGCCGCTACGGCCCGAACGTCCTGCCCACTCCCCCGGGTCCCCCGGCGTGGCGCGTTCTCGGGCGGCAGATGGTGCATTTCTTTGCCGCCATGCTGTGGGTGGCGAGCGTCCTGGCGTTCGTGGCGGGGCTTCCCGAGCTCGGGGTCGCGATTGCGGTGATCGTGGTGCTCAACGGGTTCGTGGCCTTTGCGCAGGAGCACCGGGCGGAGCGGGCGGCGGAGCGCCTGCGGGATCTGCTGCCCCGGCGGGCGCAGGTGGTGCGGGGCGGCGCGCCGGTGGAGATCGATGCCAGGGAGCTCGTCCCGGGTGACCTGGTGCTGCTCCGCATCGGCGACCGGGTGTCGGCGGACCTCCAGGTGCTGGAGGCCTACGGTCTGGCGGTGGACACCTCGGCGGTGACGGGGGAGAGCGTGCCTTCCCCCGTGGAGGCGGGCGAAAGGGTCTATGCCGGGAGCTTCGTGGTGGAGGGCGAGGGGAAGGGGGAGGTGATCGCGACGGGTGGCACGACGCGTCTGGCGGAGATCGCGCGGCTGACGCGGGGAGAGCAACGCCCGCCGAGCCCCCTGACCATCGAGCTGCGCCGGTTGGTGCGAATCATCGCCGCCATCGCCGTCGGCGTGGGCGTCGCGTTCTTCGGGGCTGCACTGCTGCTCGGCGTCCCGGCCCGGTCGGGTTTCCTCTTCGCCGTCGGCGTGACAGTGGCGCTGGTCCCTGAGGCGCTGCTCCCGACGATCACGATCTCCCTCGCCGTGGGGGCCCAGCGGATGGCGCGCAGGAACGCCCTCGTCCGGCGGCTCGAGTCGGTGGAGACGCTCGGTTCGACCACCTTCATCTGCACCGACAAGACCGGGACGCTGACGCTCAACCAGATGATGGTGGCCGAGGTGTGGACGCCGGCGGGGTCTGCCCGGATCCGCGGCTCGGGGTACGAGCCGACGGCCGAGATCGAGACCGACTCGCCTGCCGCCGGCGAGGCCCTGCGAGACGTAGCGCGCGTGGGAGCCCGGTGCTCCACGGGCTACGCGGTGTTGCGTGATGGCGTGTGGAGCGCCGAGGGAGACCCGATGGAAGCCGCGCTGGACGTGCTCGCCCGCCGGGTCGGGGTCTCGATCGCGGAGGATCGGCAGGCCGCGCCAGAACGCCGCCGCTTCCCTTTCTCCCCCGCCCGGCGGCGCATGTCGATCGTGGCCGGGGATCAGGTGCTGGTGAAGGGGGCACCGGACGCCGTGCTGCCAGTGTGCGCCGCCCCGCCTGACACCGGCCCCGTGATCGACGCCATGGCCGCCCGCGGGCTCCGCGTGCTGGCGGTCGCCGCCCGGAGGCTCGAGCCCGGCGAGCTGCCCTCGAACGCCGCCGAGGCGGAGCGCGACCTCGAGCTCCTGGGACTCGTGGGGCTGGCGGACCCGCCGCGACCGGGCGCCGCGGCCGCCCTCGCCGCGTGCCGGCGGGCGGGGATCAAGGTCGCCCTGGTGACCGGCGACCACCCCGCAACCGCCCGGGCGATCGCCCAGGCGACCGGCGTGCTCAGCCCTGACGGCCTGGTCGTCCTCGGCTCCGAACTGCCCACCGACGACGAGGAGCTCGGGGAACTCGTCGATCGGGACGGCATCGTGATCGCCCGCGTGGATCCCGAAGCGAAGCTGAGGATCGCCCGCGCGCTCCAGCGGCGGGGCCACGTCGTCGCGATGACAGGCGACGGGGTCAACGACGGGCCGGCGCTCCAGGCGGCCGATATCGGCGTGGCGATGGGCCGGTCGGGCACCGACGTCGCCCGGGAAGCCGCCGACCTGGTCCTCCTCGACGACGACTTCGCCACCATCGTCGCGGCGATCGAGCAGGGTCGGGCGATCTTTCACAACGCCCGCCGCTTCCTCACCTACCACCTCACCGACAACGTGGCCGAAGTGACGCCGTTCGTCGTCTGGGCGCTGTCCGGGGGACGAATCCCGCTCGCGCTGGGCGTGCTGCAGGTGCTCGCGCTCGACGTCGGGACCGACACCGTTTCTGCGATCGCCCTGGGCGCGGAGCCGCCGCGTCGGCGAGCGATGGAGGGGCCGCCGCGCCGGGGCCATCTCATGGACCGCGAGGTCGCCCGACGGGTGTTCGCGGTACAGGGACCGGTCGAGGCGTTCATGGCCATGGCCGCGTTCGCTGTTTCCCTCCTGGCCGCCGGGTGGCGGCCCGGAGTCCCGTTCCCGACCGGCCCGGCGCTGCAGGCCGCGTCGGGCGCGGCCTTCACCGCTGTCGTGATCGGCCAGGCGGCCAACGCCTTCGCCTGCCGCAGCACCGTGGAATGGCCCGGCGCGCTCGGCTGGTTCAGCAACCGTCTGCTCGTCGTCGGGGTCGCCGCAGGACTCCTCTTCGCCGCGGGGACGCTGTTCCTCCCTCCCCTCGCCGCCCTCCTCGGCCAGGCGCCCCCCAACGCCGCGGGCTGGGGGGTGGCGTTGCTCGCCGGACCGGCGGTCCTGGCGGCCGATGCCCTGTACAAAGCCCGCAAACGCCGGCGGGGGCAGCCCAACGAGGGCCACCCCCGCCCATCATGAGTCAGGACGCACGTCGACAAGCCTCGACTGAAACGCCCCCCGACGCCCGGCCGCCAGCGTCCCCGCGATGACGGCGAAACCGCTCCACAGGGCCCACGTCCCCCCAAAGCGGCTGCGCCCGTCCGCGCCGCCCGTCTCGACCACCCGCGCCGGTCAGGTGCGCTCCGGTCAGGTGCTCTCCCCGTGGAGGATCGCCTGCTTCACTTCCGCGATCGCCCGGGTGACCTGGATCTCGCGCGGGCAGGCGATCGTGCAGTTGTAGATCGTGTGGCACCGCCACACGCCGTGCCGGCTGTTCAGGATCCGCAGCCGCTCGGCCGCGCCCCGGTCCCGGGAGTCGAAAATGAAGCGATGCGCGTTGACGATCGCCGCAGGACCGACGTACGCCGGGTCCCCCCAGAACGACGGGCAGGACGTGGTGCACAGCGCGCACAGGATGCACTTCGTGGTGTCGTCGAAGCGCTCCCGCTCCTCGATCGACTGGAGCCGCTCCCGCCCCTCCGGGGGCGGTTCGTCATTGATCAGATAGGGGTGGATCGAGCGGTACTGCTCGAAGAACGGCTCCATGTCCACCACCAGGTCCTTGATGATCGGCAGGCCCAGGAGCGGCTCCACCGTCACCCGGTCACCCACGTCCCGCATGAGCGTCTTGCAGGCCAGCCGGTTGGTGCCGTTGATCCGCATGCCGTCCGACCCGCAGATGCCGTGCGCGCACGACCAGCGGTACGTCAGCGTGCCGTCCTGATACCACTTGATCTTGTTGAGGCCATCCAGCACGCGGTCCGTCGGCTCGACCTCGACTTCGTACTCCTGATAGTACGGCTTCTTGTCCTTCTCGGGGTCGAAGCGCTGGATGCGGAAGGTCGCTTTCATCTAGTACACGCGCTCCTTCGGTTGCCACTTGGTGATCTTCACCGGCTTGTACCGGATCTCCACTTCGCCGTCCGGGAGACGGTAGGCGAGGGTGTGCTTGAGCCACTCCTGGTCGTTGCGCTGCGGGTAATCCTCGCGCGAGTGGGCCCCGCGGCTCTCGGTGCGGTTCAGCGCACACGTGGCGGTGACGTAGGCCAGGTCCAGGAGCGAGCCCAGCTCCCAGGCTTCCATCAGGTCCGTGTTGAAGGCCTTGCCGTGATCCTGGATCCGGATCCGCTGGTACCGCTCCCTGAGCTCCCGGAGCTTGGCCAGCGCCTGCTTCAGGCCGGCCTCCTCGCGGAAGACGCTGACGTGATCCATCATGACCTGCTGCATCTCCTCCCGGATGCGCCCGGGCGTCTCGTCGCCCGCACCGTTCCGGAGACGCTCGACGGTCTCGATCGTCGGCTCGGCCGGGTTCGGCGGCAGCGGCGGGAGGTCGGCCTGCCGGCAGAACTCCGCCATGTGCTTGCCCGCCCGACGGCCGAAGACGACCAGGTCCAGGAGGGAGTTGGTCCCGAGCCGGTTGGCCCCGTGGACGCTCACGCAGGCGCACTCCCCGGCCGCGTAGAGCCCCGGGATGATCGTCTTCCAGTCATCGATGACCACCCGCCCGTCGACGTCGGTCGGGATACCGCCCATCGCGTAATGGGCCGTCGGCTGGACGGGGATCGGCTGCTCGGCCGGATCGATCCCCAGGTAGGTGCGGCAGAAGTCGGCGATGTCCGGGAGCTTGGTCTCCACCACCTCGCGGCCCAGGTGCGTCGCATCGAGGTGGACGTACCACTTCCCGTCGATCCCCCGCCCTTCCTGGATCTCCCGATAGATCGCCCGGCTCACCACGTCGCGGCTCGCCAGGTCCTTCATCGTCGGGGCGTAGCGCTCCATGAAGCGCTCCCCATGGCGATTCCTCAACACCCCACCCTCGCCCCGCACGCCCTCCGTGATCAGGATCCCGAGCTTGTAGATCCCGGTCGGGTGGAACTGGAAGAACTCCATGTCCTCGAGCGGGATGCCGCGCCGGTAGCAGATCGCCGGCCCGTCGCCCGTGAAGGCCCGCGCGTTCGACGTCACCGCGAACATGCGGCCGAAGCCCCCGGTCGCGAACAGCACCGCCTTCGCCCGGAAGACATGGATCTCGCCCGTCTGGATCGCGTACGCGACCACGCCCGCCGCCCGACCCTCGTGCAGCAGCAGGTCCAGGACCTGGTACTCGTTGAAAAACGTGACGTTATTCTTGATGCACTGCTGGTAGAGGGTCTGGAGGATCATGTGGCCGGTCCGGTCCGCGGCGTAACAGCTCCTGCGAACCGGCCCCTGGCCGAAATGATGGGAGTGGCCGCCGAACCGGCGCTGCGCGATCTTCCCATCCTCCGTGCGTGAGAAGGGCAGCCCCATGTGCTCGAGCTCGAGGACCGCGTCCACCGCGTCGTAGCACATGATCTCGATCGCGTCCTGGTCCCCGAGATAGTCGCTGCCCTTCACCGTGTCGAACGCATGCCACTCGGGGTGGTCCTCCTCGAGATTCCCGAGCGCCGCGCCGATCCCGCCTTGCGCCGCGCCCGTGTGCGAACGAGTCGGATAGAGCTTCGAGACGACGGCCGCCCTCACGTTCCCGCCACGGGTCAGATAAAGCGCAGCCGCGAGGCCGGCGCCGCCTCCCCCCACTATGATCGCGTCGAACGTATGCGTGTGAATCATGGCAGTGAAGCCGCCGCGGCCGGAGGCGTGAAGGTGAAGATGATGTAAGCGCCCATCCCCAGGAACACCACGTACACCAGGAAGATGAGCGACTTCAACAGCACGGCCCACTTCGGCCGATGCACGTAGTCATCCGCGACCCCACGGAGCCCGTTCACCCCGTGCGTCAGCGCGAAAGCGAGCAGGAAGAAATCGTAGAGCCGCCACAGCGGGTTCGACCACCGCTGCGCGACCACGTCGAAGGTGATCTCTTCGACGCCGATGACGCCATGCATCCAGAAGAGGTGGAACACGGCGAGCACCAGCAGCACTACCCCCGAGATCCGCATGAAAAACCAGGAGTAGAGCTCGAAGTTGCCGCCTGGCTGGCGGCCACGCCGGTGAACGAACGCCCGGTTCAGCGTGTTGTTCATAGTCAGTCGAAGAGCGGCTTGAGGAAGATGTACGTCCCCGCCAGGAAGACCGGGACGAAGAGACCGAGCTCGAGCCAGATCAGCTCCCGCTCGTAGCGCCAGAGTCGGGGCCAGAAGTCCTGGATGATGACCCGCGCCCCGTTCACCGCGTGGAACAGGACGCCGAAGAGCAGGAAGACCTCCAGTGCCCGCGCCCACCAGGCGCTGTAGAGGAAAAGGAGATGGTTGAAGACCTCGGGCCCGAAGCCCAGGAGGAAGATGTCGAAGATGTGCAGGAGCAGGAACAGCAGGACCCCGAGCCCGGTCGCCCGGTGCAGGATCCAGACGATCATGCCCTCCCGCCCCCGGTAACGGAGACCCTCGAGAATCGGTCGGCCGCGGTGGTACACCGTTCTGGTGCTCGCCATGGGACGTTCACCCGAGAATGGACATGGTTTCCCGGACAGCCTGCGCGGAGCGCTGCAAGGCCGCGCGCTCCTCGTCGGTCAGCTCGACCTCGATCACCTGCTCCACGCCCCGGCGCCCGAGCTTGCACGGCACACCCAGGAACTGCCCGCTCAACCCGTACTCCCCCTCCAGCCAGGCGGAGCACGGCAGGATCCGCTTCTTGTCGAGCACGATCGCTTCCGCCATCTGGACGGCCGCGGCTCCGGGCGCGTACCAGGCGCTCGTTCCGAGCAGATTCACGATCTCGCCGCCGCCCTTCCGTGTCCGCTCGACGAGGGCATCGATGCGGTCGCGACTCAGGAACTGGGTGAGGGGGATGCCGCTGATCGTGGTGTAGGACACGAGGGGCACCATTTCATCCCCGTGCCCACCGAGGACCAGGGCCTGGATGTCTTCCACGCTCACACCCAGCTCGAGGGCGATGAAGGAACGGTAGCGCGCCGTGTCCAGGACGCCCGCCATCCCGACGACCCGCTCGCGCGGGAAGCCCGTCGTCTGCTTGCAGACGTACGCCATGGTGTCCAGCGGGTTCGACACCATGATCACGATCGCGTTGGGGGACGAGTCGCGGATCGCCTCCGAAACCTGGCGGACGATGCCGGCGTTGGTGGTAACGAGGTCTTCACGGCTCATCCCCGGCTTGCGTGCGACCCCCGCCGTGATGATCACCAGGTCTGAGCCTTCCGTTTCCTCGTATCCGTTGGTCCCGATCACCCGGGTGTCGAACCCCTCGATCGGCGCCCACTCCCACTGGTCGAGCGCCTTGCCCTGAGGCAGGCCTTTCTGGATGTCCACCAGCACGACCTCGCGGGCGAGCTGCTTCTGCGCGAGCAGCTGGGCCACGGTAGCGCCAACGTTGCCCGCGCCCACCACCGTGATTTTCTGAACCATGCTGGATCCCGTCGTTCTGGAGGTCGGGTTTTTCGATTGTGCGGCGCGGAAAGTAGGGGGCGAGTCAAACGATGTCAACGCGTCACCGTTTTCCGGCGACCGAACGAGAACGGGCAGCCGGCGCGAACCGCGCGCGGCTGCCCGTCGACTGCTCCTCCAGCGCCGTCAGCGACGGTTTCGCGCGGCGGCGGCCGCGCTGTCCGCCGGCGTTTGTCGCTGCCGCCGGATCTCCTGCAATCGCTGATTGACCCGGGCAAAGAAGAGAGCCGCCTGTGCACGTTGCCGCGGGGTGAGGAAGGCGGCCAGGGCGCGCTGCTCCTCCCGCCACAGCTCGAGGTCGCGGGCACGCAACGCTTCGATGCCGGCGAGGATCCGCTGGAACTCCGCGTCGGGCGTGTTCTGGTTGCGCACGGCGTCCACCAGTGCGCGCTGGAGCCGGGCGCCGTCGCGGGCCAGCTCACGGCGCCGCTCCCGGCTGGCCCGGAGCGCGGCCTCCAGCTTCGACCGGCTCCCGGCATCCAGGCCGAGCTCCCGCGCAGCCTGGTCCACGAGACGATTGAAGACCCGGGAGTCGAGCTCGGTGCGCGAATCATCCGACCGGTCCTGCGCCCGCAGGGCGCCGGGCAGCAGCGTCGCAATCAGAAGGGCTAAACCGATCCACCGCATCAGTCGAGCTCCGTCAAGAGGAGCTGGAGTTCTTCCGTCGAGAGGTCGTCGAGCTGCAAACCGCCGGCCAGGAGGCCGCCGGGCTCGGGCAGGTCGGCAACCGGCTGTAGCAGACCCGCGGTCGTGGCCGCTCCCTCGGGGTCACCCAGGACCGGATCCCCGCTCCTGTGGCGAAGGAGAAGTATGCCCCCGAAGAGCACGACGGCCGTGGCCGCCGCGGTCGCCAGCGCCCGCGACAGCGCCCGGCGGGGCCGGTCGGCCCGGCGCCGCACGGCCTCCTTCACCCGCGCCTCGAGTCCTGGGGGTACCGCGACGGTCTGGCGACGCAGCAGCGCGAGCACGTCCGCGTCCGCACGGCACTCCGCGCACACCTCGAGGTGCGCCGCCACCGCCCGCTGCTCCGATGAGTGGAGCCGGCCGTCCCGCATGGCGAGGAGTTCGTCCCGGACCGTCTCACAGCTCAGGAGGCGCATGTCAGCGGCTCCCTCAGACGTTTGATCCCGAGATGGTAGTTCACCCGCGCCGCGCCTTCGCTGCCACCCACCACCTCCGCCACCTCGCGGTGACTGAGTCCGTGATAGACCCGTAACACCCCGGCCAGACGCTGCTTCTCCCGCAGACCGGCCAGCGCCCGCCGCACACGGCCCGCCTCACAGCGCGCCGCGGCCAGGCTCGCCGGATCGGGGTCCCGCACGGGCAGATCCTCCGCAAAGGTCAGAGAGACCTCGCGCCGCCGCCACTCCCGCCGCCCGAGTGGCACCGCGGCGTTCACCGCGATACGGAGCAGCCAGGTGCGAAAACTGCCCTCCGAGAGGAACCGGTCGAGACCCGTGAGCGCGCCCACCAGCGTATCCTGCGCAGCATCCTGCGCCAGATCCCCATCGCCGAGGACCCGGGCCGCCACCGCGGACACCTCCCGCAGATGACGCCTGACCAGCGCATCCAGCGCCCCGGTGTCCCCGCCACGCGCCCGCGCGAGCAGCAGCTCCTCAGGTCCCTCCGCAGCCTGCGGGCGAAGGTGGACCATCTCGCTCACATAGGAGACGACGCCTGTGACGCCCTGGACGTTAAAACGCGAGCGCCCCACCCGGAGTCCGGGTGGGGCGCTTCGTCCATCGCCCGACCAGCATCAGCGCTTCGCCTTGGCGCTCGCAGACACCTGCGCGCGAAGATCCTTCGACGGCTTGAAGACCGGAACCACGCGAGACGGCACCTCGACCGGGTCTCCCGTCCGAGGATTCCGCGCCATGCGCGACTTCCGACTACGCACCTTGAACGTGCCGAAGCCCCGGATCTCGATGTTCTGCTGCTCAGCGAGCGCCTTCTTGATGGCGTTCAGCAACCCATCGACCACGAGAGCGCAGTCCTTCTTCGTGATCCCCGGGCCGATCGCGCTGGCTACCTGCTCGACGAGGTCGGCTTTCGTCATGATACCTCCCAACCAGTGGTACTTGAGTGGGATTTTGAAGCGGAGAGCTGCGCTCCCGCCGATCCTGAATCAGAATGGGACGACGTAACGCAGACGCGGTCCCCTGGCCTCCGTAACGGACTGAACGAGGTCGGCCAGGGTCGTTGCCGCCCCTTGCCCCAGGAGGAGTTCCAGGAGCGTGAATTTCTCCTTCGGCGGCCGTACGACTTTCGGGTCATCACCGAGACCCGCCATACGCCCCGCCGCCGCCAGGGCGTCGTTCCGATTCCCGAGCCGGTCAACGAGCCCCTGTTCCCGGGCCTGCCGGCCGGAGAAGATCCGCCCATCGGCGAGCCGCCGGACCACCTCCGGGTCCAGACTCCGCTCCTTCGCGACCACTTCGACGAATTGTTCGTACACGTCCTCCACCACCGCCCCCAGGATCTCCCGCTCCTCTGCCGAGATCGGCCGGAACGGCGAGCCGAGATCCTTGTGTGCCCCGCTCTTCACGACCTCCACCTCGACCCCCAGCTTCTCCATGAGCTGGCGGGCATTCGGGAACTCCATGAGAGCGCCGATAGAACCCGTGATCGAGCCGGGGAGCGCGAAGATCGAGTCGGCCGCCAGGGCTATGTAGTATCCGCCGGAAGCGCCCACTCCTCCGATCGATGCGATCACCGGCCGATGGTCTTCTTCCCGAATCCGCCTCAGCTCACGGTAGATGCTCTGCGTCGGCGCAACGGCCCCGCCCGGTGAGTTGATCGCGACCACGAACCCCTTGACCGATCCGTCGCTGCGCAACTTCCGGATCTGTTCGAGGTACTCCTCCTCATCCGTGATCACCCCTTCCACCTCGATCAGCGCGATCCGACCCCCGAACGAAAGCCCGCCCTCTCCTCGCACCGCGATCACCACGGCAAGGATCAACCCACTCAGGGTCATCAGCGAGATCACACCGACGGCGAGCGCGAGCAGGATAGAGCGCCGGGATACACGCATTACCGCCAAGAGGCCGAAGTGGAGTCATGCGAGGCGGGTCCCTAGCTTACGTGCACCGTTCCCGAGAGTCAAGACCTTCCTCGGCCCCGCCCTTCCATCGCCGCCACGAAGCGGTCGAACAGATAAAGCGAATCACGGGGGCCCGGCGCCGCCTCCGGATGGTACTGCACGCTGAAGACCGGAAGCTCCCGGTGCGCCAGGCCCTCGATCGTGCCATCGTTGAGGTTCACGTGCGTGACTCGCAGCGCGGGCGCACCCTCGATCTGGTCGCCCTTCCCTCCCCGCACCGCAAACCCATGGTTCTGCGACGTGATCTCGACCGCGCCGTCCTCCAGCCGGCGAACAGGGTGGTTCCCACCCCGATGCCCGTAGAGGAGCTTGTAGGTCCGGCCGCCGAACGCACGGGCCAGCAGCTGATGGCCCAGGCAGATCCCGAAGATCGGCGTCCCCTGCGCGGCCAGCCGGCGAATCGCCTCCATCGCGCCCGGAACCGCCTCCGGGTCGCCCGGCCCGTTCGACAGGAAGAGCCCATCCGGCTCGAGCTCGACGAGCGCTTCCGCCGGCGTCCGCGCCGGCAGCACCGTGATCCGGCACCCCCGCTGCGCGAGCAATCGGAGAGAATTGTTTTTCACCCCGAAGTCGTACGCCACCACGTGGAACCGCTCCGGGCCCACGGCCGGAACCACGTACGGCTCATCGGTCGAGACGCACCCGGTCAGGTCCAGCCCCTCCATGCGCGGATGCGCAAGGATCCGCTCCATCAGCTCATCCCGCGGGACATCCGCGGGGGCGATCCCCGCACGCATCGCGCCGGCCGACCGGATATGTCGGGTGAGCGCCCGGGTGTCCAGCCCCGTCAACCCCACCACGCCGTGCCGCTTCAGGTACGCGTCCAGCGGCTCCTCGGCTCGCCAGTTGCTAGGCCGCCGGGAGAGCTCCCGGACGACGAAGCCCGCGACCTGCGGCTTCTTCGACTCCTGGTCGGTCGCGTTGACACCGTAGTTGCCGATGAGCGGGTACGTCATGGTCACGATCTGACCGGCGTAGGAGGGGTCCGTCAGGACCTCCTGGTACCCCATCATCGACGTGTTGAAGACGACTTCGCCGAGGGCAATGCCCACGGCGCCCATGCATTCGCCTGAAAACTGGCGACCGTCCTCCAGGAGCAGGTACCCGAGCTGCGTCAAAGAGCCTCCGCTGGCAAAGTCACGCAGAATGCGCCAGGGCACCAATTTAGGCGCCGAGCCCGGCGTGTCAAGCGACGGCCGCGTCTCGAGCCACCCCCCGCCTGGTTGCGCGGAGCCGTCGGCACCGCGAGTTTACCGGCCGCGTATGGAACCTCTCGTCTACATTTACGCCGACGAATCCTGCCTCGGGGTCCAGTTCACGGATCGGCCGTCCCCCGGGGGAGCAGCGGGCCTGATCGAGCTCTGGCGCGGGAATGAGTGGGTCCGGCGCGAGTACTGGGTCAGCGAGCCCGCGACGACGAACAACCGCATGGCGCTGCGCAGCGCGATCGAGGGGCTTCGGAGCCTCAACCGGCCCTGCCGCGTGATCTTCACCTCGGACTCGCAGTACCTGGTCCGGGGGATGCGCGAGTGGGTGCCGGGCTGGATCCGTCGCGGATGGCGGCGCAAGGATGGCCCGATCGAGAACGAGGACCTGTGGCGTGAGCTCGTGGATGTGGCCCGTCGCCACGCCGTGGACTGGCGCTGGGTCCGCGGGCACGCGGGTCACCCGCAGAACGAGTATGCCAACTGGCTCGCGATCCGGGCGGCCAAGACGCAGACCGATTCCGGTGGGCTCGTGCCGTCCGGCTTCGAGGCCTGGCTCGAGCAGCGGCGGAGCCACGGCAGCTACCTCGATTTCAACGAGTTCGCGCCGCCGAAGGAAACAGAGTTCCACCCCGCTCCTCTCCCCGACCCGGGCGACGCGCCCTGACCCGACCCGGTCCTGGGGATCGCCCCGGACCACGAGGCCAGGCATGGTCTCCCGGGCGCCTCCCGCCCGAGCCCGGGCCGGCTCGTCGCCGGCGAGCGCGCCTCCAGCCCCGACTCGCCGGCTTCCGGGGCCGGCTCCCGCTCTGAGGGGTTGTTTCCTCAGTCCCGAAGATGCGGGTACGTGCCGTACAGGCCCCCCAGGTCGCCGCGCTGGGAGCGACCCGTCCACCCGCCCCTGCCCTTCAGGTGAGGAGCTTACGCCCGAACACCTCGGCGAACCGCACGGCCACGCGCGCGGCCACCTCCTCGAGCGACACCGGGCCGGAAATCACCCGGGCCAGCGACGTCACGCCGTACTCCCGGATGCCGCACGGGATGATGGACCCGAAGAAGTCGAGGTTCGGATCCACGTTCAGGGCGAAGCCGTGGGACGTGATCCAGCCGCTGGAGAGACGGACCCCGATGGCGGCGATCTTCTCGTCGCCGACCCAGACGCCCGTCAACCCCTCCTTGCGCCCGGCCACCACGCCATAATCGCCGAGTGCGCGGATCAACACCTCCTCGAGGTCCCGGATGTAGCGATGGAGATCGCAGCGGTCGGGCTTCAGGTCGAGGATCGGATAGCCGACGAGCTGCCCGGGTCCGTGGTACGTCACGTCCCCGCCCCGCCCGGCGTGGAACAGCTCGATCCCGAGAAGACGCCGGTCCGCCTCGTCGACCAGGACGTGGTCGGGCCGGGCGGAGGCGCCGAGCGTGATAACGTGCGGATGTTCCAGGAGGAGGAGCTGGTCGGGGATCTCGCCCGCCCGACGCTTCCTGACCAGCTCCTCCTGGAGGGCAAGGGCGTCGGCGTAGGCGACGAGGCCCAGATTCCGGACTTCGATCGGCCGCTCGCCCTGCGCCTCGGTCCGTGGCACCGGACCAGCGCCGGGCGCCCGCCTGCGACGAGCGCCCGGGCGCGCGTCCGCACCGGCTCCGTTAGACGGCATCCTCCGGGAAGCCCTCCATGACCTGCTTGATGCGGCTGAGGAAGCGAGCCGCATCCGCACCGTCGATGATACGGTGGTCGTAGCCGAGCGAGAAGAGCGCCCGCTTGCGGATCACGATCACGTCGGAGCCGTCGACCTCGATGACCACGGGCTTCTTCTCGATCGCGCCCGTGCCCAGGATCGCCGCCGTGCCCTCGGGGATGATGGGCATCCCCACCAGCGTACCCAGCACACCGGGATTGGTGATCGAGAAGGTCGCGCCCTGGATCTCCTCTGGGAGGAGCTTCCGTGCGCGGGCGCGAGCGGCCAGGTCGTTGATCCGCCGGGCGATGCCGAGCAGGTTCAGCTCGTCGGCGTTCTTGATGACCGGGACGATCAGCCCCGGATCCAGGTCCACGGCGATCCCGATGTTGATTTCCCCCCGGTAGATGATGCTATCGCCGGAGATCGTCGCGTTGACCCGCGGGAACTCCTGGAGGGCGCGCGCCACGGCCCAGGCGACGAAGGCCGTGTAGCTGACCTTCACCCCCTGCTCCTCCCACCGCGCCTTGTTCCTTGCGCGGAGGCGATCGACCTGCGTGAAATCGACCTCGATGAAGGAGTGGACGTGCGGCGCGATCCGCTTCGCCCGCACCATGTGGTCGGCCGTGAGCCGCCGGATCCGGTCCATGCGCTCGACGCGATCCTTCGGGCGCACGGGGAACTCGGGGTGCCGGACCTGGCCGTAGAAGATGTCCCAGAACTGGTCCGCCGTGATCGGCCCTTCCTCTGGAGGTTTGGGCGCCGCCGTGCGGGCGGGGATGGGTTCCTCCTGCGGCGCCGCGGTGACGCGCGCGGCCGGCGCCGCCTCCCGCTGCTGGATGTAGGCGAGGATGTCCTGCTTCGTGACCCGGCCGGCAGGGCCGGTGCCAGGGACCGCCTCGAGGCTGACGCCGTGCTCTTCGGCGATCCGCCGGACGAGAGGCGTCGAACGCCGGCGCAGGCGCTCTTCCGCCGTCTCCCGGCGATCTCCCCGCGGTGCGCCCTCGGGCTGCGCAGCCGCGGCCGGCTGCTCCTCGGGGGCCTTGGCCGGAGCCGCCGGAGCCGCCTCTGCCTCCGCCTTCTCCGCTGCCGGCGGAGCGGCCGGCGCCGCCTCAGCCGCCCCCGCCGCGGCCTCGGTCTCGATGTAGCCGAGTACGCCGCCTACCTCGACGGTTTCGCCCTCCTGGACGGCGATCTCGACCAGCGTGCCGGCGGCCGGCGCGGGGACCTCCGCGTCGACCTTGTCGGTGGAGATCTCCACGAGCGGCTCATCCCGCTCCACCCGATCGCCCGCCTTCTTCAGCCATTTCGAAACCGTGCCCTCGACGATGGATTCACCCATCTGGGGCATGGGGACTTCGATTCGCGCCATGTCGGACTCCACGGTCTCAGTGATAGCCCCGGCGACCGGGCCCGTTCGCGGCGCCAATCGCCCGGGGAGAAGAGTCCCTCGCCTCCTCTTTGCGCCGCTCGGCCGCGACCCCGCCGAGCCCCACCGCCCGCGAGGAAGGCGCGGCCGCCAGCCGACTCCATGCGCCGGCGGCGAGGACGCCCCGAGGCCTGCGGCCCGCGGAGGCTGCGCAGGGGCGCTCCGTCTGACCCTTTAGTGCAGCGGGCTCGCGCCCGGCCGCCTGGAGAGCGCCGGGTCGCGGCGACATCGGCCGCCCGAGCCGGATCTGGCGCGAGCGCTGCCGTCCCGCTCGTACTCGCATCGCCTGGTCGGGCATGCTGTCTCACGCCCGCACGCCCTCAGCGCCGCCGGCCTCGGCCCCCTGCGATGCCGAGCCCCGGGCGGCTTCCGACCCAGGATCGGCCGAAAACCCGCCTGGATCGCGAAAAAAAATGGTCTGCGCCATCCCCCCCGTCAAGCCGCGGCGACCCCCGGACACGGCCACTTTCGGGCCCGACTCTTGCGCCATCGCTGAGGGCCCGGGCCGGACCCGGCGGGGCAGCTCCAGCACGGATCGCCCCCGCCGGGCAAGACCGCACCTCTCACTCGAAACCCTGAGCAGCGCATGGCCGACCGATCTCATTCACCCGACCGCCTCCACCCCACGCCCCCCACCATGCGGGCGGCGCCCGGCCCTGCTTCCCGTCACCGCCCCTCCCCACGGGCGCGGGGCCGCCCGCACCGCCCGGCCACCCTGGAGCCCCACCCCGAGGCCGACGCGCTCCTCGGCCCGTACGAGACCCGTTACGACGTCCAACGGGGGTACGGATTCGAGCGCTCGATCCTCGTCATCCGCGATTGACCCGGAGCGAGGCCGCCCAAAAGGAAGGAGGCGCGGAAACGCGGCCATTGCCGCGCCCCGCGCCCCCAAACTAGACCCGCCACCCGTCTACTGCCCTGCCGGCGGAGCCGTCTGCGGCTCGGTCTGAGCTGCCCCCTCCGACGGCTGCGCCTCACCAGGCTGCGTCTCCCCAGGCTGTCCCGGCTGCGTCCCGGGCACCACCGGCTCCACGGGCGCAGGCGGCGCCACCTGACGGAACTCCTGCCGAAGGATCGACTCGGGTTGCTGGGCCCGCGATGACGAAAGGATCGACAGCACGAACGCCAGGAAGAGGAATAGCCCGCCCGTCGTCCACGTCGCCTTCGTCAACAGCGTCGCCGCCTGCCGGCCACCGATGAACGCCTCGGTCCCGGCCCCACCGCCCATCGCGGCGAGCCCGCCTCCCTTCCCGGCCTGGAGCAACACGACGACGGCCAGAATGATGCCGTCGATGATCAAGAGCGCCAGCAGCAGTCCAAACACGGTCCGTTCGCTCCGAAACGCCAATCTCAGCGATTCTTGAAAGATCGCGGATGACCCGCGCAGTGTCAAGCAGACCGGCCCGATGCCGGCTCGCCTGCGGGCCCTGTCGGCGGCTACAGGCCCGCGATCCGCGCGAAGCCCACCGGGTCGAGGCTCGCGCCGCCGACCAGCAGGCCATCGACCTCCCGGGCGCCCAGCAGATCCGCCGCGTTCCCCGGCTTCACCGATCCGCCGTACAGGATCGGGATCCCGCGGGCCACCTCCTCCCCCACCCGCTCCGCCAGCCGCCGCCGGAGCACGGCGTGCGCCGCCGACGCGTCCTCGGGTGTCGCGTTCACCCCCGTCCCGATCGCCCAGACCGGCTCGTACGCGATCACCAGCCGCGCGATCCGCTCCTGGGGCAGCCCCGCGAGCGCCGCATCGAGCTGCTGGAGGATCACCTCCTCCACCCGCTCCGCACGCCGCTCGTCGAGCGTCTCCCCCACGCAGACCACCGGTGTCATGTCGCCCTCGAACGCCGCCACCGTCTTGAGCCGCACATCCTCGTCCGTTTCCCGGAAGAGGTGGCGCCGCTCGGAATGACCCACCAGCGTGAAGCGCGCACCCGCATCGCGGGCCATCGGCGCGCTGATCTCCCCGGTGAAGGCGCCCTCCGGCTTCCAGTAAATGTTCTGCACGCCGAGCAGAAGATCCGGCCGCTCCCGGGTCGCCTCCACCGCCGCCAGCAGCGAGACGGCGGGCGGGAAGAAAATGACCGTGCGATCCTCATGCGCGGGATACCGCGATATGAACTCGCGGAAGAACTCCCGGGCCGCCGTCGGCCCCTTGTTCATCTTCCAGTTGCCGGCGATGACCGGCTTCCGGAGCGGCGTCGAGAGCTGCGTCTGCCCCATCGCCTACTCCTTACCCCTGCGGCCGGTCACTGAGCGCCGCCACACCGGGCAGCGTCCGCCCCTCCAGGAACTCGAGCGAGGCGCCGCCACCCGTCGAAACGTGCGTGATCCGGTCGGCCACACCGGCGCCCTCGATCGCCGCCACCGTGTCGCCACCGCCCACGATCGTCGTGGCCCCACGGTCGGTCGCCGCCGCCACCGCCCGCGCGATCCCGGCCGTCCCCTGGCTGAACTCCTCGATCTCGAACATCCCCATCGGCCCGTTCCAGAGCACGGTCCGGGCACGCTCGATGATCTCCCGGAAGGTGGCGACGCTCTTCGGGCCGATGTCCAGGATCCGGGCCTCCGGCGGCACTGCGTCCCGGTCCACCTGCCAGGTCTGCGCCCCCGCCTTCGCCTCCCTCGCCACGACACAGTCCACGGGCAGGACCAGCTTCTCGCCCGCACGGCCCAGCAGCTCGCGCGCCAGCTCGATCCGGTCCTCCTCCACCAGCGACTGGCCCGTCTCCAGACCCAGCGCGCGGTAGAACGTGTTCGCCATCGCCCCGCCGATCAGCAGGCGATCCACCCGCGGCAGCAGGTTCTCGATCACGTCGATCTTCCCGGAGATCTTCGCCCCGCCGATGATCGCCACGAAGGGCCGCTCGGGCGACTCCAGCGCCTGGCCGAGGAACCGAAGCTCCTTCTCCATCAGGAAACCCGCCACCGCAGGCCGGCCATCCGCCTTCATCACCTCGGCCACGCCCGCGGTCGAGGCGTGAGCCCGATGCGCGGCGCCGAACGCGTCGTTCACGTACACATCCCCGAACGCCGCCAGCGCCTCGCTCAGCTCCCTGTCGTTCGTCTCCTCCCCTGCCAAAAACCTCACGTTCTCCAGCAGCAGGATCTCGCCGCCCCGCAGGCTGTCCACAGCAGCATGGGCGTCCGGCCCGACGACGTCGGCCGTGAAATGGACGGGCGCGTCGACCAGCTCCTTAAGCCGTTCCGCGACCGGACGGAGCGAGTAGGCGGGATCCCAGCGCCCCTTCGGCCGGCCGAGGTGCGAAACCAGCACCACCCGCGCCTTGCGGTCGACCAGGTACTCCAGGGTCGGCAGCGTCGCGCGAATCCGCGTGTCGTCCGCCACCCGACCATCGTCGAGCGGCACGTTGTAGTCGACCCGGACGAGAACGCGCCGATCCTGGAGCGCCGCGTCCGGCAGGTCACGAAGCGTGAGCTTGTTCATCGAGGTTCCGGTGGTCATTGGGAGAACGTTCCTGAACTGGAAAACCCCATGGCCGGAGCCAGCCGTCCGGCCGTCGCGCGCGGTAACCTAGCGTGGCGGGTCGGTGTCGATCAAGGCGACGCCCCGCTGCCCGCACCCCGCCCCCTGACTAATCTCCGGAGAGGAAGGGAATCAGCGCGCTCAGCAACGCCTCAGGTGCCTCCCAGTTGGGCGAGTGTCCGGCCTCCGGGAGGAGATAGAGCGCGGACCGGGGGATGAGCTCCGCCGCTCGCCGGGCGTGGGCGGGAGGCAGGAACCGGTCCCGGGCTCCCCAGACGACGAGGGTCGGAGAGGCGAGACGCTGGAGCTCGGCTGCGCTCAGGACCTCGCGTTGCCCCAAGGGGTCCGCGAAGAGGCGAATCGCCCGCGCCAGTTCCTGCACGTCACCCGCGGAGGCCGACTGCCACAGGTACTCCGTCAGCGCCTCTTCGTGCGCGCCCTGCAACGCTCGACGGTCGGCGGTGAGCCACGCCCGAAAGAGCCAGGCCGTGCCCCGCCGGCTCGGCCGCAGCGCCCAGCGCCCTATCCCCGGCAACGCCGCCACGCGCACCGGCAGCGCCACATCGCGGCCGAGGCCCACGGAGTCCAGCAGCACGAGCCGACGGACGCGGCTGGGCGCGAGCTGCGCCAGCCTGAGCGCGACCAGCCCGCCGAACGACGTCCCTACCACGTCGCACCCCTCCACTCCCACCGCGGCGAGCCACTCGCGCACCACCTCCGCCGCGAAAACGCCCAGCGGCGCCACGACCCGGCGCGCCTCGGAAAACCCGAAACCCGGCAGGTCAGGCGCCAGCACGCGGAAGCGCGCGGAAAGCGGCCCCATGATCCGGTACCAGTTCGCCGCTCCACCACCCGCACCCTGGATCAGGACGACCGGCCAACCCTTCCCCGCCTCCAGATAATGCAGGCGCGCACCGCCCACCTCCACGAACCGGCTCTCCACCCGGACGCCCCCGAGCTCCAGGAGCCGCGCCATCGCCCGCCCGAGCGGCCCGGCCACCCCCTCCACCGACGATGAACGGCCGTAGCGCCGCCCTCGCCCACCGCGGCCGCCACGGCCATCCCAGCCCCTCGTCCCGGCTTTCAACGCCCGACGGGTACCTCGGCTACCTGTACGGAGAAACGCACGGAGTCCGGAGAACGCAGCCAGACCTCGAGGCGCGTGTCGCAATGGCTGCACGCGATCACCCCCACCCTCTCCCCCGGGCTCAGCTCCGCGCTGTCACGGTGGCCGCACACGGGGCAGCGGTATGTCCCGTAATGCCCTTCCTCCCGCATGGCCATCCTGCTCCTCCAGCGCCAGGGTCGAATACACGAAACGCGCGAACGCGCCAGATCCGTGCCAGTTTTCCCCCGCCACCAGCGCCTGGAGCGCTCCGCCCGGCCTCGACCTCACATCTAGCGCACCGCTCCGGGCCCGTCAATCCCCGCGCTACCGCGATCCAGCCGCACCGCGCGGCCACGTTCCTGCCCTCCAAAGGGCCGGCCCCGAACTGGTGCCATCGATCGCCAGGACTCTGGCAACGGCGACGCGACGGCTGGCCTCGGACCCGACAAGAACTACGGAGGCCGCGAGGGGACGGTTTCCCCCGCGGCCTCCGTGCCTCCGTGGCCGGCCGATCTGCGGCCGGCTCGGCCCGGCCACAGCGCCGCACGCGCGATTCGGCGCCTTACTTCCGGCTCGCGATGTAGCTGGCGAGGTCGACGCAGCGCAGGGAGTAGCCCCACTCGTTGTCGTACCAGGACAGGACCTTCACCAGCCGGTTCTCGATCACGAAAGTCGACAGCAGATCGACGATCGAGCTGTACGGGCTGCCGAGGTAATCCACGCTGACCAGCGGCTCCTCCGAAACGGCCAGGATCCCCTTCAGCCGACCCTGCGCCTCCTCCCGGAACGCGTCGTTGACCTGCTCGACCGTGACGTCCTTCTCCACCTCGGCCGTCAGGTCCACGATCGAGACGTCCGGCGTGGGAACGCGCATCGCGATGCCGTCGATCTTCCCCTTCACCTCCGGGATGACGAGCCCCGTCGCCTTCGCCGCGCCCGTCGTGGTGGGAATGATCGACATCCCCGCCGCCCGGGCCCGGCGCAGGTCCTTGTGCGGCAGATCCAGGATCCGCTGGTCGTTCGTGTACGAGTGCACGGTGTTCATCAGCCCGCGCCGGAAGCCGAAACGATCCAGCAGCACCTTCACCACCGGCGCGAGCGCGTTCGTGGTGCAGCTCGCGTTGCTGATCACGTGATGGGCCGCAGGATCGTACTTCTCGTGGTTCACGCCCATCACGATCGTGATGTCCTCGCCCTTCGCCGGCGCCGTGATAATGACCTTCTTCGCCCCGGCGTCCAGGTGCTTGGCCGCGTCCTCCCGCTTCGTGAACCGGCCCGTCGCTTCGAAGACGATGTCGATCTCCAGGTCCTTCCAGGGGAGCTTGGCCGGATCCGTCTCGCTGATCACGCGGATCTCCTGCCCGTCGACCCGGATCCCGTTCTCGGTCACCTCGACGGTGCCCGGGAAGGCGCCGTGGACGGAGTCGTACTTGAGGAGGTGCGCCAGCGTCTGATTG
>DATCLG010000106.1:0-16502 GCA_036564015.1 Longimicrobiales bacterium
CTTGCGGTACGGGCCCGAGCGCTTGGGGTTGGTGTAGCCGTACAGCCCCACGACCGGCACGTCGAGCGCCCGCGCGATGTGCAGCGGCCCCGTGTCCGGGCTCACGACCAGGTCGCTCCCCTCGAGCAGGTACACCAGCCGTCGCACATCGTCGCCCAGCGCGTCGATCGGCCGGGCCTTCGTCTGCCGAAGGATCTGGTCCGCCGCGCTCCGCTCCGCCGTTGACGGCCCGCCCACCAGGACGCACTGGAACCCCCACTCCGACTCCAGCGCTTCGAGCAGCCGGGCATAGCGATCCGGCGCCCAGTTCTTTTCGGGCTTGCTCGTCCCGACCACGACCGCGCACACCGGACGCTCCAGCCGCCCGAAGAACTCCTCCTGCCGGGCCCGCTCCTCCGGCGTCAGGGTGAGCCCCCAGTCCAGCGGATGCGGATCCACGCCCAGGTACTCGAGGAACTCGAAGTACTGGTCCTGCACGTGCCGGAACCCCCGCGGCGGAATGCGGTGCGTCGTGAACAGCCAGTTCAGGTCCCGTGCCCGGGCACGGTCGAACCCCAGCTTCACGTCGGCCTTGGCGAGCGCGGTGATCAGCCCGGCCTTGAAGTAGACCTGCAGCCCCAGCAGCAGGTCGAAGCGCCGTCCGGCGAGGGAGCGAGAGACCTCGAGGAAGGAGCGCCAGGCCGACAACCCGCGGCGCCGTCGGAACACCACGAAGGAGTCGATCGCCGGGTGATCCTGCACCAGACGGTACGGGACCGGCTGGATCACCCACGTGATCCGCGACGTCGGGTAGGCCCGCTTCAACGCCTGCGCCACGGGCAGGACATGGACCGCATCGCCCAGGGCGCTCAGCATCACGATCAGGATCTCGCGCGGCGGGGAAGCGAACAGCTCATCCATCGAAGCCCCCGTACGCTCGTTCGAACGCCTCGCGCTCTCCGCCGGCCAGCCGCACGCCGGCCCGCGCCTCCCACTTCCGCCAGGAGCGCCAGAACCGGCGCAGCATCGCCTCCCGCCGGTACGCCGAGAGACGCGGCACCACCCGGCAGCGGTCCAGGTCCAGCAGGTACGCCCGCGGCGGTCGCGTCGTCCATTGTAGCAACACGTTCTTCAGGTTCAGGTCCGGGTGCACCACGCCGCGCTCGTGCGCTGCCCGCACCAGGCGGCCCGCCGCGGCGGCCGCCAGCACCCGGTCCTCGCCCGCGAGCGCCTTCGGCCCGAAGAGCGCCGTAGCAAGATCCATCGATTCGGGCACGAACCGGGAGGCGACGTCCGCCCGGTAGAAGATGCCCGCCGGGTAAACGACGGCCGCCACGACCTCTGGCGTCTCGACCCCCAGCGCCCGCGCCGCCGCGCTCACGGCAAGCTCCTTCACGGGACGCGGCCGCCCGAGCCGGAGGTAGCGATCGCCCAGCCAGCGCGCCAGCGCCCCGCCCCGACGCGCGTGGCGCACCACCCACCGCCCGCCGGGCGCCGGCACCGCGTAGGCCACCCCCCGCCCCTCCAGCCCCACCGCCTCCGGGTGCGCCGCAGCGTAGGCGTAGAGCGAGCCCGCGCCCTCCACCGCCCGACACACGAACTCCAGCGCCTCCGGCCGGGCGATCACCAGCGCCCGGCCGACCGCCGAGAGCCGGTAGGACGGCGGAACCGCCCCCCGGAACAGCTTCCGCTCCGCCGGCCCCGCCGACGCAGCCCGCCGGGTCCTCACTCCGCCTTCCGTCGATACACCCCCAGCTTGAGCGGCGGATCGATCGTCCAGGTGAAGTGCAGCCGGTTTATGCCCGCGACCACCAGCGTCTTCGTCCGGTCCCGCGTCTTCGGGTAGTCCTTCCCCGCCTCGTTCTCCACCAGCAGCACGTACCCTTCGCCCAGCTCCGCCTCCAGCGCCTCCAGCTTCGCCCGCAGCGACGCCAGCACCGCCTGCTCCGCCTCGTCCTTCACGTCCCCCTCCGCCTCCGCCGTCAGCTCCCGCCCTTCGACCCGCTCGTACTGCGCCAGGAACTCCTCCGCCGGCAGCGACAGCGCACTCGTCCGCCGGAACCCGATCTCCGTCATCGCCCGCGAGTCGAAGTCGGGCTCGACGCTCTGCACCGTGGACCCGAAACGCCGAACGATCATCTCGCCTCCAATACAGAAATCCAGACAGGAAAATCACCTCGCGACCCCGAACGCGGCAAGGGGAGCGCCCGGCCGGCCACCGGCCTTCCCGCCGGACTCGTTGACGCTGAACTTCGCGCCCGCTACCCTTCAGCCCCGGCTTCGAACACCCTGCGCAACGACTTCGTTCCAGGGAGTCGACGGCGATGCGCCACGACCCGTCACCCACCCGCCCCACCCGTCCCGACCCCAACGCCCGGGCAGCCCGCACACGACAGCGACTCGACAGACCTCTCGCCTCCCTCCCCGACGCGGCCGCGCTCCTCTTCCTCATCGCCGGAACCGCCAGCGCCCAGGTGCCCGGCGCCAGAGACGCCGCTCGGGAATTCGAGATGACGGACAACTCCTTCCTGATCGAAGAGGCGTTCAACCAGGAGCCCGGCGTCGTCCAGACCACGCTGACCTTCCTGACCGGCGACGAGGAGTGGGGCCTCGACCTCTCCCAGGAGTGGCCCCTCGGCACGCAAACCCACCAGTTCGGCTACACCATCCCGTACGAGAGCGGCGGCTCCCCGGCCATCGTGGACCTCTACCTGCATTACCGCTACCAGGCCCTAACCGAAACTACCCGCCGCCCCGCCTTCTCGCCCCGGCTCAGCCTCATCCTCCCCACCACCCGGAAGGAGGACGAGAGCGGTCAGGGCAACCCCGGCTGGGAGGTCAACCTCCCCCTCAGCAAGCAGTTCGGCGACTTCTACACTCACGTCAACGTGGGCGGCACCGGCCGGCCCGGCGTCGACACGCCAGGCGGAGAAGAGGTCCACCTCCTGACCCCCTGGCTCGGCGGCAGCGTGATCTGGCGAGCCCGCCCCTTCCTCCACCTCCTGCTCGAGTCGCTCGCCGAGTTCGAGGAAACCGTCAGCGGCCCGGACACGACCGACCGCGAGGTGGTCTGGGTGCTCTCCCCCGGCCTGCGGGCCGGGCGCGACTTCGGCCGCAGCCAGCTCGTCGCCGGCATCGCGGTCCCGATCGGCCTCACCCACGCCGCCACCGACGCCGCCCTCCTGGTCTACCTGTCCTACGAATTCCCTTTCAAGAGATAGACGGCGCCCGGGGTCTGGCGCGCTTTCTGCGGCCCGGAACGGTGGAGACCCCAGGAAGAGCGGGGACCGCGGCGGTCCGCCCCAGTCCTGGATCGATCGGCGCGACAGCCCCGGCCCCGCGGAAAAGGCCCCATGCCCAAGGAGAAGCCCGCCTCCCTCCGCGCACGAAGGGCTTTCTGGCGCATGGCCGGCGGCCCGATCCTCACCCTGGCCGCAGCGCTGCTCATCGAAACGCTCGCCGGGACACCGCTGCCCCTCTCACCCCCCATCCCGATCCTGCTCCTAGCCGTCGTCTACGCCGCCTACCTCGGCGGCCTCCGGGCCGGCCTGGTCAGCACCGCCATCGCCGGCTGCTACTCCGCGTACGCCACGGCCGCGCCCGGCCAGCCGTTCAGGTCCCTAGGCGACACCCTCGAATACGTCCTGGGCATCGCCGTGGCGGCCGTCGGCCTCACGCTGCTCATCGACCGCCTCCGCGCCCGCATCGAGCGCCAGCTCCACGAGGAGCGGGCCACGCGCCTCAGCATCGAGCAGACCCATGCCCGCCTGACCCTCGTCCTGGAGACCAACCCCGACGGCATCCTGCTCCTCGGCATGGACCGCAGGATCTGGTTCGCCAACACCGCGGCGACCACACTGCTCGGCCGCCCCCGGCCGGAGATCCTCGGCCAGAACTACCAGGAGGCCATGGGCGAGGTCAGGACGCCGGACGGCCGGCGCCTGTCGGAAGGCGAACTCCCGATCGAGCGCGTCCTGAAGACGGGCCAGCCGGTGCGCGACGTCGAGCTCGCTCTGGTCCGGCCGGACGGCGACCGGATCTTCGTGGCCATGAACGCCACCCCGCTCCGCCAGCCCAACGGCGAGCTGGAGGGCGTGGTCGCGGCGCTGCACGACCTCACCCGGCAGAAGCGCGCCGAAGCCGCGCTCCGGCACAGTCGCGAACGCTACCAGATGCTGGTCGAGGCCGCACCCGTGGGCATCGGGCTCCTCAGTGGAGAAGAGGTGATCGTCTACGTGAACCCCGCCGGCGCCAGGCTGCTGGGTGCGTCGAGCCCGGCGGAGATCGTCGGCCGCCGGCTGACCGACTTCGTCCACCCCAACTACCTCCCGCTCGTGCGCGAACGGCTCCGCCAGGGGATCGTCGAACGCCGGGCGCTCCAACCGATCGAGGAGAAAGTCATCCGCCTGGATGGAACGGTGATCGACGTCGAGGTCCGGAGCCTCCCGGTCTGGTACCGCGGCCGCCCGGCCCTGCAGGTGCTGGTCCAGGAAATCACCGAGCGGAAGCGGAAGGAGCAGGCGCTGCGGGAAGGAGAGGAGCGGTTGCGGCTCGCCCTCGAAGCCGGCCACATGGGCACCTGGGAGTGGAGGATCCGCGAATCCAGGCTGGAGTGGTCGCCCGACCTCGAGGCGCTGCACGGCTTTGCCCCGGGCGAATTCGACGGCACACCGGAGGCGCTGCGACAGACCATCCACCCCGAGGATCGGGACCGCGTGTGGGCCGCCCTGCGCCGCGTCCTCGATGAACACAGGTCCGCGCTGCACGTGGAGTACCGCGTCGTGTATCCGGACGGATCGGTGCACTGGCTCGAGGGACGCGGCCACCTCCTCTTCGATGCGGAGAGCAAGCCCGACCGGCTGATCGGCGTATGCGCGGACGTGACCCCGCACAAGCGGGCGGAGGCCTCGCTGCGGGAGAGTGAAGAGAAGCACCGGTACCTGGCCGAGGCGAGCCGGATCCTCACCTCCTCGCTCGACCGCCAGGCGACGCTCCAGAACCTCGCCCGTCTCGCAGTTTCCCGGATCGCAGATATTTGCGTCGTCGACATGTTCGAGGATGGCCGGATCGTCCGGGTGGCGACCGCGCACCGGGATCCGGTCCAGCGCAACCTGGCCGATGCGCTCAAGCGGTACGCCCCACGGCCGGCCACGGACAGGGGTGTCTCCAGCGTGCTCCGCACGGGCCAGGCCGTGTTGATCCCCGAGGCGAGCCACGAAGCCATGGAACCGCCGCAGGATGCCGAGCATTCGCGGATCCTGCGGCTCCTCGGCCCGAAGTCCATCATGTTCGTGCCCCTGGTGGCCCGCGGCCACGTGCTCGGGGCGGTGAGTTTCCTTTCGACGACGTCGGAACGCCGCTTCGGGCCGGAGGATCTCCAGCTGGCCGAGGAGCTGGCCGGGCGCGCCGCCCTGGCCGTCGACAACGCTCGCCTCTACCAGGACGCCGAACAGGCCGTGCGTGCCCGCGACGAGGTGCTCTCCGTGGTGAGTCACGATCTGCGGAATCCGCTGAACGCCATCGCCATGAGCGCCGATCTGCTGGCGGATCTGCCCCTGGCCGAAGAGCAGCGCCGGAAGCACCTGGAGGTCATCCGCCGCTCCTGCGATCAGATGGACCGGCTGATCCGGGACCTGCTGGACGTGACGAAGATCGAGGCGGGCCAGCTCTCGATCGAGCGCGAGGCGCTCGAGGTGGCTTCCCTCCTCGACGAGGTGCGCGAGATGTTCCTCTCGAAGGCCCGCGAGAAGGAGCTGCGTTTCGAGGTCGAGGTGGCCGAAGGGCTCGCGCCGATCCATGGCGATCGCCAGCGGATCCTCCAGGTGCTCGGCAACCTGGTCGGCAACGCGGTCAAGTTCACCCCGGAGAGAGGACGGGTGGTGGTGCGGGCGGCGGCCGCCGGCCGCGAGGTGCTCTTCTCGGTCCAGGACACGGGGCCGGGAATCGCGCCGGAGGACCTGCCACGCGTCTTCCAGCGCTTCTGGCAGGCCAGGGACGCGAAAGGCAAGGGGGCGGGGCTCGGGCTCTCGATCGCGAAGGGGATCGTCGAGGCCCACGGGGGCAGGATCTGGGTGGAGAGCCAGCAGGGTGTCGGCAGCACCTTCTTCTTCACGATCTCCACAGTCGAAGCCGCTGAGGATAAAGAAGATGCGACCCGCGAGCAGGGCGCCGGCGCGCCGTGAGATCGGGAGCGTCGCGGTCCGCGTTGGACGGGAGCACCCGGCCGCACGTATACTGTCCCCGCGGCTCGGAGGCACATTCCCGTCTCGCCCGCTGCACGAGGCCTGGCTGCTCGGGATCAGGGAACGCCCGGTCCGGTGGCCGGACTTTTTCCAGGAGTCGAGGGCAGAGGGAGGGTCGCGCTTCCGGAGCTGCAGGGATCCCCTCTTCCTCGCCATCGGGTGACATGGTGGCGAGGTCTGGACCGGCGCCGCAAAGGCGCCTCGATCGAAAGAGACGATGACCGGGTTCGTGCCAGTCGACCTGGCCGATTTCCACAACCATCTCCTGCCGGGCGTGGACGATGGCGCCCGGACGCTGGCGGAATCGATCGCCCACCTGCGGACGCTCCGGAGTGAAGGGGTCACCCGGCTGGCGGTCAGCCCGCACCTCTCCGGCCGGCTGGTCTACGAGGCGGGCGCTTTCCACGAGCGTTTCGCGCTGCTGGAAGCCGCGTTCGAGGCGCTGCAGGCCTCCTGTGCGGGCCGGGACGATGTCCCCGACCTTATCTTCGGCCAGGAGGTCCTCCTGCCCGATGCCGAGATAGCCGCCCTCGTCTGCGCGGAGCCCAGGGTCGGGATCCGCGGGACGAGTTACGTCCTCATCGAGTTCGGCTTCGACCTGCCCGAGCAACCGCTGGCCATCGTGCGCGCGGTCCTCGCCGCCGGCCGGCTGCCGATCGTCGGCCACCCGGAGCGGTATCGCCGGGATGGAGAGATCGTCGGCATCGACGAGATCCGCAGCTGGAAGCGGGAGGGGGCGATTCTCCAGATCAACGGCGGGAGTGTGCTCGGGGATTACGGCGAGGCGATCGAGGACTTGGCGTGGCAGCTCCTCGCGGAGGGCCTGGCGGATGTGATCGCGCTGGACCACCACGGCGACTCGCGACCCGTTTCGCCGGGCCAGGTGGCCCGGGTGCTCGCTGCCCGCGGCGCGGTCGAGCAGGCCCGGCTGCTCCTCTCCGAGAACCCGCAGCGGATCCTGTCAGGCCGCCCGACCGTGAGCGTCCCGCCCTGGCGCGAGGGGGCCGCGTGACCCTGGCTGCTGGGCGGCCCGTACGACTACGGCGGGCCGCCCAGCAGCGGCACCGGGTCTTCGGGCCGCCCCCACCACCACACCTCGAAGTGCAGGTGCGAGCCGGTGGCGTTGCCGGTCCGGCCCGCGAGCCCGATGACCTCCCGGCCCTTCACCTCGTCCCCCGTTGCCACCCGCAGCTCGGAAAGGTGAGCGTACACCGTGCTCAGGTTCGGGCCGTGGTCCATGATCACCACGAGCCCGTAGCCTCGCATCTCACCGGCGAAGCGCACCCGCCCGCCCTTCATCGCCCGGACCGGCGTCCCCTCCGGGACGGAGATGTCCACGCCCCGATGGATCTCCGGCCAGATGCCGTCCAGCCTCAGGCCGAACGGGGATGTGAGGGGCCCCGAGACCGGCCAGCGCGGCAGGCCGCAGGCGCTCGCCAGCGAGACCGACACGAGGACCGGAAGCGCCGCGCGGACGCGGCCAACCCACTCTCCCCCGCCGCCTCTACCCCCCGACCCCACCCTGCCGCGTCCAGACATTGTCCGTCCGGTCCACGTCCGGGAAGTCCTGCTGCGGGTCGATCTCGACCCGCTCGAGCCGGCCGGGCAGATCCACCGTCTCGGTGTGCCGCCTCGCCCCGCCCAGCCACACCTCCACCGGCACCACCACCCGCCGCGTCTGCCCATCCGCCATCGTCAGCACCAGCTCGACCGGCATCGGGATCTCCCCCTGATTCTCCACCGTCACCCGCGCCTGCTCGCCACCCCCGTTGGCCGCCACCTCCACCCCCACGATCGCCTGGTCCAGGACATTCGTCGTGTACCACCACGGCTGCCAGAACCAGTCCAGGTCCCGCCCCACCACGCTCTCCACCGTGTTGAAGAAATCCAGCGCCATGGGGTGCTTGAACAACCACCGCCGCGTGTACTCCCGGATCGCCGCGTGCAGCGTGTCCTCCCCCACCACCTTCGCCAGCGCCCGCAGCACCACGCTCGGCTTCGAGTACGCCGCGATCACGTACGCCGGCCCCGGACCATACAGGTCCGCCTCCCGCATCATCGGCTTCTCGAGGTCCGTCCCCGCGATCATGAAGTATCGCCGCCGGTCGTCCTCGAACAACCGCGTGTCCGGGAAGAAATCCTTCACCGACAGGTTCTCGATGTAGGTGTTCAGCCCCTCATCCTGCCACGCAAAGTCGTGCTCGTTCGACCCCACCATCATCGGGAACCACATGTGCCCGACTTCGTGCGTGATCACCGTGTACAGCAGCCGCGGGTCGGAGACCGACTGCACGAACACGATCATCGGGTACTCCATCCCGAAGACCGGCCCCTCGACCGACGTGATCTGCGGGTACACGTACGGGTACCACCGCGAGGCGTGGAACTGAACCGCGTGCTGCGTGTACCGCGCCGCCTCCCGCCAGTCCTCCGCCTCCGGACGGTACAGCGCGTGCACCGCGATCACTTCCGGCCTGCCATCCCCATCCGCGTCCGGCGTCACCGCCCGGGTGGCGTCCCACAGGTACCGGTTCGACGCCGCGAACGCGAAATCGCGCACGTTGCGCGCCCGGAACTGCCACGTGAGCTGCCCGCCCGGGACACGCTGCGTCGCATTGCCGGAGGCGAGGTCGTCCGCCGTGATCACCTGCACGATCGTGTCCCGCTCAAGCGCGAGCTGGAGCCGACGCCGCGCCGTCGGCGTCAACACCTCATCCGGGTTCTCCAGCGTCCCGGTCGCCGCCACCACCCACCCCTCCGGCAGGGTCAGCGAAACGTCGAAGTCGCCGTACTCCAGGTAGAACTCTCCCTGCGACCAGTACGGCGTCGCGTCCCACCCGTGGACATCGTCGTACACGGCGACCTGCGGGTACCACTGCGCGACGTTGTAGACGACGTGGTCGATGTGCCCCGTCCGCGGCGCCTCCGCCGGCGGGACCGTGAAATGCCACGCGATCTGCAGCGTGGTGCTGTCGCCCGGCAGCAACGGCCGCGGCAGCCGGAGATAGAGCAGCGTCCCGTCCTCCTGGTACACCGCCCCCGTCTGCGGCACGTCACCCCCGTCCTCCACCCGCACCGCCTCCGAGCCGGCCACCGCGATCCGCTCGATCGTCATCCCCTCCGTCACCGGCACCCGCTCGACCCGCGCCTCCCCGGGCCGGAACAGGTTCTGGTAGAGGTGCAGCACCAGGATCCGCAGCGTGTCCGGCGACCGGTTGTGATACGTGATCACCTCCTCGCCCTGGAGCCGGCCGGTCTTCGGGTCCAGCTCCGCGTCGATCCGGTAGTCCACCCGCTGCTGCCAGTACCGCGGTCCAGGACGCCCGTCCCGCGTCCGCGTCCCCGCCTCGATCGCCTCCCGGAACGAACGCGGCACCGGCACCGTGTCCACCGACACCAGCTGCCGCGCCCCCTCCACTGCGGGCGCCGGCGCCGGCGGCGCTGTCACCGCCCGACTACAGCCCCATAACGCAACGACCGAAAGCAGGAGCCAGACCACGGAACGCCTGCTTTCCCGAATTACGGTCCTGCCGTCCATTCGCGCCTCCCGGATCGATTCATCGACGCAATGCGCGCCCTCAACTTGCTGCGTCCCGGCGCACCGTGCAACGTCAGGGAAAAAAAGGTCTGGTATACTGGCCGGACCCGCCCCGCCCGTGCAATCCCTGGCCGTCGGAAAACAGACCGGACGCCCGGGGGCCCGCCCGCTGGACCCCGGCGCGGGAACGATCGCACCCCGAACCCCCCCTGGCCGGCCGGGCCGCGCGGATCGGCCTTTCCTGGAACTGCCCGCGCTCGCCTCGCCCCGTCCAGCCCGCAACGAAAACGAAGTCGTGGCGCGGAGGGCGGCCCGGCGTTATTATTGACACCACGGCCGCGCACACGGCTGCGGCCGCAACTCCTGGAAAATGACGCTGCTCGCGGCCGGTGTGCCGGGCTGCGCCAATGCCCTGCGCACCGGGCTTCCACACGGATGGCCGGCCCGGCTCCTTCGGTCGCCGGCGCCCCGGCGATCAGAGCGCGCCGTGGCAGCCGCACGATCCGGCCGGGCCCGGCTGCAATCATGATCACTCGACCCGGGTCGCACCGCGATCCGGGCTCCGACCCTAGATCGGTTTCCTCGGCAACCACGAGACCGGACGCCACAGTCTCAGGCAAGGCGCGTCTCCGGAGCGACGCGGCCCGCTCCCGTCCCGCACGCGATCACGTGCCTGGCGACGACCCGGCCGGACCGGCACGGCGGCCGCGTCACCGGCGGGACAGCCACGGGCTCCCCATTCCCGCGCCGACGCCCCGGCCCGGTCCGTGCAACTTCTGTGATCTCCCAGGCGGGAGGAGAGCGACTCGGGACGCGCGCCCCCGCGCGCCGGCGCCCGATCGGGCGCCCGATCTGGCAGCAGCCCGCAGCCCTGCTCTCGCGGGCCACATCGACTGGAGCTTCCCGACCCGGAGGTGACTGTGAAGCGTCCCACGAGGTTCGTCTCCCGGGGTGCGGTGGCCGGAATCCTCGGCGCCACCGCGATCGCCCTCTGGTTCCTGGTGATCGACGCCGTGCGCGGCCAGATCCTCTACACCCCCGCCTTCCTGGCCGCCGCCATCTTCGGACTCGAAAGCCCCGACCAGGTCGGCCCCGGCCTGATCCTCGGCTACACCCTGCTCCATTACGCCGTCTTCGTGGGGCTCGGGATCGCGATCGCCTGGCTGCTCGGCCGCCTCGACACGGCGCCCAACTTCCTCCTGGGCGTGGTCGCCGGGTTCCTGCTCTTCGACCTCACCTTCTACATCGGCGTGATCGTCCGCGGCGCGAATGTGGTGAACGAGCTCGGCTGGCCGGAAGTCCTGATCGGGAATCTCTTCGCCGGCGTGGTCCTCATGGCCTACCTCCACTTCACCAGCCCCACCCCGGGCGTCACCTGGTGGGAGGTCCTCAAGCGACACCGCATTTACCGCGAGGGAGTGGTGGCCGGGCTGATCGGGGCGTCCGTCGTCGCCCTCTGGTTCCTCATCTTCGACCTCCTCGCCCGACGGATCTTCTTCACGCCGGCCGCCGTCGGCTCAGCCCTCTTCTACGGGGCAAGGAGCGCCGCCGAGGTGCAGATCACGGCGGCCACCGTCATCGGCTACACCTTCATCCACGTCGCCGCGTTCCTGCTGATCGGCATCGTGGCCGCCGCCGTCCTCAACGAGGCGGAGGAGGAGCCGCCCCTCATCCTCGGCCTGGTGCTCCTCTTCGTCACGTTCGAGACCCTCTTCATCGGCCTGGTCGCGATCTTCGCCGACTGGATCCTCGACAACATCGCGTGGTGGAGCATCCTCGTCGGGAACCTCCTGGCCGCCATGGCCATGGGCGTGTTTCTGTGGAGGGAGCACCCGCGGCTGCGCATGCAGCTCCGCGAGCACGGGATGGAGCTGGAGGAGCCGGCCTACCGCGGCTAGCGTGAGGCGGAGTGCGAGGTGGCGAGCAGGCGCTCGCGCTCCCGCGCGTCCTCCGCCTGCTCCCGCCGCCACCAGCGGAAGAAGACGATCGTAATCGCCGCCCAGAAGACCAGCCCGCCGGGGATCCACATGATCAGCCCCCCGAGCTGCTGGTCATCCAGCGCGGTGAGCGTCCAGATCCGCGGCGCCGCGTCGTACCACGGATAGAGCACGTTCTCGGAGAGCGTGATCAACGCGGACACCACCGACATCGGGACGCCGAACGCGAAGAGGTAGATCATCTGGAGCGGGCTGGACAGCCGGGCCAGCTCCGGGAGCGGGTCGGCCACCGGCCACCACATCAGCACCGCCGCACCCATGAACATGAGGTGCTGCACGATGTGCACGGCGTGGTTCTCCAGCGCCGCGTTGTAGAGCGCCGGGAAATGCCACCCAATGAAGACGACGTTGTACACGATGAAGGCGATCAGCGGATGCGTGAGCACCCGCGCGACCGGCCACACCCCCCTCCGCCGCAGGAGGGGCCGCAGCAGCCACGCGGGCGTCCCGATCAGCCACAGCGGCGGCGCCACCATGGTGATCAGCATGTGCTGCACCATGTGGGCGCTGAAGAGGAAGTTGTCGCTCAGGTCGTGGATCGGCCCGTTGAGCGCCACGAACAGCACCGCGACCCCGGAGAGGAACGCCACGACCTGCCACCGCTCCACGCGATCCGCCAGCCGGTAGCGCCGGCGCAGCGGCCCGACCCCCGCGAGGTACGCCCCCGCGAAGAGCAGGCACCCGATCAGCACGCTGGCGTGGATCTCCCAGCGCGTCCACGAGAAATCCGCCGGGTTGCCGTGCGCCAGCCAGGCCAGCGTTCCGTGAACCGGTGCGGCGAGCATAACTCCAGACGCAGAAGCCAGGGTCGCCTCAGACGTTCCTGTACAGCGGCAGCACCTTGAACAGGATGATCAACGAGATCACGACCAGCATCGCCAGCACCAGCGGCGCCACGAAGACCCCGCTGAAGAGGCGGCTGTCGAACTTCAGGTGCATGTAGAAAGCCACCACGAGGATGAACTTCCCCGCCGACAGGATCAGCAGGATCGGCACCAGCACCGGGCTCAGCGCCGGAATGTAGAAGACCGCCACCTCGAGGGCCGTGATGATCGACAGGACCAGCGCGACCATCACGTACGTCTTCGGGCCCGGATGGGCGTGAGCTTCGTGCTGCAGCTCGTGGCCCGCGCTCGCTCGGACGTGCGAATCCATGCTCCCTTCCTTACTGGATCAGGTAGATCAGGGTGAAGATCACGATCCAGACGATGTCCACGAAATGCCAGTAAAGGCCGGCGATCTCGACCTTCAGCGCGTCGGCCTGCGTGAGCCGGCCCCGCAACGCCATCGCCCAGAGCACGAGGAGCCAGATCACGCCCACCGTCACGTGTGCCCCGTGGAACCCGGTCAGCACGAAGAAGGTCGAGCCGAACAGGTTCGTCTCGAGCGTGAGCCCCGCGTGGTAGAAGTGCGTGAACTCGTACGACTGGAAGCCCAGGAACAGCGAGCCGAGCAACGCCGTGGCCATCAGCCAGACCAGCGTGCCCTTCCGATCGCCCCGCTGCACCGCCGCGAGCGCCAGCACCATCATGAGGCTGCTCATGAGCAGCACGAAGGTGCTGATCGAGGTGAGCGGGATGTTCAGGATCTCGTGCGGGTACGGCCCGACGACGCTCTCGCCCTTGTACGTCAAGTACGTCGCGATGAGCGACCCGAAGAAGAGCGTCTCGGAGCCCAGGAGCACCCAGAAGCCCAGCTTCCAGGTGTTGAGCCCGGTCGCCGTCTCGGGGTGCTCCCCGTGCGAAGCGGGAACAACGGCTGCGTGATTCAAGGTACGCTCCCGTTTCCGATTTCGGTGTTCAATGCGCCGGTTCGAAAGCCCAGTTGATGACGCCGATGGCCGTCACGGCCACGCCCAGCAGCGGCGCCCACCAGGTCTGCGTCATGAAGAGCACGAAGGTGGCCGCGACGCCGATCGCCGTGACTAGAGGCCAGTACGAAGGCGACGGCAGATGGATCCGCTGCCCGGGCTCGAGCTGCACCAGGTCCTCCGTCTGGAGCTTGCCCCCGTGCTCATCCCAGAGCGGCTCCCGGCTGTGGATCGTCGGGATCCGGGCGAAGTTGTACACCGGCGGCGGCGACGAGGTCGCCCACTCGAGCGTGGCCGCACCCCACGGATTGGCCGGCGCCGGCTCACCCCGGCGCGCACTGCGCACCATGTTGATGAGGACGAGGAGAACCCCGAACGCCATAGTGAAGGCGCCGATCGTCGACAGGAGGTTCAGCCCACCCAGGTTGAGCTCGGAGAAGTACGTCCACGTCCGCCGCGGCATCCCGAGCAGCCCGATGAAGTGCATCGGGAAGAACAGGACGTTGCCGCCCACGAAGGTGAACGCGAAGCTCCACTTCCCGAGCCGCTCGTCCATCATGCGGCCCGTGATCTTCGGGAACCAGTAGTAGATCCCGGCGAAGAACGCCAAGATGATCGCCAGGATCACGTAGTGGAAGTGCGCCACCACGTAGTAGGTGTCCGTCTGCTGCAGGTCCGCCGGGGCAACCGAGTGGTGGACGCCGGAGACCCCGCCGATCGTGAAGACGGCGATCATGCCCACCGCGTAGAGCATCGCCGTCGTGAACCGGAGCGAGCCGCCCCACATGGTCGCCAGCCAGTTGAAGATCTTCACCCCCGTCGGGATGGCGATGATCATCGTGGCGACCGAGAAGAACGAGTCAGCGATCGGCCCGAGCCCGGTCGCGAACATGTGGTGCGACCACACGCCCCACCCGATGAAGCCGATCAGGATCCCGGAGTAGACCATGATCGCGTAGCCGAACAGCGGCTTACGCGAGAAGGTCGGGATCACGTCCGAGATGATGCCGAACGCCGGCAGGACCAGGATGTAGACCTCCGGGTGCCCGAACATCCAGAAGAGGTGCTGCCAGAGGATCGGGTCACCCCCGGCCGAGGGCACGAAGAAGTTGGTGCCGTAGTTCCGGTCGAACTGGAGGAAGAAGAGCGCCACCGCGATCACCGGCATGGCGGTGATGAGCAGGAAGCTCGTCACCAGCGTCATCCAGGTGAAGAGCGGCATCCGCATGAGCCGCATCCCCGGGGCGCGGAGGTTGATGATCGTGGTGATGAAGTTGATCCCGCCGAGGATCGAGGCGATCCCCAGGATCTGGAGCCCGATCGCCCAGAAATCCATGTTCAGGCCGGGCGAGTACTGCCGCTCGGAGAGCGGAGCGTACCCGAACCAGCCGCCGTCGGGCGCGGCGCCGAACAACCAGCTCGAGTTGAGGACGAGGCCGCCCAGCAGGAAGATCCAGTAAGAGAGGGCGTTCAGCCGGGGGAACGCCACGTCCCGGGCACCGATCTGGAGCGGCACAACGTAGTTGAAGAATGCGACAGCCAGCGGCATGGCCACCAGGAAGATCATGGTGGTGCCATGCATCGTGAAGAGCTGGTTGTACGTGTCCGGGTCGAGGAACGTGTTCTCCGGCCTGGCGAGCTGGATCCGGATGAGCAGTGCCTCGATCCCCCCGATGATGAAGAAGGCGAGGGCGGTCACGCCGTAGAGGATGCCGATCCTCTTGTGGTCTACGGTCGTGAGCCAGCTCCACAATCCGCGTGGCTCCGCAGCGGCGGCGGGCACTGTGGCTTCGGCTGTTGCCATCGGCTCGATCCTGCGCGAATGCTGAGTTTGCTATGCCAGTTCAGAATCGGACTCGCCGCCTCACTTCAGGCTGGCGAGGTAGGCTGCGACGGCCTCGATCTCCTCGTCGCTGAGGCCGGTCGGCGGCATCCCGGCAGCGCCCACGGTGGCGCCGGGCATGAGCACGCCTTTCTTGACTTCGTGCGGCGCCTTGATCCACCGGATCAGATTCTCACGCGTGTTGGGCACGGCGCCCGCGCCGATTGCCCACCGCGCGCCGACGCGCGTCAGGTTCGGGCCGATCGTGCCCATCGCGGTCGTGCCCTCGATGGTGTGGCACGCGATGCAGCTCCGGCTGGTGAAGATCTGCTGGCCGCGCTCCTCGAGCGAGCCGGGCGCAGGGGTGACCGGGGTCTTCATGGCCTGGACCCACGCCTCGAAGTCTTCGGGCGAATGCGCCACCGCGCGCATGCGCATGACGGCGTGCTGCGTGCCGCAGTACTCGGCGCACTGCCCGAGGTAGGAGCCCGGCTCGCTGATCGTGAAGGTGAGGTAGTTGTACTGCTCCTGCTCCCCCTCGCGCAGCCGGGGCTGCGGGTTCACGTCCCGCTTGCCGCCGATCCGCGGGATCCAGAAGCTGTGGATCACGTCCGCCGAACGCATCCGCAGGCGGATCGGGCGGCCAACCGGCACGTGGAGCTCGTTGGCCGTCGTGATCCCGAGCTCAGGATACCGGAACTCCCACCACCACTGGTGTCCGATCACGTCCACCTGGAGAGCGCCCTCCACGTCCTCGCCCTGCGTGGCGAAGATCCCTCGCACGGTCGGAACGGCGATGAGCGCCACGATGATCGCGGGACCCAGCGTCCAGACGATCTCGAGCCCCGTGTGCCCGTGCACGTGCTTCGGCGGAGGCGCCCCCTCCCGCCGGCGATACCGCACGATCACGTAGACGAGGATCGTCTCGACGAGGACCAGGACGAAGAGCGTCAGCAAGAAAACGTGATTGAAGAGGCCATCGATCAGCTCACCGAACTCGGTGACGGGCCTGAAGGTCGTCTGAGGGTACTCACCCGCGCAGGCCGCCGACAGGGCGGCCAGCAGCGCCAGCCACACGACCTTCGAGCCACGGCGGGGCCGTTTCCTGCACGAA
>DATCLG010000107.1:0-39383 GCA_036564015.1 Longimicrobiales bacterium
GGCGTTCGTGTCTGCGCGCGGATCGTTTGCCGTGGGACGAGTCCCCGCGATTCTTTTTTTCGCGTTTTCTGCGTGTGACAGCCGGAGCGGCTGTTCATGTCGTACCTACATCAAGGGAGCGCTTTCATGAAACGATGGGCGACAGTCCTGCTCCTGGCTGCGTTCCTCCCCGTCGAAGCGTTACTGGCGCAGCAGACGGGACGGATCGTCGGCCTCGTCACCTCTGACCAGGGCCAGCCCCTGTCCGGAGCGAACGTGGTCGTCGTGGGGACGCAGATCGGGACACTCACGGGCCAGGATGGCCGGTACGTGATCCCTGGGGTGCCTGCGGGGACCCACCAGGTCCAGGCGAGCCTGATCGGCTACGGATCGGCGACCGTGACCGTGACGGTGACGCCGGGCGGGACGGCGACGGCGAACTTCCAGCTGACCTCGCAGGCGATCGCGCTGGAGGAGATCGTGGCCGTCGGTTACGGCCAGCAGCGGAGGGTCAACCTGACCGGGTCGGTCGCGGCAGTCGAGCCGACTGAGCTGGAGAAGCGGCCTGTCGCGAACGTCACCGAGGCGCTGCAGGGTGTTGCGCCCGGGCTCACGGTGATCGACCGGGGTGGCCGGCCGGGCGATGCGGGGACGATGTTCTTCATCCGGGGCCGCGGCACGCTCAACAGCACGACGCCCCTGGTGCTGATCGATGGCGTGGCAGGCGACATCAACGCCCTCGATCCGAGGGACATCGCGAGCATCTCGGTCCTGAAGGACGCGGCCTCGGCGGCGATCTACGGCGCCCGCGCGGCCAACGGCGTCATCCTGATCACGACGAAGCGCGGGACGCAGAACGGCTCGATCCGCTTCTCGTATGACGGCCGTTACGGGATCCAGGACGTCCAGACGTTCCCGGAGATGATCGATCCCGAGTCGTACCTGCGCCTGATCAACGAGGCCTACGTCAACGCCGGGCTCCAGCCGAAGTACTCCGAGGAGTACATCCAGAACACCCTGAAGGCGCTGAAGGGCGACCCCAGCGTGGATCCGCTGAAGTACCCCTTCACCGACTGGCTGGACGTCCTCTTCGACCCTGCGCCGATCCAGGACCACAACTTCACGGCCCGGGGCGGCAACGACCTGGCGGCGTTCTCGCTGTCGCTGAATGTCATGGACCAGAAGGGGCTGCTGCCCCAGACCGAGGCGGATCGTTACTCGCTCCGGCTGAACACCGACTTCTACCCGACGGAGCGGCTGACCACGGGCATTGACCTGGCGCTCCGGCGGACCTCGGACATGGAGCCGAACAACATGGGCGGCGTGCTCTGGAACATGTTCCACGACACTCCGCCGACGGTGGTGGCGAAGTACCCCGACGGCACGTACGGGTGGAGCGACAACGGGCACAACCCCCTTGCCTACGCCGAGGCGTACGGCACGCGCACCCGGGAGTACCGGCACGGGCAGATCAACCTGAAGGCGGATTACAGGCTGTTCGAGGGTCTCACGATCCGGACGCTGGGCTCGATCCAGGCCGGCAACTGGCGCTACGAGGACTGGCGCAACGACGTGGAGTTCCGGGACTACTGGAACCCGGACGTCGTCCGCAAGCGGGTGACCCCGAACCAGCTGGACGAGCGGCGGTCGACCGACTCCGAGATCTATCTCCGTGGCCTGCTGGAGTACTCGCGGATCTTCGGCGACCACAATGTGGCGGCGATGGTCGGCTACGAGCAGACCAAGCGGAACTGGGAGGAGATCCGGGCGATCCGCCGGGGCTTCTACAACAACGAGCTCCGGGAGATCAACGCGGGTGACGCGGCCCAGGAGGATACGTGGGGGAGCTCGTACGAGTGGGCGCTTCGCTCGGGCTTCGGGCGCCTCAACTACAACTGGAAGGGGAGGTACCTGTTCGAGGCGAACGCCCGGTACGATGGCTCGAGCCGGTTCGCGAAAGGCCGCCGGTTCGGCTTCTTCCCGTCGTTCTCGGTGGGGTGGCGCATCTCGGAGGAGCCGTTCTTCAACGTCGGCTGGATCAACGAGCTGAAGCTGCGCGGCTCGTGGGGCCGGATGGGGAACGAGGATATCCGGCGGGGCGGCACCGCGCTGTACTACCCGTACCACTCGGTCATTTCGCTCGGGCACAATTACGTGTTCGGCGACCAGCTGGTGATCGGCGCCGCGAAGACGGAGCTGGCCAACGAGGAGATCTCGTGGGAGACGACCGTGATGTCGGACCTGGGCTTCGACGCGGCGTTCTTCGATGGCCGGCTGACGCTGACCGGCGACGTGTACCGCAAGGACACCCACGACATTCTGCGGGCGCTGCCGATCCCTGGCGTCATTGGCCTGACCGAGCCCGTGCAGAACCGGCTGAAGGTCCGCAACACCGGTTGGGAGGCCTCGATCGGGTGGCGTGATCGGGTGGGCGAGCTGGACTGGTCGGCCAACTTCAACATCGCCTCGAACACCAACAAGGTGGTGGACCTGGCGGGCACCGGCCCGTACATCGACGGGATCTGGCTGACCCAGGAGGGCTATCCGCTGGGGACGATGTACGGCTGGGAGTCGGATGGTCTGTTCCAGAGCGAGGAGGAAGTCAAGGCGCACGCGTTCCAGCACCCGCAGACGGGTCCGGGCGACATTCGCTACAAGGACCAGAACGGCGACGGCGTGATCAACAACGAGGACCGTGTGCCGATCGGTGTGGACATGCCGAAGTACACGTTCGGCTCCACGTGGACGGCGGCGTGGCGGAACCTCGACCTGAGCGTCTTCTTCCAGGGCGCCTGGGATGTCGACTACTGGGTGCAGGGTGCTCTGGTGGAGGGCCCGTTCTGGGAGAACTACACCACCACCGCCTGGCTGGACCGGTGGACGCCTGAGAATCCCAAGGGTCGCATGCCGAAGCCGACGCTGCGGACGACGCACAATCACCAGGCGAGCGACTACTGGGTGTGGGACGCCTCGTACGTCAAGGTGAAGAACCTGCAGATCGGCTACACGCTGCGCCGCGGAGGGAGTGAGGCGCTGGCGGAAGGCGGCTCCCTGTCCACGTCGTTCGTGCAGCGGCTGCTGCCGTTCGAGCAGGTGCGGATCTACGTATCCGGGCAGAATCTGCTGACGTTCACGAAGAGCGACCTGATTCTGGATCCGGAGAACCCCTCGGGGCGTGCGAACAACTATCCGCAGGTCCGCACGATTTCGGTGGGCGCGAGCATTTCGTTCTGAGGCAGTGCGGAGGAGAGGGCTCTAGCCCTCCCTCCGCTCGCGCCTGGACTGCGTACGAGGAACGATTCCCACTTTCTGGATAGAGAATGAAGCGATGAAAGGGAAGCAAAGAAGATCCGCCCTGGCTTTGAGCTTCGCGCTCCTGGTGGCGCTGCCGGGCTGCGACGATGGTTTCCTGGACACGGTGCCGCCGGACCAGCTTTCGGACGCGGTGTTCTGGAAGCAGGAGAAGGATGCGGTCCTGGCGGTGAACGCGATCTACCCGCTCCTGAGCGGGTGGGACTATCTGTACTTCGACGCCGCCACGGACAATGCCTGGGCGCAGAAGTCGTTCTCGGACTGGTACCACATCGGGAACGGGACGGCGGACGCGTCCAACGGGACGGTGGCCAACATCTGGTACAACGCGTACCGGGCGATCCGCCGTGCCAACGAGGTGCTGGCCAACATCGACAAGATCGAGAAGATCAATCCCGACCTGAAGGAGCGTCTGCGGGCCGAGGCGCTCTTCCATCGGGCGTACCATTACACGATGCTGGCCAACCTCTACGGCGATGTGCCGTTGATCCTGCAGCCGATCAGCATTGCGGATGCGGTGAAGGTCACCCGCACGCCGCGGGCGCAGGTGATCAATCAGGTCTTGAAGGATCTGGATCAGGCCGCGCCCGCGTTGCCGACGGCGTACGGGAGCGCGGACCTGGGGCGGGCGACGCGGGGCGCGGCTCTGGCGCTGAAGGCGCGTGCTGCGCTGTGGGAGTCGCGTTGGGATGTGGCGGCGGAAGCGGCGAAGGCGGTGATGGACCTCGGCGTCTACAGCCTGCACCCGAATTACGCGGATCTGTTCCGCTACGCCGGCGAGGACAGCCCGGAGATCATCTACGCGGATCGGCGGCTGAAGGGCCAGCGTTCGCACAGCGCGTTCTCCACGTTCGGCCCGCGTTCTCTGCAAGGGGGGAGCGACGTGGTGCCGCTGCGCTCGCTGGTGGACGCGTACTACATGACGGACGGGCTGCCGATCACGGAGTCGCCGCTCTATGACCCGGCCAACCCGTACGCGAACCGGGACCCGCGGATGTACGGCACGTTGCTGTACCCCGGCGCGGTCTTCGCCGGGCAGGTCTACAACTCGCTGCCCGACAGCCCGACGCCGGACCGCGTGGGGAACGACTTCAACGCGACCCAGACGGGGTACCAGTTCATCAAGTACGTGGACCCCGCGGATCGCAACGAGCCGAACAACAGCGGGATCGACCTGATCGTGATGCGCTATGCCGAGGTGCTCCTGACGTACGTGGAAGCGAAGCTGGAGCTGAACCAGGTCGATGCCAGCGTGCTGGAGGCGTTCAACGCGGTGCGGCGGCGCGCCGGGATGCCGGAGGTCGCCACGGCCGCGGAGCTCACGCGGGATCTGGTACGCAACGAGCGTCGCGTGGAGTTCGCTGGCGAGGGGCTGCGGCTGTTCGACATCCGTCGCTGGCGGATCGCCGAGCAGGTGATGCCGGGCCAGAGCTACGGGATCGACTACGTGGACGAGGACGGCAACGTGCAGAAGATCCCGGCGGCGAACCGCCGGTTCACGGTGCCGCGTGACTACCTCTGGCCGATCCCGCTCAAGGAGCTGGACCTGAATCCGGGGCTGGGGCAGAACCCGGGGTACTGAGGCGCTGGCTGGGGGCCGCGGATGTCCGGCGGCCCCCCCGGCAAGAACCGCCGCGGGATGCTGCGCACCCAACGCAGCATCCCGCGGCGGTTTTCATGGTGGCGGGGCGGTGGGACGGCGGGCTCAGGCCCGGCCGCCCTCCATCAGTCGCATCCCCTGGGGATCCCAGAGGTAGGGCCGCCCGTCGAAGTAGCTCATGTTGGCGAGCAGGGAAGGCGCCGCGGCGCGGAAGCCGAAGACGGCGTCTTCGACGGGCTGCTTCCGGTTGCGCACGCAGTCGAAGAAGTTGCGGAAGTGGTCGACGGAGTCGCTGTAGCCCGGAGGCGGCACGTAGGCCTCGACGTGCTGAGGGACGACCTCCGGCTCCGCGGGCGGGTACTGCGCGCGGTACTGTTTGAGGAACTCCTCCTGGACGGCCTTCGGGAAGGTGTCGATCGTGTAGCCCGGCTCGCGGCGTTTCACGGCGCGCGTGAGGGTGACGCCGCGGTCGAGGGTGAGGACACCGTCGGGCCCGATGAAGCGGAAGGCCGAGCTCTCGCTGCTCCCGCCGGAGGCGAAGTTGACGCGCATCGAGACGTTGAAGGCCGGGTGCCGGTCCGTCTGCGGGTAGTCGAAGAGGCCGGCGACGATGTCGGGCACGTCACGGCCGTCCTTCCAGTAGCGCAGCCCGCCGGTGGCCATGACGCGGGTGGGCCCGAGGCTATCGAGGATGAAATGGATCCCGGAGAAGAGGTGGACGAAGAGGTCGCCCGGGATGCCCGTCCCGTAGTCGCGGTAGTTGCGCCAGCGGAAGAGGCGGATGGGTTCGAAGGGGCGCTTGGGCGCGCGACCGAGGAAGCGGTCCCAGTCGATGTTCTCGGGCGTGGCGTCGGGCGGGATGGAGTACTGCCAGGCGCCGATGGCGGAGTTGCGGTCGAGGTAGACGTCGATGTAGTTGAGCTCGCCGATGACCCCGGCGGCGAGGAGCTCTTTGGCCTTGGCGTAGACGATGGAGCTGACGCGCTGGCTGCCGACCTGGAGGATGCGGCCGGTCTTGCGCGCGGTTTCGATGACGCGGAGCCCCTCGTTGATCTGCTGGACCATCGGCTTTTCGACGTAGACGTCCTTGCCGGCGTTCATGGCGTCGATGGCGATCTGGGCGTGCCAGTGGTCGGGGGTCGCGATGATGACGGCGTCGATGTCGGAGCGGGCGAGGATCTCGCGGTAGTCGCGCGTGGTGAAGAGGTGGTTGCCGAAGACTTCCTTGGCGCGGATGAGGCGGCCCTGGTAGACGTCGGCGACGGCGACGAGCTCGACGCCTGGGACGCGGAGGGCGGCGTGGGTGTCGTTGGTTCCCTGGATGCCGATCCCGATGGTGGCGATGCGGATGTTGTCGTTCGGGGAGCGAGGCCGGGTGGGCGGCGGGGGCGGCTCGAGCTGGAAGACGCGGGCGTTGCCGGAGGCGCTGGCGGGCCATGCGGCGCCGACGGTGCCGGCGGCGAGGGCGGCGCCGGCGCGCTTGAGGAAGTGTCGCCGGGAAGTCTTGTTCTGGCTCATACTCGGGACCTCCAGGTGAGGGGCGGATCGAGTGGCTCCGCTTGCGCCCCGGGGTGGCGCGGGAGGCGGAGCCGTTCGGGTAAGGTGTCATGCGCGCGCCCGTGGTTCGGCTCGGCGGGGTGCTGACCCTGGGGGACGGCACTCCGGGTGGGCAGACCTCCTCGGGGCGTGGGTGGTGCGGGGTTCCCGTTCGGCCGGTGCAGCGGGGCCGACCGGGGGCGGCGCACCGCCGGCGCCGCCCCGCGAGGCGAGTCGCGCGCGCTTGCTGTGGAATTTGTGGTGCCCCGGCGCCCGATTCAAGGACGCCGTCAGGCGTGCGTGGCGGCCGCCTGACTCTCGGCGAGACGGGCGAGCTTCCTGAACTCGGGCGCGAGGGCGGGATAGAGGGAACGGTACTGCGCGTGTGCCTCGGCGTAAAGGCCTGCGGCGGGTCCGGGCTGCACACAGTCGACCTCTTTGACGGCGATCTCGGCGGCGTCCTGGACGGAGGCGAAGACGCCCGCGCCGACGCCGGCGAGGAGGGCGGCGCCGTAGGCCGCGCCCTCGGTGGCGTCGGTGGTGGCGAGCTCGGTGTTGAGCACGTCGGCCAGGATCTGGCGCCAGACCGGGCTCCGGGTGCCGCCGCCGGCCGCGCGGATTCGCCGGATCTCGAGGCCGAGGGCCGTCATGAGGTCGAGGGAGTCGCGGAGGCCGAACGCCACGCCCTCGAGCACCGCGCGGGTGAGGTGGGGTCGGCGGTGGCGGAGCGAGAGGCCGATGAAGGCGCCGCGTGCGTCGGGATCGGGGTAGGGCGTGCGCTCGCCGCTCAGGTAGGGGAGGAAGAAGAGCCCTTCGGCGCCGGGCGGCACGGTGCCGGCCTCGGCGACGAGCTGGTCGAACGGCACGTCTTCCGCCAGGGCATCGTGGTACCACTGGAGGCTGCCGGCGGCGGAGAGCATGACGCCCATGAGGTGCCACTGGCCGGGGACGGCGTGGCAGAAGGCGTGGAGGCGGCCCTGGGGCTCGGGGCGGTAGGCGTCGAGCGGGGCGAAGAGGACGCCGCTCGTGCCGAGGGAGAGGAGGACCCTGCCCGGGCGCACGATGCCGGTCCCGACGGCGGCCGCGGCGTTGTCGCCTGCGCCGCTGACGACCGGGGTCCCCTCGAGGAGTCCGGTTTCCCTGGCCCCTTCGGCGCTGACGCGTGCGCTGACCTCCGGGGACTCGGTCACCTCCGGGACCCAGGCCCGTGGGATGCCGAGCGCCTGGAGCATCTCGTCGGACCAGTTCCGGGCGCCGACATCGAAGAGGGAGGTGCCTGAGGCGTCGGAGACGTCGGACACGAAGGCTCCGGTCAGGCGGTAGCGGACGTAGTCCTTGGGGAGGAGGAACTTCGCCGTTTGCCGGAAGACCTCAGGCTCGCGCAACCGGACCCAGACGATCTTGGGGGCGGTGAAGCCCGGGAGTACCGGGTTGCCGGTGATGCGGAGCACCTGTTCGGCGCCGACCGTCTCGGTGATCTCGGCGCACTCGGCGGCGGTGCGCTGGTCGTTCCAGAGGATGGCCGGCCGGAGCACGCGGCCCTCGGCGTCCAGCAGGACGAGGCCGTGCATCTGGCCGGTGAGTCCGACGCCGGCGATCTGGTCCGGCGAGACGCCGCTCGTCTGGAGGACGGTGCGGATGCTCGCGGCCGACGCGCGCCACCAGTCGGCGGGGTCCTGCTCGGACCACGCGGGCCGCGGGGTGTGGAGCGGGTGCGGGTTGGTGGCGGTCCTGACGACGCGGCCTTCCGTGTCGATGAGGACCGCCTTGCTGCCGGTCGTGCTGACGTCGAGTCCGAGAAGGTAGCTAGCCACGGCTCTTCAACTCCGGGAGAGGCGCCAGCCGCTCGGGATGCGGGGCGCGGGCTCGCACGAGGTACGCCTCCAGCCAGCCCCGGGCTTCGGCCGGGTGCGTGGTGGCGTAGAGGATGGCTTCGTGGTCGAGCTGGTTGATCCGGTCGTTCGCCGCGCGGATCGCGTCCATCGAGATCCGGAGCGCGACGTCGACGGGCATGCGCTCCGGGTTGATGTCGATGCCGAAGTAGCCAGTGTAACCGTACATCTTGAGCGTGTAAAGTCCCGCTTCGAGCTGCTCGGGGGAGATCACGCCCACGTTGAGGTCCTGGTCGTAGTTGCCGAGGGGCTGGCTGTTCCAGTGGGTGTGGGCGAGCCGTCCTTCGGAGAGCGGCCAGGAGAAGGCGTAGGCGAGGTCCTCGAAGCCCATGAGGACGTGCCCGACTTCGGGGTTCATGCAGACGAGCTTGTGTCCCTCCTCGAGGAGGCGGCGGTTCTCCTCGTGGCGGAGCATGGCTTCGACCTGGTGCCCGAGCAGGATGCCCTCCGGGGTGAGGCCGTAGAGGATGCGGCCGCGCGGCTCGTAGGGTTTGGGCTCGAACGCCACGCGCACGCCGGGGACGGCGTCCATGGCCTCGGCGAGACCTTCGGCGAAGCGGCGGCGCATCGAGACGAAGTCGATGCCGAACGGGTTCTCGTAGCCGTCGATCCCGGGCCAGACGACGGCGAAGTCGGTGTCGAGCTCGCGGTTGAGCTGGAGTGCGGCCTTGGTGCGTTCGATTGCCTTGCGGCGGATCCGGTCGTCGGGGTTGGAGAGGGATCCGAACTCGAAGTCGGCGTCCCAGAAGAGGAGCGGGATCACGGTGATGAGGCGGATGCCCGTGTCCCGGGTGAACTGTTTCCAGAGGTCGACGTTGTCCTCGTTGATCTCGTTGGGGTAGTGGGCTTCGAGGCCGGCGAGGCCGTACTCCTTGAGGCCGGCGGCGATCTCGAGGCGTTGCTCGATGGTGCGGGTGGGGCTGTAGCGGTCGTGGAAGCGGCTGCTGGCGGGGCTGAAGAACCAGATGCCGGCGGAGAAGCGGAGCTCGAGCTGGAAGGTCTGGAGGTGGCGGAGGAGCTCCTCGGGGGACCGCAGCGTAGCCTGGGCGCGCAAGTCTTGCAGAGCCATTCGCGTCGCTCTCGGGAACGGGGTTGGACAGGGGAAGAAGCGCCAACGGTGCCCGAACGACTCTCCAGGCTCGCGGGCCGGGGCCGGTGTCCGGGTGCGAGCGGGGCAGTCGAGCGGGCCGGGCCAGGTCGCGCGGATCGGGCTCGGTCGGGCGGGTTGGCCGGGCCACGCGCCCTCCGCCTCGCGTTCGAGGCGTGACCGGGCGGACCTGGCGACAGACATCAGGTGACCTGAAGTATAAGCGTCCGGAGCCGGGAAGGGAAGCGGTGGCAGGGGGTGGGCTAGCCGAGGCGGGGTGCGGCGAACATCGGGGCGACGACGAGGGCGGCGGCGCCGCGGAGGCGGGGGTAGCCGCCGGCCTCCTCGGGGATGATGGGGGTGGCGGCGGCGGCGGCGGTCAGGACGCGTTCGGCGGCGGCCCGGCGGACGGTGTCGGCGAGGAGGTCCCAGGCTTCGGTGATCTCGCCGCCGATGAAGATGCGGGCGGGATTGAGCGCGTTCATGATCCCGGCCAGGCCGATCCCGAGGTAGCGCGCGGTTTCTTCGAGGGCGGCGCGGGCCCTTGCGTCGCCGACGCGGGCGCGGGCGATGAGCTCGGGGACGGTGAGGGGCGACTCCTTGAGTTGCTCCCAGGTGCCGGGGCGTGAGAGGTCGTAGCGGAGGTAGCGGGCGAGGGTGGCGAGGTTGGAGGTGTAGGCCTCCCAGCAACCGCGGCGGCCACAGAGGCAGCGAGGCCCGTCGAGGCTGAGGGGGATGTGGCCGAACTCGCCGGCGGTGTCGCTGTGGCCGCGGACGATCTCGCCGTGGAGGACGACGCCGGCGCCGACGCCGTCGGAGACGGTGACGTAGACGAAGTTGTCGACGACCTCGCTGCCGTTCGGGGCGAGCCACATCTGGGCGAGGGCGCAGGCGTGGGGCGCGTTCTCGATGTAGACAGGGAGGCCGGTGGCGGCTGCGAGGGCGTCGCGCACGTCGACGTCGCGCCAGCCGAGCTGGGGCGCATTGAGGACGCGGCCGGTCCGCCGATCGACCATCCCGGGCACGACCAGCCCGATCCCGTGGCACCGGCCTTCGGCCCCGTGATTGGCCAGCAGGCGCCGTGCGCGCCGGGCGAGCTCGTCGATCAGGGCAGCGGGGTCGAAGCGTGTCTCGAAGGTCTCGAGCGCGATCTGGCGGCCGCTGAAGTCGGCGAGCATGACGTAGGTGCGGCTGAACCGGACATCGATGGCGACCACGAACCGATCGCTGGTGCGCAGGTGGAGGAGCTTCGGCTTGCGGCCGCGGCGGGAGACGCCGGTCGCGCCCTCGTAGATGATTCCCTCGGCGATGAGCTCGTTGACGAGGGAGGTGACCATCCCGCGGCCGACGTTCATCAGACGGGCGAGGTCGGCGCGGGAGACGGGCTGGTGCTCGCGCACCAGGTTGAGCACGATCTGACGGTTGATTTCACGCGAGGTCGAGCGCGTCGCCCGCCTGAAGTTGCGCGTGTTGATCTTCCGCATCGGGCTCCTTTTTCCGCGATTTCGCGCTCGTCCGGCCGGCCGGCGCCATCGACCATCGCGCGTGCGGCTTCGCGGGGGCGAAGCCGCACGCGGTGGATGCCGCTCTTCCTGCGCTAACGCTGCTCCGGCAGCAGGGTGTAGTCAGGGAAGTTGCCGTAAAGCCGTTCGCCTTCAGGGCCGCGGGTGACGGCCTGAACGAGGTATTTGCCGCCGACGAAGCAGCCCTTCCACGACTCGCCGATTCCGCCGAACACCTCGTCGCGGTCGCCGCGCGAACGCATCCGGTTGACGCCGGTCTTGAAGGCCCGGACCTGACTCACGAGCTCCTCGCCGAGCGCGGGGTCGTCACAGGCGATGGAAGCCACGAGAGAGCCGTTGGACACGTTCATTTCGGCGATCAGCTCTTCGGGATGGTCCACCACTACGATAGTGTCGACGGGCCCGAAGGGTTCCTTGTGGTAGAGCTGGCAGCGCCGCGGCGGCGCGAGCAGCGCGACGGGCGGCATGTAGGCCGAAGTGTCCTGCCCGGGCAGGAACCGGCTTTCGTCGAGCGTGCCCTCGAAGATGGGGAGAGCGCCGCCGTCCATGGCCTCGCGCACGTGCCGGCGCAGGGTCTCGACCTGGCGGGCGTTGATGAGCGGCCCGAAAGCGAGCTCGGGCAGGGGGTCGCCGGGCTTTTCCACGAGTGCCGGGTTGCCGTACTGGAGCGAACGGAGCACGGGGAGGTAGGTGTCCAGGAAGCGAGGCAAGAGTTCGCGCTGGACGACGAAGCGCGCGTACGCGGTGCAGCGTTGCTTTGCGTAGTCAAACCCTTTCTTCAACTGGCTCGCGAGGGAGTCCCAGTCGGAAAACTCCCAGATGCCGTAGGCGTTGACCCCCTCCATCTCGAGGATGTGTCGCCGGCGCTGGTCGAGGACGCTTGCCGCCACGGCGCGGCCGTTGCTGCGGCCGCCGACGAAGGCGACGCAGTCCACGACGGGGTCGCGGACGAGGGCCTCGCTGAGCGCCGCTCCGGCGCCGCTGACGAGCGAGATAGGAAGTCCGCTCCGGCGGGCGAGGGCGGCGCCGACGGTCAGGGAGAAGAGCCCGCCGTCGGTCGGGGTCTTGGCGATGACCGCGTTGCCGGCAAGGACCTGGACCAGCATCGCGTGCATCAGGACGGAGAACGGATAGTTCCAGGAGGCGATGTTCGAGATGAGGCCGAGCGGCTGACGGCCGGCCATCATGTGCTCGATCTCGTCGACGTACCATTCCACGCCGCTGATGCAGCGGTCGACGTCGGTCTCGGCCTGTTTGAGGGGTTTGCCGATCTCCCAGAGCAGGAGGCGGGCGAGCAGGTCGCGATGGGCGCGGAGCGCCTCGAGTGCGAGGGAGACGCGGGCGCGGCGCTCGTCGAGGTCGACGACGGACCAGGCGGCGGCCTCGCGGGCGGCGAACCGGACGGCGCGGGCGGCGGTCTCGGCTTCGATCATGGGCAGTTCGCCCAGGACGCTTCCGTCGACCGGGGAGGTGAACGGTCTCGGTGTTCCGGGGAAGCCCCATTCGCCTTCGATCAGGTTGAGAGGCCGGCGGCCGGGGCCGAACGCTTCAGGTGCAACGGCGGCGGCACGGTCGAGGAGGTGCGACCATTCCGCATCGGGGGCGATCATCCTGGGCAAGGCAACCTCCGTCATCGGGCGCCGGGTCGGCGCCGCGAGGATTGTCGTTCCGGGAACGGGGTACCGTTTGATCCCCAAGGGTTTGCTTTCATTTCAGGCAAGATTGCGCGCGGCGGGGCGGGGGGCAAGATCCCGGGCGCGGGCGTACGGGCGGCCGGCGTCTGCAGAGCTGCGGATTGGGAGGAGGATTCTGGCGGACGCGAGAACGGTGAAGAGTAGCCGAGTGTGGATTTGGGCGGCGAGGGTTGGCTGTGGGCGAAGCGCTGCAGGGCGGGGCCCGTGCCGGGCAGGAAGAGCGGCGCGATCCAGCGGCCGCGGACCTCATTATTCACGGAGCCAGGATCAAGGTGCCGAAGGTGCACCCACGCAGGTGGCGGTTCCTGCTGTTGGCGCTGGGCGCGTGCGGGTGTGCGGGGGCGGGGCGGCAGGCGGCGGAGCCCGTTGAGCGGCCGAACATCGTCTTCATCATCGCGGACGACCTGGGCTATGGGGACATCGGCCCGTACGGGCAGACGCGGATCCAGACGCCGAACCTGGACCGGATGGCGCGGGAGGGGGTCCGTTTCACGCAGTTCTACTCGGGGAGCCCGGTGTGCGCGCCGGCGCGGAGCACGCTGATGACGGGGCAGCACACGGGGCACACACCGATCCGGGGCAACAAGCCGGCGCCGCCGATCGGGCAGGAGCCGCTCCCGGCGGAGGCGGTGACGCTGGCGGAGGTGCTGAAGGAGGCGGGGTACGTGACGGGCGCGTTCGGGAAGTGGGGGCTGGGTGGTCCGGGGGCCGAGGGATCGCCGATCCGCCAGGGGTTCGATGAGTTCTTCGGCTACCTGGACCAGAGCCGGGCTCACTTCTACTACCCGGAGTTCCTGTTCCACGAGGAGGAGCCGGCGCCGCTGCCCGGGAACCGGGTGCGGCCCGGCTCGCGCCTGGGGGCGGGGTGGGTGGTGGAGCGCGGGGTGTACAGCCACGACACGATCGCGGCGGCGGCGCTCGACTTCATCGAGCGGCACCGGGACCGGCCGTTTTTCCTGTACGTGCCGTTCACGATCCCGCACGCGGAGCTGGAGGCGCCGCCGGATGCGTATGCGCCGTACCTGGACGCCAGCGGGAAGAGCGTCTTCGAGGAGCGGCCGTACCCCGGGGAGCACTACGGTCCGCAGCCGATGCCGCGGGCGACGTACGCGGCGATGATCACGCGCATGGACCGGGACGTCGGCCGCATCCTGGACAAGCTGAAGGAGCTGGGGCTGGAGCGGAAGACGATCGTCTTCTTCACGAGCGACAACGGCCCGCATCGGGAGGGCGGGTACGACCCCGAGTACTTCGACAGCAACGGGCCGCTCCGGGGGATCGAGCGGGACCTGTACGAGGGCGGGATCCGCGTGCCGATGCTCGTGTGGTGGCCGGGGACGGTCCCGGCGGGGGTCACGAGCGACCACGTCTGGGCGATGTGGGACGTCCTGCCCACGCTGGCGGAGCTGGCGGGCGCGCGCGTGCCGGAGGGGATCGACGGCCTCTCGATGGTGGCGGCGCTCACGGGGCGGGGGCGGCCGCCGGAGCACCGGTACCTGTACTGGGAGTTCTACGAGCAGGGCTCGCGGCAGGCGGTGCGGGCGGGGAGGTGGAAGGCGGTGCGGCAGCCGATGCTGACGGGTCCGATCGAGCTGTACGACCTGGAGAACGACCCGGGCGAGGAGCGCGACGTGGCGGCGGAGAATCCCGAGATCGTCGCGCGCCTGCGCGCCTACATGGACGAGGCCCACACGCCGTCGCCGACCTGGGCGCCGCCGGCCCGCATGGGGGCGGGCGACTGAGCGGGGTCGGTCCCCGCCCCCATGCCTCGCCGTGCCGGGCAGCTCCCGCCTACCTCGAACGCCCCATCACGCGGGCGACGCGATCGGGATAGTCGCTGATGATCCCGTCCACGCCCATGTCCAGGAGGGCGCGCATCTCGGCGGGGTCGTTCACGGTGTACGGGTAGACTCCCAGCCCTCGGGCGTGGGCCGCCTGCACGAGCGCGGCGTCGACGGTCCCCTTCTCGGGCCCGATGCCCACCGCGTACTCGGCGATCTCGGCCAGCCGCGCCCGGATCGCCTCACTCGACTCCCGGCTGGAGATGAGCTGGACCAGCGGGACCTCGGGCGCGAGCTCGTGGAACGTGCGCAGGATCTGCGGATCGAACGACTGGACGATCACCTGGCGTCGCCGCGCGACGTCGCCCCGCAGCCCGTACTGCTCGAGCAGGGCGGCGACCTTGGCCTCGACGCCGGGCGTCTCCTGCGGCGACTTGATCTCGATCCAGTACCCGGCGCGGCGCCCGAAGCGGTGGAAGACCTCTTCCAGCGTGGGGATCTTCTGTGCGGCGAACTCTGCCCGGTAGGCCTCGGGGCGCCGCTCGTTGAACCAGATTCCCGCGTTGCACGTCCTGAGCTGGTCCAGCGTCTTCTCGGACACCTTCCCGGCGCAGTTCTCGGCGGGCCCGCGCGCGGTGCGGTTGAGCATGGCGTCGTGCAGGACGATGGGGACGCCGTCGCGGGTCAGGTAGATGTCGGGCTCGAAGTAGTCGGCGCCGAGGCGCAGCGCGAGCTCGAAGGAGGCCAGGGTGTTCTCCGGGGCGTGGCCTGAGGCCCCGCGGTGCCCAATGATGATCTTGCCGGCCGGGCCTTGCTGGAGGGTGCGGGCGCCAGGCCATTCGTCGTAGCTCATGCGGGTCGAGGCGCCGGCGCAGGCCGCTACGGCGGCGCTGGTACCGAGCAGGATCGTGAACAGGGGAGCCCGTCCTCGGGTCACGGTGCCAACCTCGCGGTGTGAAGGGACAAGGGGTTGAACGCTTCCTCCCGGGATCGGGAGAGCGGCGAGTGTGGGGCGATGATAGCCGGGCGCCGGGGCGGGGGCAAGGTGCGAGGTGGCGAGAGGGTTGCGTTTCCAGGCCCGAAGAGCTAAGTTGGCCCGAGCAATCGCTCGCCTTCCAAACAAATCCGTGTCTGCCCTCCTTCTCGCGGTACGCGAGACCGCAAGTTCCAGCCGTGGCCGGGGACCCGGGGAGCGAGTCGCTGGCGCGGAGGGGACCCGGGGTTCGATCCCGGTGGCAGCGAACCGATCAGTGGAGGAAAGTCTGGGATGGAAAAGCAGCCGGGGTCCAGTGCCCACGTCGTCGCTGGATGGGAACCGCTGGTCTTGCATGAAGATCGTTACTTCGACCCCGACCCGACGGTCCGGCGGATCGCGCGGGAGCTGTACGAGGAGATCAAGGACCTACCGATCGTGGGGCCGCACGGGCACGTGGATCCGCAGATCCTGGCGGAGGACACGCCGTTCCCGGAGCCGACGGCGCTGATCATCATTCCGGACCACTACGTGTTCCGGATGCTGTACTCGCGGGGGATCCCGCTGGAGGCGCTGGGGATCCCGAGGCGGGATGGCGGGCCGGTGGAGACGGATCCGCGCAAGATCTGGCAGATCTTCGGGGAGCACTACTACCTCTTCCGGGGCACGCCGACGGGCGCGTGGCTGGATTACGAGTTCTACCACGTGTTCGGGATCCGGAAGAAGCTGACGGGCGAGACGGCGCAGGCGATCTACGACGAGATCCTCGAGAAGCTCTCGTCGCCGGAGTTCCGGCCACGCGCGTTGTTCGAGCGTTTCAACATCGAGGTGCTGACGACGACGGACGCGGCGACGTCGGAGCTGGAGCATCACCGGCGGATCCGGGAGTCGGGCTGGAAGGGGCGGGTGGTGCCGTGCTTCCGTCCGGACGCGCTGTTCCGCATCGCGAAGCCGGAGTGGAGGGAGGAGCTGCGGGCGCTGGAGCGGCTGGAGGGTGCGGACATCGTGGATTTCCCGGGCTTCATCCGGGCGCTGGAGCGGCGGCGGCAGTTTTTCAAGACGATGGGCGCGACGTCGACGGACCACGCGGTGCTGGAGCCGTACACGGAGCTGCTGCCGGCGGAGGAGGTGGAGGCGCTGTTCCAGAAGGCGCGGCGCGGAGAGGCGACGGAGGCGGATCAGCGGCGTTTCGAGGCGCACATGCTGATGGAGATGGCGCGCATGTCGACGGAGGACGGGCTGGTGATGCAGATCCATCCCGGCTCGTTCCGCGACCACAACGCGCTGATCTACGAGCGTTTCGGGCCGGACAAAGGGGCGGACATCCCGATCGCGACGGAGTACACGCGGAACCTGTACAACCTGTTGAACGCGTACGGGAACGATCCGCGGCTGACGCTGGTGCTGTTCACGCTGGACGAGACGACGTACGCGCGGGAGCTGGCGCCGCTGGCGGGGCATTATCCGGCGGTGAAGCTCGGGCCGGCGTGGTGGTTCCACGACTCGATCGAGGGGATGAAGCGGTATCGGGAGCGGACGACGGAGACGGCGGGGATCTGGAACACGGCGGGCTTCAACGACGACACGCGGGCGTTCTGCTCGATCCCGGCGCGGCACGATCTCGCGCGGCGGGTGGACGCGAACTACCTCGCGGGTCTGGTCGCGCGGCACGTGGTGGACATGAGCGACGCGCGGGTCATGGCGCGGGCGCTGGCGTACGATCTGGTGAAGGAGACCTACAAGCTGTGAGGTCGACCGGGCCGGGCCCCGGTGGCGCGGGAGAGGAGCGGGTCCGGCCGGGTTTGTCGGGTTGCCGTTAGCTTCGCTACGGCGTCCCTAGCGGATCTCGAAAAAAAGGACCATCCCGCTGGCCGGCGCTCAGCCGTGCCCGCCGGAGAGCTTCTCTGGGTAGCAAGCGGGGGTTGCGTCGGCATTCTCGCACCGGCTCGCGGGATGGGTGTGTCCTGGGCGTCTGGGGGCCTGGTGGCATCCACAGGCGCCGATTCATTAGACGCGCAAGGCGCGAAATTTGTTGCGACGGCGGCACGCCCCTTGCCGCTGGCGCCGGGTTCGGGTCATCCCCAGGGGGACCGGCCGCGCTCAACGTTCCGGGCCGCGGACGCATCTCCTATCTAGTAGACCCAGACGTCGCCCCACTCTCCTCGGAGCAGAGCCTTGGGATCGAACCTCCGGCGGCGCGCAGCGCTCGCCATGATCGGCCTTCTCGGGGCGGGAGGGCTGGCGGTGAGGCTGGGGACTGCGCGGGACGCCACCCCGCCTCGCCCTTCCTCTCCCGTCACCCTGCAGCGTCCCACCCTTCGCAATCCGTGGGGGCCCCGCGAGTTCTACTTCACCCGAGCGGTGTACAGCAGCTACGGCCAGCGCTGGCGCGGCAGCTGGGCGACGGACTACCCGAAGGCGGACCTGCAGTTCCTGACGGTGCTCCGGCGCCTGATGCGGATCGACGCGTACGAGGAGGAGAACGCGATCCGGCTGGATGACCCGGAGCTGCGGCGGTACCCGTTCCTGTACGCGGTGGAGGTCGGGTACATGTCGTTGACGGACGCGGAGGTCCGCGGGCTGCGGGACTACCTGCTGGCGGGCGGGTTCCTCGTCGTGGACGACTTCTGGGGCACCCGGGAGTGGCTGAACTTCGAGGCGGAGATCCGGCGAGTGCTGCCGGAGTACCCGATCGTCGACATCCCGCTCGATCACCCGATCTTCCATTCCTTCTACGACATTGACGAGATCCTGCAGGTGCCGAACGTGGGGCTGGCGCGGTGGGGCGGCGGGCGGACATGGGAGCGAGACGGCTACATCCCGTACTGCCGGGGGATCTTCGACGAGAAGGGCCGGCTCCTCGTGCTGATCAACTGGAACACGGACCTGGGCGATGCCTGGGAGTGGATGGACGATCCGGAGTATCCGCTGAAGTACTCGACGTACGCCTACCAGCTGGGCGTGAACGCGATCGTCTACGCGATGAGCCACTAGCGAGCGATGCTCGAGTCGCTGTTCGAGTTGCTGTTCCGGTACCGGCCGGTCGTCTTCCAGCGAGGGGAGTTCGTGTTCGCGGCGCCATGGCCGGTGCTGGTCGTGGTGCTGTGCGCGTTCGCGGTGGCGGTGCCGGTGGTGTGGGCGTACACGCGGGTGGGCGGGCCGGTCGGGCGGCGGGATCGGCTGGTGCTGGTGGGGTTGCGGGTGGCGGTGCTGGGGGTGCTGCTGTTCTGCCTGCTCCGGCCGTCGCTCCGGCTGGCGACGGCGGTGCCGCAGCAGAACTTCGTGGCGGTGCTGATCGACGACTCGCGGAGCATGCGGATCGCGGACGAGGGGGGCGAGCCGCGGGGCGCGTTCGTGGCGAAGAACTTCGGCGATACTTCGGCACCGCTGGTGTCTGCGCTGGCGGAGAGGTTCCAGCTCCGGTTCTTTCGTTTCGCGGCGGAGGTGGAGCGGGTGGCGGATGTGGCGGAGCTGTCGTACGCCGGGACGCGGACGGACCTGGGGCGGGCGCTGGAGCGGGTGCGGCAGGAGATGGCGGGGCTGCCGCTTTCGGGCGTGGTGGTGGTGAGTGACGGGGCGGACAACTCGCGGGCGTCGCTGGCGGCGCCGCTGGTCGGGCTGCGGGCGGCGGGGGTGCCGGTCTTCACGGTGGGCGTGGGGCGGGAGGCGCTGGCGCGGGACATCCAGGTGAGCCGGGTGGAGCCGCCGCGGTCGGTGACGCGGGGCACGTCGCTCGTGGTGAATGTGGCGGTGTCGCAGCGCGGGTTCAGGGGGAAGCGGATACCGCTGCAGGTGGAGGAGGAGGGGCGGATCATCGCGCTGGAGGAGATCGAGCTGCCGGGGGATGGGGAGACAGTGGTGGTGCCGGTGCACTTCGAGGCGTCGGAGCCGGGGCCGCGGCGGCTGCGGTTCCGCGTGCCGCCGCAGGAGGGGGAGGTGGTGGGGGAGAACAACGCGCGGGAGGCGCTGATCGAGGTGGAGGACCGGGTGGACAAGATCCTCTACTTCGAGGGGGAGCCGCGGTTCGAGGTGAAGTTCATCCGGCGGGCGGTGGCGGAGGACGAGAACCTCCAGGTGGTGGTGCTGCAGCGGACGGCGGAGAACAAGTTCCTGCGTCTGGACGTGGACAGCGGGGAGGAGCTGGCGAGCGGGTTCCCGAAGACGCGAGAGGAGCTGTTCCGGTACCGGGGGCTGATCCTGGGGAGCGTGGAGGCGAGCTTCTTCACGCACGAGCAGCTCCAGATGATCGCGGAGTTCGTGGAGCGGAGGAAGGGTGGGCTGCTGATGCTGGGGGGCCGGCGCGCTTTCGGAGAAGGGGGTTGGGCGGGGACGCCGGTCGCGGCGGTGCTGCCGGTCGAGCTGGAGGATGGGGGCGAGCGAGGTTTTTTTGCGGAGGTGCAGGTCCGGCCGACGCGGGAGGGGGTGGAGCACGCGGCGCTGCGGCTGGCGGGGACGCGGCGGGAGACGGAGGAGCGGTGGCGGCAGTTGCCGGCGCTGACGACGGTGAACCGGATCCGGGGGGTGAAGCCGGGGGCGACGGTGCTGCTGGCGGGGACGGGGGAGGGGATCCGGGGTGAGCAGCCGATCCTGGCCTACCAGCGGTACGGGCAGGGCAAGGCGATGGCGTTCGCGGTGCAGGACTCCTGGCTGTGGCAGATGCACGCGACGATCCCGCTCGAGGACCTGACGCACGAGACGCTGTGGCGGCGGATGCTGCGCTGGCTGGTGTCGGACGTGCCGGGCCCGGTGACGGTGGTGCCGGCGCGGGACCGGTTGGCGCCGGAGGAGCGGGCGGTGCTGGTCGCCACGGTGGCGGATTCGTCGTACCGCGCGGTGAACGATGCCGAGGTGGTGGTGCGGGTGGAGGAGCCGGGCGGGCGGACGCTCGAGCTGCCGATGGAGTGGGCCGTGGACCGGGACGGGGAGTACCGGGCGGGGTTCCTGCCGGAGGCGGAGGGGGTGTACCGGGTGACGGTCGAGGCGCGCCGGAGGGGAAGTCTGCTCGGGACCGATGTCGCCTACCTCGAGGTGGCGCCGGTCCTGGACGAATACTTCGATGCAGGGATGCGGGCGTCGCTGCTCGAGCGGATCGCAGAGGAGACGGGCGGGCGGTTCTACACCGCGGCGACGGTCGGCTCGTTGCCCGAGGACATCCAGTACACGGGGAAGGGGACGACGGTCGTGGAAGAGAAGGACCTCTGGGACATGCCGGCGCTGTTCCTGCTCCTGGTCGCGCTGCTGGGCGCGGAGTGGGGCTACCGCCGGGCGCGGGGGCTGGCATGAGGCGGGGTCTGTGGGGGGCCGGGGCGCTCGCCCTGCTGCTGGCCGGCTCGGCGGGGCCGCTGGCGGGCCAGCAGAGCCATCTGCTGGTGATCGGCGGGCTGGGTGGGGAGCCGGAGTACTCGGAGGCGTTCCATGCCTGGGGGACGGCGCTGGTGGACGCGGCCCGGACGCGCTACGGGCTGCCGGCGTCGAACATCGTCTACCTGGCGGAGCGGCCGGAGCGGGACCCGTCGAGGATCAGGGCGCGCTCGACGCGGGAGAACGTTGAACAGGCGTTCCGGGATCTGGCGGCGCGGGCGGCGCCGGGGGACGAGGTGCTGGTGGTGCTGATCGGCCATGGGAGCTTCGAGGCGGGGGAGGCGCGGTTCAACCTGCCGGGCCGGGACCTGACGGCGGCGGATTTCGCGCGGCTGCTGGGGCTGCTATCGGCGCAGAAGGTGGCGTTCGTGAACACGGCGAGCGCGAGCGGGCCGTTCGTGGAGGCGCTCTCGGGGCGGAACCGTGTGATCGTGGCGGCGACGAAGACGGGCGCGGAGCGGAACGCGACGCGGTTCGGCCGTTACCTGGTCGAGGCGCTGACCGGTGAGGGCGCGGACACGGACAAGGACGGCCGGGTCTCGCTGCTGGAGGCGTTCGAGTATGCCCGGCGGGAGGTGGCGCGGAGCTACGAGGCGGAGAACCGGCTGCTGACGGAGCACGCCGTGCTGGACGACGATGGGGACGGGGTGGGGAGCGCGGAGCCGGGGCGTGCGGGGTCGGATGGTTCGCTGGCGCGGACGTTCTTCCTGCGGGGCGGGACGGGGGAGGTGGTGCTGGAGGCGGCGGACCCGGAGCTGCGGGCGCTGCTGGAGCGGAGGCGGTCGCTGGAGGCCCGGATCGAGGCGCTGAAGGCGGAGCGGGCGAGGATGGACGCCGAGCGCTACGAGGCGGAGCTGGAGAAGCTGCTGCTGGAGCTGGCGCGGACGAACCAGGCGATCCGGAGACAGGAGGGGTCGAAGCCATGAGGCGGGATCCGCGGGACGGGTTCTGGCGCTCGTCGGCGGCGGGGCGGGGGTTGGACCGGAGGCTGCTGGCCGCGTGGGCGGCGCTGGCGCTGGCGGTGGGGAGCCCGGCGGCGTGCGGGGCGCAGTCTCCGGGGGGTGGGGAGGCGGCGCTGCGGGCGGGGCGGTACGAGGAGGCGATCGAGGCGCTGGCGAGTCGGGCGCGCAGCGGCGGGGACGTGCTGGCCCGGCGGGGGTTGGTGCGGGCGCTGATGGAGGTGGGCCGGTACGAGGAAGCGGAGCGGGAGGCGCGGCGGTTCGTCGCGGAAGATTCGACGTCGCCGGAGCTGGCCAACGCGCTGGGCGAGGTGCTGTACCTGCGGGGGAAGCGGGAGGAGGCGGAGGCGGCGTTCCGGCGGGCGGCGGGGCGGGGGCGGGACGGGCTGCGGGCGGAGCTGAACCTGGCGATCCTCCGGTTCGAGCGAGGGGAGCGGGATTCGGCGCTCGCGGCGTTCGACCGGTTCATCGACGTGTACAACGAGAGCGACCGGCCGCTCACGTCGGAGGAGCTGACGGCGGTGGCGACGGCGGTGCGGTACCTGGGGGCGGAGGACCCGCAGCTCTTCAAGGATGCGCTGCGCGCGTACGACGAGGCGATCGCGGCGGACCCGGGCAACCTCGAGGCGCGGGTGCTGCTGGGCGAGCTGTTCCTGGAGAAGTACAACGGTGCGGATGCGCGGGCGACGTTCGAGGAGGCGCTGAAGCTCAACCCGAACCATCCGCGGGCGTTGCTGGGGCTGGCGCGGGCGCTGGACTTCGCGAACGAGCGGGGCGCGGTGGAGCAGGTGGAGAAGGCGCTGGCGGTGAACCCGAACCTCGTGCCGGCGCGGGTGTTCCTGGCGCGGCTGCGGCTGGCGGGGGAGGAGTACGCGGAGGCGGAGGCGGAGGTGGAGCGGGCGCTCGAGGTGAACCCGGCGTCGCTGGAGGCGCTCGCGCTGCTCGCGGCGATCCGCCACCTGCGGGGCGACCGGGCGGGGTTCGAGGCGCTCGAACGCCGGGCGCTGGCGCTGAACCCGCGGGCCGCCGACTTCTACAACGAGGTGGCGGAGCTGAGTGTGCAGCACCGGCGGTACCGGGAGGCGGTGGAGTTCGCGCGGCGGGCGGTGGCGCTGGACGTGCGGTCGTGGCGGGGGCACGGGATCCTGGGGATCAACCAGCTCCGGGTGGGGGCGATCGATGCGGGGCGGGCGAGCCTGGAGACGGCGTTCCGCGGCGACCCGTACAACGTCTGGATCAAGAACACGCTGGATCTGCTGGACACCTTCTCGCGCTACCGAACGGTGCGGACCGCGCGCTTCGAGCTGGTGATCCGCGAGGATGAGGCGGACCTGCTGGCCCCGTACATGGCAGAGCTGGCGGAGGAGGCGTACGACCGGCTGGCGGAGCGGTACGGCTACCGGCCGGCGACGCCGATCCGGCTGGAGGTGTTCCCGAGCCATGCGGACTTCTCGGTCCGCAGCGTGGGGCTTACGGGCCTGGGCGCGCTGGGGGTGAGCTTCGGCACCGTGCTGGCCATGGACTCGCCCTCGGCGCGCGAGCGGGGCGAGTTCAACTGGGGCTCGACGCTCTGGCACGAGGTGGCGCACGCGTTCCACCTCGGCATGACCGACCACCGGGTGCCGCGCTGGCTGACCGAGGGGCTCGCGGTGCACGAAGAGCGGCGGGCGCGGAGGGGGTGGGGCCAGGACGTGAGCCCGGATTTCCTGATCGCGTACCGGGAGGGGCGGCTTCCGCCGGCCAGCCGGCTGAACAACGGCTTCGTGCGGCCGAGCTACCCGGAGCAGGTCATCTTCTCGTATGTCATGGCCTCTCTGGTCGTGGAGATGATCGAGCAGGAGCGCGGGTTCCCGGCGATCGCGGCGATGCTGCGGGCCTACCGGGAGGGCCGGAGCACCGAGGAGGTCCTGCGCAGCGTGCTGGGGACCGACCCGGAGTCGTTCGACCGCGCCTTCGACCGGTACCTGCGGCGGCGGTTCGCCGGGCCGCTGGCAGCGCTGGAGGGCGGGCCGTCGGGCGAGTTCGGGGCCGAGCTGGCGGCCGGCCGGGCCCTGCTCGAGCAGGGGAAGCTGGATGCGGCGGCGGCGCGCTTCGAGCGGGCGAAGTCGCTTTTCCCGGAGTACGCGGGGAAAGACAGCCCGTACCGCTACCTCGCCACCATCTACAAGGAGCGGGGCGATCTGCGCCGGGCGGCGGCCGAGCTCGAGCAGCTCACGGCGCTGGACGAAAGCGCGTACGATGCGAACCTGGAGCTGGCCTCGCTGCTCGAGGCGACGGGCGACCTGGCGGGCGCGGCGCGGGCGCTCGAACGGGTGGTCTACATCGACCCGTTCGAGATCCCGCTGCACACTCGCCTGGCGGAGCTGTACTCCCGGCTCGGGGAGCGGGCGAAGGCGGTGCGGGAGCGTCGGGCGGTGGTGGCGCTGAACCCCGTCGATCGGGCGGAGGCGCTCTACCAGCTGGCGCGGGCGTTGCTCGAGGCGGGCGACCGGGCGGCCGCGCGCCGGGAGGTCCTGCGCGCGCTCGAGATCGCGCCCAACTACGAGGCAGCCCAGGAGCTGCTCCTCGAGTTGACCGGGAACGCGGGCCATTCTTCGCTTATCCGGAACGGAGGAGGCGCCGCCGGCCGCGGAGGCGCGGAACTCGGGACGGACGCGGGCGCCCCCCTGCACGCCCTGGCCCTGGCCGGGGCCGGGCTCGCCCCGGCAACCGGTGAGGCGGACGCTCGGGCCGGAACCGCACAGCCCTCCGGCAGTAGAAGGAACCCATGAGCGCCCGCCTGGCGATCCTGGCCCTCGCGCTCGCCGGCCTCTGCGCGGCCGCCGCGGACCCGCCCGCCCAGCTCGCCAACGCGCCCTACGATGGGCGGTTCACCTTCGTGCGGCTCCGCTTCGCCACGTCGATGGACCTGTCCAGCTTCAGGGTCGGACGAGAGCCGTGGTGGGCGCACGACTACCCCCGGGCCGAGCGCAACCTCATGCAGATCGTGGAGGCGATCACCGAGCTCCGGCCCTACATGGACGGCGGCAACGTCCTCGCCGCCGACGACCCGGAGCTCTTCAAGTACCCGGTGGCCTACATCTGCGAGGTCGGCTACTGGAACCCCACGGACGCGGAGGTCGAGGGCCTGCGCAACTACCTGAAGAAGGGCGGCTTCCTGATCGTCGACGATTTCCGCGGCGGCCACCTCGACAACTTCGTGACCCAGATGCAGCGGGTGCTGCCGGGAGCCGAGCTGGTCGAGCTGGACGCGTCGCACCCGATCTTCCACTCGTTCTTCGACATCGACTCGCTCGAGATCCGCGACATGAACTACTGGCGCTACGAGCCGGTCTGGTTCGGGATCTTCGAGGACAACGACCCGCAGAAGCGGCTGCTGGCGGTGATCAACTACAACAACGACCTGGGCGAGTACTGGGAGTTCTCCGACGAGGGTTTCCTGCCGGTGGACCTCTCGAACGAGGCGTTCAAGTTCGGGGTCAACTACATCATCTACGCGATGACGCACTGAGGGACTGACGCGGCGGCCGGGCCGGTGGCGCGTGAGCCGGGCCCCGGGGCTGCCGCATCCGTTGGGGGGCGCGGGCTCAGGGCGGCGAGCGACGGCGGAGCAACGGACCGAAGAGAGGGGGTGCGTTTTGGCAACGATCGTTCATGAGCGAGCGTCGCTCGAGGCGCCGGACGACCTGGCGCTGGCGGAGCGGATGAAGACGGGGCGGGACCGGATCCTGGCCGAGCTGCGCAAGCGGATCATAGGGCAGGACGAGGTCATCGAGCAGGTGCTGCTGACGCTGTTCGTGGGGGGGAACAGCCTGATCGTGGGGGTGCCGGGTCTGGCAAAGACGCTGCTGATCCAGACGATGGCGCAGGTGCTGGACCTGAAGTTCAGCCGGATCCAGTTCACGCCGGACCTGATGCCGTCGGACATCACGGGGACGGACATCATCCAGGAGGATCCGGAGACGGGCCGGCGGCAGATGGTTTTTGCGCCGGGGCCGATCTTCGCGAACGTGGTGCTGGCGGACGAGATCAACCGGACGCCGCCGAAGACGCAGGCGGCGCTGCTGGAGGCGATGCAGGAGCACCGGGTGACGGTGCAGGGGCGGACGTACACGCTGGAGGAGCCGTTCTACGTCTTCGCGACGCAGAACCCGATCGAGCTGGAGGGCACGTACCCATTGCCGGAGGCGCAGCTCGACCGGTTCATGTTCCAGATCGTGATCGACCATCTGCCGGAGGAGGAGGAGGTGGAGGTGGTGCGTGCGACGACGGCGATCCAGGACCACGGGTTCGAGCCGGCGGTGACGGGTGCGGATCTGCTGGAGTTCCAGCGGCTGGTGCGGCGGGTGCCGGTGGCGGACCCGGTGCTGCGGTACGCGGTGGCGCTGGTGCGGGCGACGCGGCCGAGCCGGGATGGAGGGGGGCTGGAGGTGGTGAAGAAGTGGGTGGCGTACGGGGCGAGCGTGCGGGCGGCGCAGCACCTGGTGCTGGGGGCGAAGGCGCGGGCGCTGATGCACGGGCGCTACCACGTGGCGTTCGAGGACATCCGGGCGCTGGCGCATCCGGTGCTGCGGCACCGGATCCTGAGGAACTTCCACGCCGAGGCGGAGCGGGTGGCGACGGACGAGATCATCGACCGGCTGCTGGAGTCCGTGCCGGTGCCGAAGTCGGGGTTGTAGGGCGATGGAGAGGAAGGCGGCCGGCGGGGAGGTGGCGGGGGCGAACTTCATCGACCCGCGGGCGCTGGCGCGGATCGGCGACCTGGAGCTGGTGGCGCGGACGGTGGTGGAGGGGTTCATCAACGGGCTGCACCGTTCGCCGTACCTGGGTCTGTCGCTGGATTTTGCGGAGCATCGGCCGTACATGCCGGGCGACGACCTGCGGCGGATCGACTGGCGGCTCTGGGCGCGGACGGATCGCCTCTACGTGAAGCAGTTCGAGGCGGAGACGAACACGAACTTCGTGGCGATCCTGGACGTCTCGCGGTCGATGAGCTTCGGGAGCCAGGGGCTGACGAAGCTCGACTACGCGCGGTTCCTGGTGGCGACGCTGGCCTACTTTTCCCGGAGCCAGCGGGACCGGGTGGGGCTGATCACCTTCGACGCGGACATCGTGGAGGAGGTGCCGCCGTCGGCGAAGCACCTGGAGATGGTGCTGCACACGCTGGCGCGGGCCCGGGCGAGCGGGGCGGGAGCGTTGGCGGTCCCGCTGCGGAAGCTGGCGGAGCGGTTCCGGCGGCGGAGCATCCTGGCGGTGGTGTCGGATTTCTACCATGAGCCGGAGGAGGTGGTGGAGGCGGTGCGGTGGCTGCGGTACCGGGGCAACGACATCATCGTGTTCCACGTGCTGGACCCGGCGGAGCTGGAGTTCCCGTACGAGGGCGGGACGAGCTTCGAGGACCTGGAGACGGGGTTGCGGCTGCCGGTGATGGCGAGTGAGCTGCGGGAGCGGTACCGGGCGCTGGTGCGGGAGCACACGGAGCGGCTGTCGCGGCTGTTTGCCGAGGAGCGGATCGACTACGTGTTGCTGGACACGGCGCGGCCGCTGGACCATGCACTGTTCGACTACCTTTCCAGCCGGGAGCGGCTGAGCCGGGTGCGCTGAGGGAAGGAGGCCGGAGGTGGCCGTGCGAGTCGGGCGGGCCGGAGCGGCGACGGACGCGGAGGTCGGGTGATGGGCCTGTCGTTTCTGGTGCCGGCGTTTCTGGCGGGGCTGGTCGCGCTGGGGATCCCGGTGCTGATCCACCTGACCCGGCGCGAGCGGACGGCGGTGGTGGAGTTTCCGTCGCTGATGTTCCTGCAGAAGCTGCCGTACGAGACGATCCATCGGCGGCGGATCCGGCACTGGCTGCTGCTGGTGCTCCGGTGCGTGGCGCTGGCGCTGGTGGTGGCGGCGTTTGCGCGGCCGTTCCTGGACCGGCCGACGGCGGCGGCGATGGGGCGGGGGGGCCGGGAGGTGGTGATTCTGCTGGACCGGTCGTACAGCATGGGGTACGGGGACCGCTGGGATCGGGCGCGGGAGGCGGCGTATCGGGTGATCGACGGGCTGGGCCCGCGGGATCGGGCGACGCTGGTGCTGTTCGACGCGAGCGCGGAGGCGGTGACGCCGGCGACGCCGGATCGGGGGCGGCTGCGGGCGGCGGTGGAGGCGGCGGAGGTGGGGCCGGGGATCACGCGTTACGGCCCGGCGCTGCGGCTGGCCCGGAGTCTCCTGGAGGCGTCCGGGGTGGCGGAGCGGGAGGTGGTGCTGATCACGGATTTCCAGCGGGTGGGCTGGGAGTCCGAGGATCCGGTGCGGCTGCCGCCTGGCGCGCGGCTGCTGCCGGTCCCGGTGGCGGATGCGAGTGCAGGGAACGTGGCGGTCACGTCGGTCTCGTTCCGGCGGGAGACGTTCTCGGGGCGTGAGCGGGTGACCGTGTCGGCGCGGCTGGCGAACAAGGGTGGGGAGGCGGTGAGGGGGGTGCGTGTGGCGCTGGAGCTGAACGGGCGGGAGCTGCGGGCGGAGCGGGTGGATCTCGAGCCGAACGGCTCGGCGGCGGTGAGCTTCGCGCCGTTCACGCTCTCGGAGCCGGGGACGCGGGGGGTGGTGCGGGTGGGGGAGGACGCGCTGACGGCGGACAACGCGTTCCACTTCGTGCTGTCGCCGGGCGTGGCGCTCCCGGTTCTGGTGCTCGAGGCGGGGACGGGGAGCGCGGGGCGTTATCTGGATCGCGCGCTGGCGATCGGCGGGGAGCCAGGGTTCCAGGTGACGACGCGGCGGGCGGGGCAGTTCCGGCCGGCGGAGCTGGAGGGGCGGGCGGTGGTGATCCTGAACGACGCGCCGTTCCCGGGCGGGGAGGGCAGGCGGCGGCTGCGGGAGTTCGTGGAGGGTGGGGGCGGGCTGATCATCGTGCTGGGCGAGCGGAGCGGAGGTTCGGACGCGCTGGGCGGGCTGGTGGGTGCGGCGGTGGGGCGGCCGGCGGAGGCGTGGCGCGGGAGGCGGAGCGCGGCGCTGGTGTCGGTGGACTACGGGCATCCGATCTTCGAGCCGTTCCAGGCGCCGCGGGCGGGGGACTTCACGAGTGCGCGCTTCTTCCGGTACCGTCCCGTGACGGTGCGGCAGGAGGGGGCCAGGGTCCTGGCCCGGTTCGATGATGGCTCGCCGGCGCTGATCGAGCAGCGGGTCGGGCGGGGTCGGGTGCTGGTCTGGGCGTCCACGCTGGACACGGACTGGAACGATCTGCCGCTCCAGCCGGTGTTCCTGCCGTTCGTGCATCAGCTGGTGCGGCATGCGGCGGGATACGAGCCGCCGCGGGCGTGGCACACGGTGGGCGAGGCGCTGGATCTCGGGGGGAAGGGGGAGCTGGGCGCAGGGGCGGCGGGGTGGGTGGCGGTTTCGCCCTCGGGGGAGCGTATCCGGCTGGGGGAGGGGGAGCGTGCGGCGCTGGCGCTGGAGGAGCCGGGCTTCTACGAGATCCGGAGCTTGGCGGGCGGGGAGCGGGGGCAGACGGTGGCGGTGAACGTGGACCTGGCGGAGTCGGACCTGGCGTCGTTCGACCCATCGGAGCTGGTCGCGGCGGTGGGGAGCGATGGTGGCGTGCCGCCGCAGCCGGGGGTGCTGGAGGCACGGCTCACGCCGGAGGAGCGGGAGCGCAACCAGGCGCTCTGGTGGTATCTGCTGGCCGCTGCGTTCGTTTTGCTGGCTGTGGAGACGCTGGTGTCGAACCGGCTGCGTCGGGCGGGGTGACGGCGGGGCGCGGGTGCCGGCGTCCGGGAGTCGGGAGGCGTTCAGGGCAAGCTCAGGATCCCATGCGTCGTCGGAGGAGGTGAGTATGGCCAACCCAGGGCCGGAGCCCTCGCGGCACGCGGATCTCGTCCGGATCATCCGGCGAGTCCGGCGGCGCTGGCGGCTGAAGGCCGCGCTGCGGGGCGGAGCGGTGGTGCTGGCGGTGGGGCTGGTGACGTTGCTGCTGGCGGCCTGGGGGCTGGAACGCCTCGGCGCCCGGCCGTCGGCCGTGCTCGCGTTCCGAGCGGGCACCTACCTGGCCCTGCTGGCGGCGGCGTACTGGTTCCTGCTGCGGCCGCTGCTGCGGCGGGTGAGCGACGAGCGGGTCGCACTCTACCTCGAGGAGCACGAGCCTTCGCTGGACGCGATACTGGTGAGCGCGCTCGAGGCCGGGCGTGGCGAAGGGGGAGCCGCCGGAGGTGCGGCTCCCTCGCGCGCGCTGGTGCGCGAGCTGGTGGAGCGGGCGGTGGAGCGTTGCCATGAGCTGGACGACGGGTTACGGGTCGATCGGCGGGGGCTACGTGAGGCGTCGCTCCTGCTGGGCGGCGCGGCCGTGCTCGGGGCGGGGTTGCTGCTCTTCGGGCCGGAGTCGCTGCGGCAGGGCGCGGCGGCGATCTATCTGCCCTGGCGCAACGCGGAGGCGGCGGCGCCGCTGGTGCTGGAGGTCGAGCCGGGCAACGTGGTCGTGGCGCGTGGCGCTGAGCAGCTGATCACGGCGCGAGTGCGTGGCGGCGCGCGCGCGTTCGGGTCCGGGGAGCGGGAGGTGGCGCTGCTGGTCCGGACGGCGGGGGAGTCCGGGTTCGAGCGATACACGATGCCGGCGGGGCGGGAGAGCGGGACCTACGAGCTCCTGCTCTTCGAGCTGACGGAGCAGACGGAGTACTTCGTGGAAGTCGACGGCGTGCGGTCGCCGGTCTACCGGATCGACGTGGCGGACCTGCCGTACGTCGAGCGGCTGGACCTGGAGTACCGCTACCCGGCGTACACCGGCCTGCCGCCGGAGCGGGTGGAGGACGGCGGAGACATCGCGGCGCTGCGAGGGACGGAGGTCCGGATCCAGGTCACGCCGACGCGGGGAGTACCGGGCGGGCGGATCGTGGTGGAGGGAGGCGAGCCGATCGAGCTGACGCCGCAGCCGGACGGGACGCTGGTGGGGACGCTACGGGTGGGGCGGGACGGCTTCTACCGGATCGAGCTGCAGGGTCCGGACGGGAAGTTCGCGGTCGCGTCGCCGCAGTACGTGATCGACGCGCTGGAGGATGGGGGTCCGACGGTGCGGTTCTCGAAGCCTGGCCGGGACACCCGTGCGAGCCCGATCGACGAGGTTTTCGTGGAGGTCCGGGCGGACGACGACTACGGGATCCAGCGTCTGGAGTTGGTCTACACGGTGAACGGGGGGCCGGAGCAGGTGGTGGAGCTGGTGGGGCCGGGAGGGGACGCGCCGCGGGAGGTGACGGCGGGGCATACGTTCTTCCTGGAGGAGCTGGACCTGCGGCCGGGCGATTTCGTGGCCTACCATGCACGGGTGACGGACAACGATCGGATCGGGGGGCCGAAGCAGGCGACGAGCGACATTTACTTCCTCCAGATCCGGCCGTTCTCGCGGGAGTACCGGCAGGCTGAGCAGCGGGGCGGGATGCAGGGAGGAGGGGGCATGGGAGGTGGCGAGGCGGAGGGCGGGTTCTCGGAGCGTCAGCGGCAGATCATCGCGGCGACGTTCAACCTGGTGCGGGACCGGGCGCTGTACACCGAGCAGCAGTACGCGGAGCACCTGGTCACGATCCGGCTGGCGGAGGAGCGGCTGCGGGGCGAGGTGGAGACGCTGGTGCGGCGGATGCGGGCGCGGGGGGTGGTACAGTTCGACTCGGTGTTCCAGCGGATCCTCGAGCTGCTGCCGCAGGCGGTGGGGGAGATGCGGGCGGCGGAGGGGATGCTGGCGGGCGGCCGGCCGCAGGAGGCGCTCCCGCCGGAGCAGCGTGCGCTCCAGCATCTGCAGCGTGCGGAGGAGGTTTACCGCGAGGTGCAGGTGAGCTTCGGCGAGCCGGGGGGTGGGGGAGGTGGTGGGGGCTCGAGCGCGGAGGACCTGGCGGATCTCTTCGAGCTCGAGGTGGACCGGTTGAAGAACCAGTACGAGACGGTGCAGCGGGGCGGAGCGCAGGGGCTGCAGTCGGAGCTGGACGAGACGCTGGAGCGGCTGCGTGAGCTGGCGCGGCGGCAGGAGCAGCAGATGGAGCGGCAGCGCCGGCAGGCGCAGGCCCGGGCGGGTGCGCCGGGTGCGGGCGACGAGCAGCGGCAGCTGGCGGAGGAGGTGGAGCAGGAGGCGCGGCGGCTCGAGCGGCTGGCGCGGGAGAACCGGGCGCCGGGTCTGCTGGACGCGGCGCGGCGGCTCCAGCAGGTGGCGGAAGAGATGCGGCGGTCGGCGGCGGAGCGGGGTGGCGCGGGCGCGGCGGGGTCGCGGGAGGCGCTGGAGCGGCTGGAGGAGGTGAGGCGGCAGCTCGCGCGAGAGCGGGAGCAGCGGGCGGCCGGGGAGGCGAATGGGGGCGGGGAGCGGCAGCAGGACCGGACGCTGGACCGGGCGCGCGACCTGGTGCGGGGGATGGAATCGCTCGACCGGCGAATGCGGGAGCGGGAGGAGGGGCGGAGGCGGCTGGGTCCCGGCCGGTCGCAGCAGATGGCGGGGCTGGACGGGCAGCAGGGGCAGGAACGGCAGCAAGGGCAGGAAGGACAGCAGGGGCAGCAAGGCCAGCAGGGGGCGCGGCAGGAGCAGCAGGGGCAGCGGGGAGGGCAGGCAGGTCAGTCGGCCCAGGCGGACGAGCAGGCGGCCGCGCAGGGTGGGGCGGGGCGGAGGGGGACGCAGCAGCCGCCGCGGGATGGCTCGCGGAACGGTCAGCAGGCCGGGACGCCGGAGGCGGGGCAGCCGGGCCAGATGGCCGGCGGGGGGCTGGAGGGTGAGCGGACGGGTGAGTGGGAAGATGGCGCGCCGATCGGCGGGCGTCAGACCCAGATCGGCGGGCCGGGTGGGGGAAATCGGCGCCTGGTGCCGGGGGCGTTCACCGGCGAGGAGATCCGGCAGTTCCGTGGCGAGATCCGCGAGCGGCTCCGGGAGGCGCGCGAGCTCCGGGGAGAGCTGGCCCGCCAGGGCTACGATGTGGGCGACCTCGACCGCGTGCTGGCCGCGATGCGCGCGCTGGACAACGATCGGGTCTACGCGGATGCGGAGGAGGTCGCGAGGCTCAGGACCCAGGTGCTGGAAGGGCTGCGGCGCTTCGAGTACAGCCTGCGCCGTGCGGCCGAGCGGCCCGACAGCGAGCGGCTGTTCCTGTCAGGCACCCCGGAAGTGCCGCCGGAGTACCGGGAGCTGGTCGAGGAGTACTACAAGTCGCTCTCGACGGGGCGGCAGACACGGTAGCCGCGCCGGGACCGTGGCCGGGCAGGCCGGCGGGGCGGGGGACATTCCCTCGCCCCGTGCTTTCGCCTGACGCCCTCCTCAGGGCCGAGAGCCCACCCGAGCCCGGCGCGTCTGGACGCTCGTCGCGCCCGGGGAGCGCGGCGACCCGGGGTGTCCGGCGCGGGGAGTCCTTCGCGCAGACCCGGCGCGGACCGCCCGCGCGGTCAGCGTTCGGAGCGCTGCGGTGGCCGGAACGGGTTCCGGATCCGCGCCGGGACCCGGCTCCACTGCTCGGCCGTCAGGATCTGCTCGACGGCGCGGAGCGCCTCCGCCACCTCTCTGCGGGTGGCCTCGATCTCCGGCTGGATGTCCCGGAACACCCGCCCCATCTCCTCGCCCCTCAGGTTGTCGAACCGCTTGCCCAGCTCCTCCCGGCGGCGGTTCAGCTTCTCCTGCAGCGCGGCCGACAGGGCCTGGATCTTCTCCACCTGCTCCGCGGTCAGGCCGAGCGTGTCCTTCAGCTCGAGCAGCACCGGGAGCGGGTTCGCCAGCATCCGGTCGAGCAGGCCCACCGCGTTGAATCCGCCGGCCCGGCCCCCGGCCCCCCGCTCGGCGCCCGGGCCGAAGAAGCCGCCCAGGGCGCGGCCGCCACCCCCGCCTCTCCGCGGCCCCATGCCGGCGACCGGGCCGTCGCCGAAGCCGCGGTTCGTCAGGAACGGCTGCCCGCCGATCGCCACCCGGGCCGAGATCGTGATCGAGAACGGGTTGCGGAACGCGTTCGGCCCGCGGCGCGCCTGGCCAAACCCCTCGTTCACGGCATACCGGAAGCTCCTCGTCTCCGGGTCGAAGCCCCTCACCTCCAGCAGGGTCGCGTCCGCCCTCCGCCCCTCGCCCCACCCCTTCATGCCGGCCGACCCGTGGATCAGCCGGTCCAGCGCCGTGAGCGCGTTCCGCGTATCGATCGAGATCGTCAGCCGCCTCTCGAGCCCCGGCAGGTTCGGCCGCAGGCTGGCCCGCAGGTCCAGCGTCTGCGTCCAGCCGTCCCGGCAACTGTTCCGCTCCGCGATCCGCCCGAACTGCGACTCGAGACACGCCCGGATCCGGCCCGGCACCGTCGCCAGCAGCCGCCGCATCCCCGCCGCGACTGCCGTGTCCGCCACCGTGGCCGGGTCGAACACGAACGCCCGGTCGTTCCGCGCACCATCCCCGTTGATGTCCCGGTCCACCAGCGGCGTGAAGGGTAGACCCGATGAGATCCGGCCCAGCGCCGTCACCTCGAACTCCGGCGTCACCGCATACCCCACCACCAGATTCAGCGTGTGCCGCCGGTCGTTCGACGAGGCCGCCCACTCGGCCTCGTTCGGGGTGCCCGCCGTCGGCACACCGGCGAACGAGCCTGAACCCTGGTCCCGCGAGAAGAGCAGCGTGTAGTTCGCATTGACCATCACCCGCGGCGACACCCGCCCGGACGCCTGCAGCGTGACCTGATGCGCCGAGGACTGGCGGTCCGACGCGACGTCGAGCACGTGCCCGAACGCGGCGTGCCGCCGCGACGACGCCATCGACACGGCACCCGTGGACGGGACGATCGCCGACAGATCGCCGAAGAACGGCCGCCCCTCGTTGCCCAGCAGGAACACCTTCGACTCGTCCAGGTTCAGGTCGCGGTAGCCCCACAGCCCGTAGCCGTGCGAGTAGGTGTACCGGATGCTCCCGTTCAGGCCGAACGGCAGCGGCCGCCGGTAGCCCAGGTCGATGCGGAGCGACGTCGGGAGCGCCTGATCCGGATCGAGCAGCGTCACCGTCGGCACCCGGAGCGACAGGGTCGGCGACGTCCCGTCCGCGCACGTCGTCGGCACCGCCGAAGGATCCTCGAGATACAGCTCCCAGTCCGGGATCGGCGTCGCCTCGCCGACGCAGACCAGGCGCTGCTCGGCGTCCGAAAGGCCCGTCTGCCGGACCGCGGCGGTGAAGAGGTTGGTCGGCGCCCGGCCCGCGAAGAGCCCGATCCCGCCGCTCAACGAGCGGACGGGCTCCCCCGGGCGGCTCAGCCGGTAGGTGAACCCGAGCCGCGGGCTCAGGCCGGAAGCCGCCGGCTGCACGTCCGTGCGCCGGCCGAACGCCTCCTCGACCGCCGGGTTGTACGCCGGCCGCTCATCGAGCCGGGAGTAGTCCCAACGCAGCCCCAGCGTGATCTCGAGTGGCTGGCTCACCCGCCACGTGTCGCCGATGTACAGCCCCGCGTGCAGCCGGCTCGCCCGCGTCTCCCGCGCCGTGAGCGCCCGCTCGTAGCGCTCCGGGCGATTCTCCTCGAAGTCCTGGAGCGACGCGAACCAGAACGAGCCGAAGATCTGGTCCGTCGAGCGCGTCTCGTCGCGCGAGCGCTGGAGCGACGCGCCCAGCTTCAGCCGGTGGAGCTGGCCGCCCACGGGAAGCAGGAACGACAGGTCGTTCGAGAGCTGAAAGTCCCGACTGCGCCCCTCCGAGGGCATCGTGCGGTTGCCGCCGAACACCAGGTTGCGCGTGCCCCGCGTGCCGTCCTCGAAGACCGACGTGACCCGGACGAGCCCCTCCGGCATCTCGATGAACGGGAGCGCGTCGTTCCAGCTCTCGCTGAACGAGAGGTTCAGCGCGTTCGTCCAGCTGGTGCCCAGGCGAGAGTTCAGCGTCAGGGCGGCCATCCGGCTGTTCCGCTCCGTCTCGCCGCCATGGTGCGCCAGGTCGAGCGGGCTGATCCGCGTGCTGTCCTGACCGTTGACGCTCAGGTTGAACCGCGCCGCGAGGGTGTGAGACTGCGCCCGCGACTGCACGATGTTCCAGTCCAGCCGCCCCTGGAGGCGCAGGTCGCGGCCGAGCTGGTCGTACGGGCCGGTCTGGCCCGCCGTGGGCACGCCGTAGCGCCCCTGGAGGATCGAGAGGAAGCGCGCGATCGAGTCCACGCTCACGCCCGAGCGCTCGGCGGCCAGCGGGTCGTCTGCGGCCAGGGCGAAACGGTGGTCGGTGTTGTGCGCGAACTGGAAGGCGAAGTTGTAGAAGAGCCGGTTGCGGATGATCGGCCCGCCGATCGAGCCGCCCAGGTTGTGGCGGGTGAAGGCGTTCGCCGTCGCGACCGACCGTAACTGCAGCGCGTCGTCATCCAGGCGGTAGGAGAGCGAGCCCGCGGTCCGGTTGTTCCCGCGCGCCGTCGTCATCGAGACCTGACCGCCGGCGAATCCGCCGCGCGAGACGTCGAACGTGCTGGTCGTGACCTGGGTGCGGCGGACGCCCTCCTCCGGGACCGCGAGCCCGCCCTCCCCCAGGATGATGCCGTCGAGCGTGATCTGGTTGAGCAACTCGCTCATGCCGGCCACGGAGAAGCCCATGCGGCCGCTCAGCGAGTCGAGCTCGGTGGCGACCACGCCCGCCGCGAGCAGGGCGAGCGTGTTGGGGTCGAGGTCCGGCAGCGGCAGGCGGTTGACCAGCTCCTGCGGCAGGTCTGTGGACTCCTCGCCAGCGTCCCCCCTGCCGGGCGGGCGGCCCGGCGCCTGGACGGTGATCGCCTCCAGCGCGATCGGCTCGGGGGCCAGCGTCACGTCCGCCACCAGCAGCTCCTCCTCCGCCTCCCGCACCACCGTGCGCACCACCGGGGCCATGCCGATGAACGAGACGCGCAGCACGTAGCGGCCGCCGCCGTCAGGGAAGAGGATCATGTAGCGGCCGTTCGAGTCGGTCAGCACCGAGCGGGTGATCTCGGTTTCGATCGACATCGCCTCGACACGCGCGCCGACCACGGGCCTGCCATCGGCGTCCACGACCCGGCCCGTCAGCACGTCCGCCTCCTGGGCCGCCAGCACGCGCGGGAGGCCGAGGAAGCACAGCAGGACGATCCACGCACGAGAAAGGCGCATTCGGGAACCCCCTCCGTCCATGGGAGATCAGGGCGTGGCGGCCGGCCACGCTTTCGCCGCGGTCCGCAAATCTTAGACGCGCCAGGGTGAAAGAGTGTTTACGGGCCGGGGCGGTTGGGCGCGCGGAGACCCCGAACCGTCTGGCGGCAGGGCGGGCGCCCGACAGGGGAACGGCCCAACCCAACCACGCCGCAGCGCCAGGCCCAGGTGGACCGGCCGCCGGCGCACCGCTTGCAACGGGTCGGCCGCGCCCCGGGCGCGGATCCAGGGGCGGAGCGAGGCACGCCTGCAGCACGAGAACGACCATGCCCCGCCATGCTTCCGGCCACCGCTGATGCTCCCCGTCGTCGCTCTTCCCCCCGCGCCGTCGAGCTCCAGCGCGCACCCGCGCCAGCCTCGCGCCGGGGCCGCGCGCGGGCGGGAAGGTTCGGCCTCCTCCTTGGCTGCGTTCTCCTGCTCGGACTGCCTCGAGCGACGGACGCGCAGCTCCGGCCCCTCGATCCTCTAGAGTGGCAGGCGTTCGATGCGGCCGAGCCCGTCCGGCTCGAGCTCGGCGTGGCCATGTTCGACGGCCAGCGGGCCTCGCTCGCCGGCGTGCGCGGAGAGCTCTGGGAGCTGGGCCTCGTCCGGGCATCCTGGCGCACCGGGCGCGTCCTCTTCGAGGCGTCCGGCACCGCGCTCAGGGTCTTCCACGATGAGGTCCGCCTCGAAGAGCCGGTCGCGGGCGTGAAGCCCGCCCGCGACGGCCGCCGGCTGGACGCTGGGGACTGGGAGGTGGCGACCGCGGTGCGGCTCACCCCCGCCGATCGACCGGTCGACCTCGCCCTTCGGTTCGGGACCCGGCTCCCGACCACCGACAACCGGGTCGGCCTCGAGCGCGATGCGACCGACTTCTTCGCGCTCGTCGCCGGCCGGTGGCGCGTCGGAAACCTCGCGCTCTCGGCCGAATCCGGGCTCGGCATCCACGGCACGCGGGATCCGGAGTTCGAGCAGTCGGATGTCTGGTCCTACGCGCTGGCCGTGGCGTACCAGCGCGGGGGGCTGACGTCGCGCATCGAGCTGGTCGGACAGAAGGACGGCCTGGACTACCGGCCGCCGCGGGGCACGGAGGAGCTGCGCGAGCTGCGGCTGTCCGTCAGCGCCGGCCGGAAGCGATGGATCGCGCTCTCGCTCGTCCGCGGGCTCGCGGAGTTCAGCCCTGCGGCGGGGTTCTCCATCGCCATCGGTACCGTGCTGCCGACACGGCAGGACGCCGCGTCGCTCGGGAAGGGTCAGGCGAAGGGTAATGAGGCGGAACAGCCGTAGCGGGGCGCGACGGCGCGCCCCGCTGGCGATCCGTGCCGGCACCGGCCACCCCGCGACCGGCCGCTCCGCGGCCTCAGGTGGGGTAGCCTTCCGCGGCGAGCTGCGCGCCGATGGAGTCGTAGACCTCCGGGTCCTTCGGCGCCCAGGTGCCGAGGCCGTCGACGTAACGATTGAACATGCAGAAGGCGGCGGCGATGAGGACCGTGTCGTGGATTTCCTGGTCCGTGGCGCCGTGCCGCCGTGCGCGCTCGATGTGCTCTTCCGTGACGCACTTGCCCCCGCGCTGCACCTGCTCGGCGATGGCGAGGAGGGCCCTGAGCCTGTCGCTGACCGGCACGTCCTCGGGCTTGCCCCCGAGCGCGTCGACCGGGCTGGGGTCATCGAGGAGATGCCGGGCGACCGCGGCGTGGGCGCTCGCGCAGAAGGTGCAGTCGTTCAGTCTCGACACATGGGTGGCGATCATCTCGCGTTCGCCGGGCGTGAGGGTCGAGGGTCCCCGGAGCAGGACCTGAGCGAGCTGGTTGAGGGCCCGGGCGGTGTGGGGGAAGGCCTCCAGCAGACCGACGATTCCGGGAGCCCCGGGCGGTACGGCCACGTATGCCATGGCTGCCTCCGTGACGAGGTGGCGTTCGTCCGCAACCGGCGGACGGTGTGACAAAAAACGGCGTCATTCTGGCCTGCGGGTGCGCAGGCGCGGTTTGTTCGCGCGATGTGTGCAGGCAGAGAGGCCGGCGCGTCGATCGACGCGCCGGAGGGCGAGGCCGCGCCGGGCGCCGGGGGCGACGTTCTGCGCGGGTCGGGTGCGAGTTTAGGCGGAAAACATTTGTGGGCAAGAGGGTGGGGTGGTGCGTGGGGATCCGTGCGGACCAGCGGTCGGTGCGTGCCGATGCGTGCGGACCAGGCACCATTTTCCAAAGTTGCTCCGGCGACGAATGGGAATGACCCATTCAAACAGGCCGGTGTCGCGATTTGGGCAGGAGGGCGTCTGCCGACGGTTTGCACGATGGATCGAGCGAAATCGGGCCGCCGGCGGCGGAGAGGGGTGAGGGGCAGGGCCCGTCGATCGGCGGTGACATCCTCGCTACGCGATCCCGTGGGGTCTGCTTTCCCGCCCCTCTGCCCGAAGGTGCGTGGCGATACGGAGCATCGCCATGGCCATTCGGGTCAAGAGTGGAAAATGGTGCCTGGTCCGCTCAACAAGCACACGGATCCAGCGAAGAGCTCCCCGTTCGTTCACGGTTCGCATGCCACCTCCTTCGCCGGTCCGATAGGTCAGATCACCGCGGCAACCCGTACTCCCGCCTGTAGTAGATCAACGGTTTCCGGTCGCCGCCGGTGACCA
>DATCLG010000108.1:0-32871 GCA_036564015.1 Longimicrobiales bacterium
CCTGCTTGCGGACGAGCCGACGGGGAATCTGGACAGCCAGACGAGTGAGGAGATCATGGCGCTCTTCGCCGAGCTGCACCGCGATGGGCAGACGATCGTCCTCGTCACCCACGAGCCCGACATCGCTCAGCACGCCCAGCGCCGGATCTACATACGGGACGGATTGATCGAGCGGGACGAGCGGAACTGAGGCATGAAAGCACGGAGGGCAACGGTGAGGAATCGGGTGAGTAGGGTCATTGCGGCGTCGCCCGCGCTCGTCGCGGTTGTATGGGCAGCGGGTTGCGGCTCTGCCCCGGCGGCGACGGATGGTGACAACAGCGCGGCGGAGATCGCGACGGTGGAGCTGCGCGATCTGGATATTCGGGTGGAGGCCTCGGGGACGGTCGAGCCGATCCGGGTGGTGGAGGTGAAGTCGAAGGCGTCCGGCGAGATCCTCCGGATCTACGTGGAGAGCGGGATGGAGGTCAAGCGCGGGACGCTGCTGGCCGAGATCGACCCGCGCGACGTGAGGAACGGTCTGGCGCAGGCGGAGGCGGATCTCGAGGTTGCGCGGGCGCGGCTCGCGACGGCGGAGGCGCAGCGGAAGCGGGCCGAGGAGCTGCTGAAGGCGAACACGATCACGGAGCAGGAGTACGAGGCCGCTGCGCTGGATGAGGCGAACGCGCGGGCGCAGTTGATCAAGGCGGAGACGAACCTGGAGCTGGCGCGGGAGCGGATGGGGGATGTGACGATCCGCGCGCCGATCGATGGGACGATCATCGAGGAGAGTGTCGAGATCGGGCAGATCATCGCCTCGGCGAGCCAGAACATCTCGGGCGGCACGACGCTGTTCAAGATGGCGGATCTGTCGCAGATGCAGGTCCGCACGCTGGTGGACGAGACGGACATCGGGCAGGTGCAGCCGGGGCAGACGGCGCGGGTGACGGTGGAGGCGTACCCGGGCCGGGTGTTCGTCGGCGAGGTGTTGAAGATCGAGCCGCAGGCGGTGGTGGAGCAGAACGTGACGATGTTCCCGGTGCTGGTGCTGCTGACGAACGAGCAGCGGCTGCTCAAGCCCGGGATGAACGCGGAAGTCGAGATCGAGGTGGCGCGGCGGGAGAACGTGGTGACGATCCCGAACACGGCGGTGGTGGGGATGCGGGATGTCGCGGCTGCGGGCGCGGCGCTGGGGCTGGACGAGGACGAGGTGCGGGAGGCGCTGCAGCGGAACCGGGCGGCGGGCCCGCAGGGCGGCGGTGGGCCCGGGGGGCCGGGCGCGGCGGGGCCGAACGCTGCGGCGGCCGGCAGGCCGGCGGCGGAGGGGTCGGGGGTGAGCGCCGAGTGTGCGTCGCTCCGGGAGAAGCTGCGGGGCGGTGGCTGGAACAATCTGTCGGAGTCGGACCGTGCGCTGCTCCAGCGGTGCCGGTCGCAGCTGGGCGGCGGTCGGGGGCAGGGGCGGATGGCGGGGCTGGGCGGGGGGCCGGCCGGTGGTCGGTCGCCTGACGTGCGTCCGGGCGTGGTATTCGTAGCGACGCCGAAGGGTCCCGAGCCGCGGATGGTCTTGCTCGGGGTCAACGACTGGGATTACACCGAGGTGATCCGCGGCGTGGAGCCGGGCGAGAAGGTGTATCTGATCTCGGTGGCCAGCCTCCAGCAGCAGCAGCAGGAGTTCGAGAACCGCATTCGTCAGCGGGCGGCCAACCCGATGTTCGGCGGTGGGCCGGGCGGCGGGGGGCCCGGCGGCGGCCGTGGCGGCTCGGGCAACCGTGGCGGCGCGGGCGGCGGGCAAGGACGGTGAGCCATGCTGTTCGGTGAGATCCTGCGCGTAGCACTCGGCGCGATCTACGCGAACAAGCTGCGCTCGTTCCTCACGATGCTCGGGATCATCATCGGGATCGCCGCGGTGATCACGATGGTGGCCCTGGGTGAGGGGGCTCAGCGGGCGGTCGAGGAACGACTGGCCCGCCTCGGCACGAACGTGCTCACCGTGCGTCCGGGGCAGGCGTTCTTCGGCGGGATCGACCGGGGAGACGCGAGGCTGACCGCGAAGGATGCCGAGGCGCTGCTCCTGCAGCCAACCCGTGCGATCCGCGATGTCACGCCGGAGATGCAGCGGCGGCTGCAGGTCAGCTACGGGAAGGCCAACTCCAACACCCAAATCGTGGGCGTCTGGCCCAGCTACTTCCGGATCAACAACCACTCGCTCGCGGCGGGTCGCTTCTTCACCGACGGGGAGGAACGCGGCCGCCGCCGCGTGGCCGTCCTCGGCTGGCGGGTCGGTGAGCGCCTGGGCCTGAGCTCGACGACGTCGCTCCTCGGACAGACGATCCAGATCCGGGGGATCCCCTTCGAGGTGATCGGCGTCCTGAAGGAGAAGGGAGAGCAGGGCTTCAACAACCCGGACGAAGCGATCTACATCCCCCTGGCGACCGCCCAGTTCCGGGTTTTCGGGACCGAATGGGTGTCGGCCATCTACGTCCAGGCGACCAGCGAGAAGGCGATGGACGTGGCGATGGCCGACATCGATCGGGTGTTGCGGCGCGAGCACCGGATCCGGCCCGGCGAGCCGGCTGACTTCAACGTGCGCAACCAGGCGACGCTCCTCACGACGTTCCAGGAGACGACGAAGACGTTCTCGTTCCTTCTGGCGGGGATCGCGCTGGTCTCCCTGGTCGTCGGCGGGATCGGGATCATGAACATCATGCTCGTGTCGGTCACCGAGCGCACGCGTGAGATCGGGGTGCGCAAGGCGCTCGGCGCCCGGCGGCGCGACATCCTGCTGCAGTTCCTGATCGAGGCGCTGGTGCTCTGCCTGGCCGGCGGGGCGCTCGGCGTCCTGGTCGGGATCGGCGCCGCGACGGTCCTCCAGAAGACGGCCGGCTGGAACACGGCGGTGGCGCCGGAGGCGGTGCTGGCGGCCTTCGCCTTCGCGGGCGGCGTCGGGGTGTTCTTCGGGCTCTGGCCCGCTCGCCGGGCAGCCCGGCTGGACCCGATCGTTTCGCTCCGGTACGAGTAGAATCCCAGATTCGCGTGGGCCGGCATCGTTTCGGCGGGGTGGTCCCCCTCCGCCGGAACGATGCCGGTTCACGCGAATTCGTCAGGACCGGCCGGAAGAATGGCCGTCGCGGCGATGAGGATCAATCGGCCGTAGCGGCGCGGCGCTCCGCCTGCGCCTCTCGACCCATCGGCAGCCAGAGCGTGAAGGTGGAGCCCCGGCCGGGCTCGCTGTGCACGGTGATGTCGCCGTGGAGCGCGAGAGCGATGCCCCGGCTGATGGCGAGGCCAAGGCCGGTGCCGCGCCCGGCGCTGGGCTCGATGCGCTTGAACTCCTGGAAGAGCAGCTTCTGCTTGTCCTTGGGGATGCCCGGGCCGGTGTCCGAGACGTCGATGGCCAGCCAGCGGCCGGCGCGCGGCGCCGCCCCATCCTCCCGCACCTCGACCCGGACCGTGATCCTGCCCCGTTCCGTGTACTTGACCGCGTTCGAGAGCAGGTTACCGAGGATCTGCCGGATCCGGCCGGAGTCGCTCTCGATGACCGGAATCTCCTCGGGGAACCGTGCCTCGATCTCGAGGCCCTTGGCCTCGGCGGGGGCGCGGTACTCCTCGACCATCTCGTGGGCGAGCTGCCGCAGGTCCACGGATTCCAAGCGGATATCGATCTCGCCCGCCTCGGCGCGGGCAAGTTCGAGCAGGTCGTCGATCAGCCGGAGCGCACTGGCGAGCGCCCGGCGGGCCCGCTCCATGGCGTCCCGCTGCTTCGGCTCCAGGTCGCCGAGGGCGCCGTCCTTGAGGAGATCGAGCATCCCCGCAGCGGCGCCGATCGGGTTCTTCACGTCGTGCGAGAAGCCGCGCATGAGGCGGGACCGGCTCTCCATCACTTCGAGCAGCTCCCTGCGGCGTCGCTCCGGTTCTTCGAGGAGGCGGATCTTGCGGAACGCGAGGGCGGCAAGGTACGCGAAGCTCGAGGCTCGCTCGAGCTCGTCGTCGCGGAAGATCATCTTCTCCGGCTTCCGGAGCAGGATCAGCGCCCCGATCGCCTCGCCCGAGTCGAGGAGCGGCAGGACCAGCAGCGAGCAGTCCCCGCAGGTCTCTCGCCAGTACGCGGGAACTGGCTCCGTCGTCTCCGCCAGGTTCGGGATCAGCAGCGGCTCGGCGCGCTCGGTCACGCGCTGGGCCAGCGAGCCGTGGTAGCGGAGCCGCCTGCCGAGGGGGAACTTGAGCTCTCCCGCGACGGCGACGACCTCGACCTCGCCCCTGCCGAAGTGGATGCGCTCGACCGCGGTGCCGTCGGCGTTGGTGGCCAGGACCGCGCCCTCCGCGATCTCGCGGATGACCGAGGAGACGGTAAAGCTCGCGGACACGGCCTCGAGCGCCTTGCGAAGCGCGAATTCCTGTCTCGCTCTCCGTTCCGCCTCGCCTCGGCCCTGCACGGCCTCCGACAGCAGGCGCGCGACGTCGATCGACACCGCGATGCGGTCCGCGAGTGCGACGGCGAACGGCAGGTCCTCCTCGTCGAATCGCCGGCCCGACTCCGCGGCGACGAGGGTGAGCGCGCCGAGCACGCGGCCACGGGTGACGAGCGGCACGATCATGGCGGACCTCGGCCGGAGCTGCCGGAGGAGACGCAGGTACTCGTCGTCGCGCGCGGTTTCGAGAAGGCGCGAGTCCGGGATCTCGGGCAAGAGCTCGGGCCGGCCGGTCTCGATCACCCGGGGCACGTCGATGACCGCGCGCGCCTCCGGCGAGAAGTAGTGTGCCAGCTCGCGCACGAGGCCTTCCCGGGCAGGATCGGCGTGTGCCGTGGCGAGGCGGCGGATCGCCCCGGCCTCGACCACGTCCACGGCGCACCAGTCGGCGAACGTCGGCACGACCAGGCGCACGACTTTCGGGACCGTCGCCTCGTAATCGTGGGATTCGGAGAGGATGCGGCTCGAGTCGACGAGGAGGCGGGCGACCCTTTCACGGCTCTCCTGTTCGGACAGGTCCTGCGTCACCTTTGCGAAGCCGAGGAGCCGGTCGTTCTCATCTCGGACCGGGGTAATGGTGACGAGCGCCGGGAACACCGACCCGTCCTTGCGGACCCTGGAGCCTTCTTCCTCGTACCGGCCCTGCTCGGCCGCGATGCGCAGCTCTTCTTCGGGATGCCCGCGCCGCCGGTCCTGCTCCGTGAAGAGGATCGAGACGTGCTTGCCGAGGACCTCGTCGGCCGTGTACCCCAGCATCCGCTCGGCGCCGCGGTTCCAGGTGCTGATGCGGCCCTCCGGATCGAGCATGATGATGGCGTAGTCGACCACGGCGTCGACGAACAGCTGGAACTGTTCCGTCACGATCCGGTCCTGCGGCGTGCGGTGACCGGAGTCGGGGTCCTCGCCGCGTTTCATGGGTTGAGTGGCACCTTCCGTTCGGTGAGGGTCAATCGCGTCGGAGGGGTCGGCGCCGGGGGATTCCGCGCCACCGACCGAGTTCGCCGGCAGCGGGCATGGTGCACATTCTGCGCCTGTCGGCCGATGGCCGTACGGCGGCGCGGTGCGGCGGGGCCGGCGCCCCCTGGCGCCGCCCCGCCATGGCTGCTATCTCCGGCCCAGGGTGCCCTCACCGTACAGCGCGGCGTACCACCGGGCGTTCTGCTGCACGACCTTCACGTACTCGCGGGTTTCCTGGAACGGGATCCGCTCGACGAAGAGTTCGGGGTCCTGATACTCCGGGAACTGCCGCCAGCGCTCCACGCGACTCGCCCCTGCGTTGTAGGCCGCCAGCATCTCGGTCCAGTTCCCGCCGTAGGCCCTCAGGAGGTTCGCCACGTGGCGGGTCCCGAGCCGGATGTTGAGCTCGGGCCGCTTGAGGTCTGCGGTCCTGAAGGACTTCACCCCCATCGCTCGGGCGAGCGTCCGGCCCGTGGACGGCATGAGCTGCATGAGGCCGATGGCGCCTGCGGCGCTCACCGCCTGTGGGTTGAACATCGACTCCTGCCGGATGAGGCCGGCGATCAGGAAGGGGTCCAGTCCGTACCGTGCCGCTTCCTGTTTGATCAGGTCGCTGTAGGGGAAGGGGTAGACGATCCGGAGGAGGCGTGGGTTCCACGCGCCCTCGGCCTGGTAGAGCTCGCGGCCGAGCCGGATTCCCGTGTAGGTCTCGCCTCGCGCGTTGAAGGCTTCGGCGAGGGCGTAGAGGGCGTCCCGGCGATCGGCGAAGTAACGCTTCAGCCGATCCATCTCGAACTGGCTGGCCTCGGTGAGGTCGAGCTCGCGGAGGACATCGAGCCGGAAGATGGCGCCCCTGACCTCCGTTGCGGCGTCCTCGCCGGTCGACGGCTCGGGGGCGAGGGGGATCTGCCAGGCGGTGTCGCCGAGTAGTTCGGCGGCGCGCATCCCGTAATACGAGACCGGGTCTGCGTCGCGCGCTTCGGCGAAGCGCTCGCGAGCGAGGCTTTCGTTGCCGAGCGCGGCGTAGGCACGGCCGGCCCAGTAGGCGGCCTGCTGACGGTAGCGCGTGGACAGGAACTGGGCTCGGGTACTCTCGAAGACGCGAGCCGCGGCCTCGTAGTCACCCGCGACGAAGGCCATTCCGCCGAGCCGCATGGCCGCGATGGCGGCCCTTTCCGTGCCCGTCGCCGCCTGGAGGACGCGCTGGAAGCGTTCGCGGGCGCGGGTCAGGTCTCCGGCGTCGTGGTCCAGGTCGGCCAGGATGTAGAGGGCCTCGATGGCGCTGGGCTCTCGAGGGAAGCGCTCGACGACGCGGGCCAGGGTTGCGCGTGCCTCTGCCTCCTTACCCTGGCGGTACTGGGCCCGGCCGGCGAGGAGGAGAGCCTGGGCGGCGATGTCGGGCGCGGTTCCGTCATCCGTGAGGCCGAGCAGCCGCCGTTCCGCCGCCGCGTAGCGCCGTGCCTCGAAGAGAGCGCGTCCCAGCTCGAGGCGGATCGCGTCGCGTTCGGCTCGCGTTCCGCGGCCGGAAGCGAGGTAAGCCTCGAGGCCGGCGACGCCACGGTCGTAGTTGCTGTGGCGCAGGTATACCCGGCCGATCTGGAGCCGATCTTCGGGCAGGATTCCGGGCAATGCCCCGAGGAGCCGAGCCGCTTCGACGGCCGCGGAGGAGAACGGCGCGACCTCCATGGCGCGGCGAAACGCCACGCTTGCGGCCACGGTGTCACCCATGAGGAGCCGGATCTGGCCTGCGTACTTCCACGCCTCTGCGCGCCTGCTGGCGTACTCGACCGTGCCGGCCCCGCTCTCGGCCGCCTGGAGGGCGCCCGCCAGATCTTTTGCGTTCTGGTGGCCGATGGTCCGGGCGCGCCACCCCCATTCCCGTGCCAGGTCCGGCTCGGTCGCCTCCAAGTGCTGGCGAACGCCGGCAGTGTCGCCAGCCCGGGCCGCGGCCTGGGCGGCGAAGACGTGCGTCCAGTCCTGGAGCCCCGGGGCGGTAGCGGCCACCTGCTGGAAGGTTCGGATCGCGGCCGGTGCGTCGCCTGCACGACTCAGCTCCAGGCCTCGCCGCAGCTCCGCGACGACGCGGCTCTTTTCGGGCTGGTCGGCGGCCAGACGCAGGTAGCGTGAGAGGTCCGCGGATCCGGGCGGCGCGTCCGGGACGCGGTCGCCGGCGAGTCGTTGGGGGATGCTGACCGGCGATGGGGAGACGAGCCCGAGCAGCAGCGATACGGAAAAGGGCAGCAGGACCCGGTGTCGCGACATGGTTCTTCCGTCATGGAACGTGGTCCCGCAGGCGCCAGGCACGGCGCGGGTGAGCCGGCCTGTGGCTCCTCGGAAGTGGTGGTGCGAGGCCCGGCGGAGCGGTGCCCCGCCTGCGCGCTTCAGCCTGCGCCGCCCGGACCGGTGACTCTTTGCCGAAGCTTACCCCCTCGAGAGGGGTTCGTCCAGTCCAGAGCCGGCCAGGTGGGATCGGGCGACCCGGAACTGGCGCCGGGAGCGTAACGTCGCGCCCGGCCGGGCGTTGCCCTGTGAGGCGGCCATCCATGGCGGGCCCGGTGCCTTCGCCGGAGCCGCCGGTCGGCTCTCTGGCGTGCAGGACGGGGCGCGCGTCGGGCCGGCAGCCTCGATGCGCCCATCCCGGCAGGCTCCTCCCTGTCGGCCAGACCACCGCGGTCCTGGCGCCGGCCCGGGCCAGGCCTTGCCCGCGAACCCTGCGGCTCGCACAGGCTGTTTCGCCGCGCCGATGACACGGGGCCGCGACGGGCCCGGACGGGTGGTCCGGGCCGGCGGTCGAGCGTCCGGCGACAATGTTGCGATGTTATAGATCCGGGCGGTGTAACGATATACAAATCGGCCGGGGTGTCCGTTCCCGGCGGCGGCGTCGGTCACGGAAGAGGGGTTTCGGCATCGAGCGTGGTCGCTTCCCTCCCCTCCCCCACCCCCTCCCACGCCACCGCGCACGGCCTGGCCAGCCACCGGGCGCCGGGGGCCGCCCCGCCGAGGAGCGTGTCCAGGGCACTCCGCGATGCCAGTCTGCGGCCCCGGCCATCGGGCAGGACGAGCGCCCCCGCGTGCTGTAGCACGTCGGCGAAGCCAGCGATCCGGTAGAGCTGGGTGAGATCGGTGGTTCCCTTGCGGACCGCGGGGCCGGTCCCCTCGGGCGGCGTCACCCGCACCACCAGCCACTTCGCCTCGCCGCGCCTGCCGACCGCGGCGATCAGATCGGCGAGAAAACGCTCGCCGATCCCGACGCCCCACAGACCCGGCGGCACGAAGAAGTCCCTGGAGTCCCAGACGAGCAGGTCGTCCAGCCGCCGCGCCCGAACGATCGCCGCCTGGATGCGGTGCAGCACCCGCCCCTCGTAGCAGAGCCGGAGCCGATAGGACCAGACCAGGTCGCCGGGCCCGAGTCGGCCCCCTTGCCGCCGCCAGGCCGCGAGCGCAAAGCCAGGCCGCACCCCGTCGCCCCGCGCCTCCACCAGCCGGAAGACCTCCCGGTGCGCCGAACCCACCGCCCGCAGCCCGAAGCGGTCTTCCATGAACTGGACGAACGGCGCCGAGTGCAGGCACCTGAGCAAAGGCCAGGCCGCGCGGAAGAGCGGAGCGTGCGCCCACCGGGCGAGCGCGTTCACCGTCCCCAGGTTGAGCGGGTGGTTGTAACGCGTGTTCAGCTCGGCCAGGTGGTAGAGCTCCTCCATCCGGATGACGGCCTGCCGCAGCACGCGGATGAGGGCCACGAGCTCCTTCGGCGACGCGAGATCCGCCGCCCGCTGCCCCGCTTCCGGCCCGGCATCGCCGGCCTCCGCGTACACCTGCTGCGCCAGCCTCGCCGCGCCCGGATCGCCGAGGAGCGCCTCGAGATCGGCGGTGCGCGCCGAGATCCGGTCCACCCGTTCCACCAGCGTGGCGGGCGCAGGCATCCAGATGAAGCGCGCCCGCGTGAACACCCTCGCGCACCGCGCCTTCTCCTTCTCCAGCTCCTGCTCCGGGACCTCGCCCTCAACGAACCGGAACGCCACCTGCGCCGCGTGCTCGCCCAGCCGCCGGTAGGACTCCCACTGCGCCTCATCGTAGAACTGGTCCCCCGTGCTCTCGTGCGGAAACCCGGGGTTGCGCCGCCGGTACTGCGCGATGTCGACCGGCTCCTGCCCGACCAGCGTCGGCTTGATCAGCAGCAGGACGCCCGTGTCCCCGTTCGGGTAATGGATGTCGCCCGCGACCATGGGCTGGCGCGCCAGCCCGTTCGCTCCCGGCCGCAGCGGCGAGAGGTCGATCTGGATCTCGACGCCGAAGTCCTCGCGCACCCGCCGGACCAGGTTGCCGAAGTCGTCGAACGCCAGGTCGGGGTCGGCCCCGCAGTCCGAGGCCAGGATGTAGCGGCAGTGGCGGCGGATCAGCTCGTAGATCCCGGTGTTGTCGAAGTGTCCGCCGTCGGAGAGGTGCACGGCCGGGCCTGCCGCGCGTGAGATGCCCAGCATCTCGAGATAAAACCGCAGGCCCGGGAGGCGTGAGGAGAGGCGCGTGTCCCTGGCCGTCGGGTGGGGCCACCAGAGGCCGAGGCGAAGGTTCAGCGCGGCCATCAGGAAGACGGCCGCGGCGCCCAGCCGGACGGACCACGAGCCCATCTGCGAGTTGAACGCGGCGCCCGACGTCGTCATCGCGGCGGCCAGGCTGGCGACCGGCTGGCCCGGGCGCCACTCCCGCCAGCTCGCGCCGACCGAGAAGCCGATCGGCGAGAAGACGGCGCTTTCGGCGCCCCGGCGGAGGTTGAGGAACTGCTCGTCGGCGCTGAGCGCGTTGGCGGCGCAGCAGAGGAGGTGGACCGGCCGGCTGCCTCTCAGATCGGTGAGGGGGAGGTCGTCCTCGGGCCGCTCGTCGAACGCGCCGACTCCCCCTTTCGACGCGCGCGCCGCGCCCAGGTACGCCCGCGCCAGCCGGCCACGGTAGAAGGCGTGCAGCCCGACGCGGTTCGGATCGAAGAAGAGGAGGGTGAGCGCGGTGACCAGCGCGGCGGCGCCGGCTTTCACCCGGAGGTCGACGAACGGCCGCAGGAGCAGCATCGCGACCAGCAGGACGATCACGAAGACCGCGACGTAGGCCAGGAGCTGTGGGGCGACCGGTTTCAGGCGTTCGAGCGTGCGCGCGGTCGTGGGCTTGCTCGGCTGTCCGCCCAGCAGCTTCTGGAGCCAGGCGAACGCGCCCGCCACGCCGCCGGCGGCGAGGGAGCCGACTGCCGTCTTCAGGCCGAACGCCTCTCCCGGCTCGAGCCGGGCGGCCAGCCACAGGATGCCGCCGATCGCGCCGTTCGCGGCGATCAGCAGGATCAAGCGGCTGAGGACCCGGTCGTAAGCGGGGGTCCACGGCCGTGGCTCCCAGCGGGAGACGAGCAGCCGGCGCAGCACGAGCGCGAGGGATGCGGCCGCCCATGCCACGCAGGGCGCGAGTGGCAGGAAGCCGGCGCGCCACGATTCGTAGGATGGCAGGATCCCGCCCTGGGGATAGGCAGCGATCGAGCGCGCCAGCGGGAGGCCCCACGCCAGCCAGGCGACGAACACCACGGTGAGGGAGAGGATCGTCGCGCCGGTGTAAGCCCGGAGGTCCTCGCGCGCCGGCTCCGTCCTGCGCCAGAGGATCTCACAGGCGAAGAGGAACGCCAGGGTGACGAGGGAGAGGAACCCGGTGGAGAGCGCGGCCTCCTGGCCGATCCAGGAGAGGGGCCAGGCGTGTGCCGGCGGGGCCATTAGCATCCGCATGGCCGCGAGCCAGGCCAGGAGGACGAGGGCGATCAGGGAGCAGGCGGCCAGGAGGGACGGGATCACGGCGCTGACGAGGGCGACCGCCATGCGGCCGGTGTCGAAGCTGAACAGCGCCATGCGTGGGTTGAGGAAGTTGCTGAAGGCGCGCAGGTGGGCGATCTCGGGGGGCTCGGCGCGCCGCCGGCCGTCCGCCTGCGGGTCCAGCGCCCCGTCCTCGCCCTCGTCGGCCCGGCCGGTGGAGGGGAAGAGCCTGCCCGGGTCGCCGGCGTTGTGGTGGCGCCATGCGCTCCAGAAGCCGCCGATGTACCCGCCGCCGGAGACGGTGGAGACGTAGTCGAAGCAGCGGAGCAGGTTCCGGGCGTGGAGCCCCTGCAGGAGTCCGAGGTTGAAGGTGGCGCTCCGGATTCCGCCTCCGGAGAGGGCGAGGCCGAAGAGGTCGCCAGGCGCGTCGTAGAGCCAGGTGGGGTCGCGCGACGGCGGCATGTCGCGGTCGAGCTCGAGCTCGACGAGCCGGTCGAAGCCATTCCGGGTGCCCATTCTTCCTCCCTTCCGGGTGTCCGGTGCGGCCGGACGCGGCCGCCGGCGCCGGGAGCGAACGGTGGGATGCCAGGGGCCCGGGCGGTCGGGGGCCCCGGCTGCACAGCCGGGACGGCGGCCGGGGAGGGGACGCGCTACTCCGTCGCGCTGCGCGTCTCGCCCCTCTGCAGTTTCACGCTGATCGTCTTGATGTTGGTGAATTCCCGGATCCCCTGCGCGGCGAGCTCACGCCCGTACCCGGACTCCTTGACCCCGCCGAACGGGAGTCGGGGGTCCGAGGCGACCATCGCATTGATGAAGGTGAGCCCGGCTTCGAGCTCGTTGATGAACCGCTCGGCCTCGGCGGCGTCGCGCGTCCAGGCGCTGCTCCCCAGGCCGAAGGGCGAGTCGTTGGCCAGTTCGATGGCCTCGTCGATGTCTCTGACCCGGAAGAGGGAGGCGACGGGGCCGAAGATCTCCTCGGTGTAGGCAGGCGAGTTCCTTGGGATGTCGACCAGGACCGTGGGCGCGTAGTAGAACCCTGGCCGGTCGAGGCGCTGGCCGCCGGTCAGGACCCGGGCCCCGGCCGCCACCGTGTCACGGACCTGCTGCTCCACGCCCTCCAGGATCTCGGCAGTGGCGAGCGGCCCGACGTCGGTCGCGGGGTCCATGGGGTCGCCGACCCGGAGCGCCTCCATGCCGCGGACGAATCGCTCCGCGAAGTCATCGTACACGTCCTGGTGCACGATGAAGCGTTTCGCCGCGATACAGGACTGACCGTTGTTGATGACGCGCGCCTGGACCGCGACCCGGGCCGCGGTCTCGAGGTCCGCGCTGGGCATGACGATGAACGGGTCGCTGCCGCCGAGCTCGAGCACCGTCTTCTTGATATGCTGGCCCGCGTGGCTCGCGACGCTTCGCCCCGCGGGCGTGCTGCCGGTCAACGTGGCCGCCTTGACCCGCGGATCGGCGAGGATGCGCGGAACCCGTGCGGAGCTGATCAGCAGCGTCTGGAAGACGCCTTCCTCGAACCCCGCGCGCAGGAGGAGGTCCTCGATGGCGAGGGCGCAGCGGGGGACGTTCGAGGCGTGCTTGAGCAAGGCGACGTTGCCGGCCATGAGCGCGGGCGCGGCGAACCGAAAGACCTGCCAGAACGGGAAGTTCCACGGCATGATGGCCAGCACCGGCCCGAGCGGGAGGTAGCGGACGAAGCTCCGGTCGGCCTCGGTCTCGATGACCTCGTCCGCCAGGTGCCGCTCCGCGTTCTCCGCGTAGTAGCGGCAGACCCAGGCGCACTTCTTCGCCTCGGCGACGGCAGCCTGGATCGGCTTGCCCATCTCCTCGGTCATGAGCCGCCCGAGCCGCTCGGCCTCTGCGTCCAGGATCTCGGCCGCGCGCATCATCTTCTCGGCGCGCTCGGCGAAGGAGGTGCGGCGGTGGCGCCGGAACGCCGCTTCGGCGCGCGCGATCCGCTCGTCCAGCTCGGCGTCCGTGAGCTCGGCGAAGGTCTGCAGCGTCTCGCCGGTGGCGGGGTTGATGCTCGCGATTGGCACGGTCCAGCCCTCCCTTCAGGTCCGCGGACCCCTGTCGGGAAGATACGCAACTTCACTCGCGGATGCACGGGTCTCGCGTCGCCTGCGCGCCTCCCCGCCCTACCCGCTCATGGCGTCCACCAGTAGGTCATCTTGACCACGAGGATGTTGTCCGGCTCGGCGTCCCAGAGCCGCGAGGCTGAGCGCGCCAGACGGAACTCGGGAATCGTCTCGGATTCGGAACGCGTCTGGGTCCAGACCAGGTAGAGCGTCGACCCGGGGCGGAACTCCCAGCGCAGCACCATGTTCCCGCGAAGCGACCGGAAGTTGAAGTCCGGGTCCTCGAGCCGGAACGGCGCGGCGGGCCCGGTCGGGCCGTCCGGATCCACCTCGTACGTTTCCGGGGAGAAGGTCGAGCCGTCTTCCCCGTAGCGCCGGAAGGCGTAGCTACCCGGACGGGCGAGCTCCTTGAAGTTCTCGTAGTCGCCGGTGGAGAAGAGCGGCTGCGCGTAGAGCTGCAGGCTGAGATTCGGCGTGAACGTCCAGTCGAGCCGCGTATCGGCAGAGAGCTCGGTCTGGTCCATGTCGGCGAAGACGTAGCGCCGCCCGAACGTGGCCGCCGCGGTGGTGTCCTCGAAAGCGTCGACCCACTGACTCGCCGTGCGGTAGCGCCGGAAGCGCGGCTCGAGTCGGAGCGCCACGTTGGAAGCCGGCTTCCATTCTACGCCGGCCTGGACGCTCCAGTAGCGCTGCGAATCCTCCCCGTAGCGGCCCCCGTCGACCCCAGCGCGAAAGACCCAGGTGTGGCGTTCATCCGACTCCCAGAAGACCCCTGCCTCCCCGCCCGGTGGGTTCCGGGTCAGCGGGCCGCCGCGGGTCAGGCGGTTGTTCTTCGAGGCCGGATTATACGCCAGAAACCACTCGACCTGGTGGTAGTTGGGGAACTGGATGTAGCCGCCGTTGACGACGCCCAACCACAGGGTGTTCCCCTCGAAGTCGCGGCTCCCGAAGACCGCGCCCCAGGCGCTCGCTTCGCGGGCGAACCGGCCCGGCCGGGTCCACCGGTAGCCGCTGACGACGTGCGCGTTGATGACGTCGGTCCGCCAGCTGAAACCCAGGTCGTTGGTGTCGAACCCCGGATCGATCAACCCCAGGGCGGAGTTGAAGATCACGTTCCCCTTCTGTTTGTTGATCGTGAAGCGCGCCGCAAAGCCACTGAGCGAGGTGGCGGAGCTGTCCACCTCGATGTGACTGGCATCCGGCCGCTGGAAGTAGTGGAGTGAACTCTCCTGGAGCGCCGTGATCCGCGCCGCGGTCCCGCGCACCTGGCTGAAGCCCATCCAGCCGGTGGCGACCCACGTCCGGCTGGCGTCCAGGAAGCTCCAGCCGTCGAGCCCCAGCACCAGCGCGCCGGCGTTGACCTGGTCGCGGAGACGGTGATCGTCGAAGCTGCGGGCCGTGAGGGTGGCGAGCATGCCGAGCCCCTGTCGCCCAGACCCGAACTCCCGCTGGGTGCGCAGCACGCCGTAGTAGGCCAGCGGCTCGATCTCGACCCGGTCGCGCACTCCGCCCTGCTGGACCTCCGCGTACTCGCGCGCGGTCACGGCGTGCACCATCCCGATCCTCCAGCTCTCGCCGAGCATCCCCGTGAGCTTGGCCGCGCCCAGGATGCTCGTCCCCTCCGGCCTGCGCGTGAATTCGCTCTCCGGCACCTCCCCCTCCGGCGCCCGGCCGATCCGCCGCGTGTAGAAGAAGATCGGCTCGCCCCAGTTGAACCCCCAGAAGTTGTTCGACCCGCCGCGGCCGAAGTTGAAGATGCTCGCGCCTTCGATGAAGAAAGGCCGCTTCTCCTGGAAGAAGGTCTCCACGTCGCTCAGGTTGACCACCGCGGGGTCCACTTCGACCTGCCCGAAATCGGGGTTGATCGTCGCATCCAGCGTGAGATTGCTCCCCAACCCCACCTTGAGATCGACACCGATCCCCGGCGTGTAGGTCGAGCCATCGTTGAAAGGATCCCCGGGTTCGTGGTGCGTGTAGGCCGCTTTGGTCGTCAGGTAGGGGCGCAGCTCCAGCCGCCGCGGCGGCGCGATCCCCTCGATCCCGACCAGTTCGGGGAAGCGGGAAACGAAGCCGCTCCCGCCCCTCGGCGTGAAGACCAGGTAGTCGCTCTAGTTCTTCCGGGCGATCTCCCTGCGGAAGTTCACGCCCCACACGTGCCGCTCCCTATCGTGGAAGCGGAGCTGCGAGTACGGGATGCGGAACTCCGCGGTCCAGCCGCGCGCGTCCCGCCGGACCTTGGCTTCCCATACCCCGTCCCAGGAGTCGTCGTCCCAATCGTCGTTGAGCAGGATGCCGTCCCCGATGCTGCCGGCGGCGTCGACCTGGAAGTAGAAGCCGGTCCGGCCGTCGCGGTACGGATCGAGGTAGACCGTGAAGCGGTCGGAGTTGGTGTCGGTGTCGCGGCGGCCCAGCCGGGCGACGATCGAGTCCGGCGCCGAGTCGTACAACCACGCGCCGATGTAGATCGCCTCGTCGTCGTAGACGATGCGGACGACGGTGCTCTCCGTCGGCGCCGCGCCCTCGACCGGGTCGCGCTGGATGAAGGCCGTGATCGGGCTCGCCTGCTGCCACGCCGGCTCGTCGAGCGCCCCGTCCACCACGACCGGCTGGCTCAGCCGGGCGGCGGTGACCCGGGCCACGGGCACCGGCCTCGACAGCGAGTCGGGCTCAACGGATTGCATACGGCTCGCGGCCACGGCGGTCCCCGGGCCGAAGCCGGCTGCAGCGAGCAGGACGAGGCATAAATTCGTGATTGCGAGACGCATTTTGCTCTCCGGTCGATGATCAGCTCGACGTTTTCGTGGCGTCTAGTTGGACAGCCCGGGCGCGCGTCGGGTTGCATGCCGCGGCTCCGCCCGCAGGCAGCGCAGGCTTCGGCGGGCGTGGCCGCCGGGAACGGCAGCCCGCCGTAGGGACCCGGACGCGGCGGGTTCGCGGCGCCGCGTGCCGGGTGTCAATCGATGGGGGGCACAGGCTACCGGGTGAGGATTTGCTGGAAGAACTCGACGACGCGGGGGTCGTCGGATTGGGCGAGCCAGAAGAGCGCTTTCTGGCGCAGGTCGCGGTCCCGCTCGGTGCGGACGATCTCCATGAGCTTCTCCACCGCGGCCGGGTCCTTTCGCTGCGCGTACGTGAAGATGAGCTGCTCTCTCACCCCCCGGTCCTCGATCCGGTCGTAGAAGCTCAGGAGATCCTCGATCGGGGCGCCGCCCTGGCCTGCCCAGAAGAGCGCCTTTTTGCGGACCTCGAGCGGCTCCTCCGGGTCGGCGGCCACCTCGAGGAGCCAGCGTTGGTTGTCCGGGGCCGGCGTCTGGGAGAGGGAGAAGAGGATCTTCTCCTTGAGTCCGGGGCTGGTCGTGCGCCGGAAGAGGCTGCGGAGGAGCTCCGCGTTCTCGGGCGACCGGTGCTGTCCGAGCCAGAAGACGGCCTTTTCGCGGAGGTCCTCGGGGGCGTCCTCCTTTTCGGCGAAGCGCCGCAGGGCCTGGCTGGCACGCGGGCTCCGGTGCTGCGAGAGGGCGAAGATCGCCCGGTCCAGGAGCGCCGGGTCGTCGGACTCCTCGAGCACCTCCTCGAGCGCGCTCACGGCCCGCTCCGAGGGCACCTGCGAGAGCCAGAACACGGCCTGGCGCCGGACCTCTGGATCGGGATCCTCCCGCGCCGCCTCGAGGAGGAGGTCCTCCGTCTCGGCGGTCCGCTGCTGTGAGACCAGGAACAGGGCCCTGCGGCGGAGGGAGGCGGAGCATTCGTCCCTGCGGGCCAGGATCTGGCGGAGGATGGGCAGGGTCCGGTCGGCGTCCATCTGGAGGAGGGCGTTGAGCGTGGCCACGCGGAGCTCGTTATCCTGGCCCGGACACCGGGCCGCCGACGTGTCGCTCGTTCCCCATGGTCCAGGCATTGGCCAGCCGGCTGACTTCGTGGCGATCTCCATGGCTTGCCTAACCGCCTGCTGGACCGCGTCCTTGCTGACGCGTGCGGCCTCGGCCTGCGCCTCGGCGACGGCCTTTGCGACCTCGGCCTCGGCCAGGGTGAGGGCGTTTGCGACCTCGAAGAGCTCCTTGGCCGCCTTGGCGTCGCCCTGCCAGGCGAGCGCGCCGCGGATGCGAACGGCCAGCGCGTCTGCGTCGCCGCGTGTGGCGGCCTGCGGGTACCGCGTGCGCTGCAGCTCGAGGGCGCGGAGCGCGTTGCGGAGGTCGTCGCTCCCGCCGATGCGGTAGAGCGCGAACGCCTGCCAGTAGAGGGCGTCCGGGGCGTAGGAGGAGTCGGGGAAGCGTTCGACGATCTCGGCAAACAGCTTGGCCGCCAGGCGGTAATCGCCGCGGTTGAGCGCCTCCCGCGCGGCGGTGTAGAGCGAGTCGGCCGGGTCGCCGGGTTGCCAGGCGGGGGGCGGGGCTTTGCGGCCCTCGGGCGCGGTGGAACGGGAGGGGCTCGGCCCGCTCTGCGCGGAGATGCCCCCGGCCACCCCCAGCAGCAGGATCAGACTGGTCAGGATCTTCGTTCTCGTCCCCATCGGTCGTCTCCTCACGTACCCATCACCGGCGGACCGGGCGGGACGGCCGCGCGGAGTCTCGGGAGCAGGTCGCGCTGCTCGAGCGCCTGCCCGATCCAGTCCAGCTCCTCTTCTTCTGGCGCCTTCCCGGCGAGCTGGACGATCTGGACGAGCACCAGCTCGAGGTCCTCCAGGAGACCCTGGATCTGCGGGTCCTCTGCGGCTGGCGAGTCGAGGAGCAGGCGGGTGTTCGAGAGGACCTCCCGCGCCCAGGACAGCACCTGGGGGTCCACCTGGCCCTGGCGCGCGTCCACGCGGAACGAGGTCAGGAGCGCTTCGGCCTGGCCGAGCGCGTGGACCGCAGCCAGCCGGTAGGCCAGAGACGGGTTGGGGGCCGGGGTGGCGCGGCGCGGCTCGCGGGCGCCCGCCGGAGCACGCTCCCGCGCCCTGGCCCGCACGCGCGGCGCCGGGAGCGCTTCGGCCTCCCCGCCCCGGCGCTCCCCGATCTCCGGGGGCGCCGGGTGCGGCTCCACCCGTCCCGCCGGCGGCAAAAGCGGCGAGTCGCTGGCCGGCGCCTGCGCGACGCCCGGCGCCGGCGCCCGCTCGACCGTGAGCCGGCCGAGCCCGATCCCCAGGGCCAGCATGGCCGCCAGCCCCACCCCCCACCCCACCCACGCCGCCCATCTCCCGCCCCGCTGCCGCCCCCGCGCCTCCCGGCGGGCCGCCTCGATCCGCGCCCACATCGCCTCGCGCGGCGCCGCCGGCGGGACGTTGTAGTGCTTCCGCGCCAGCTCCCGCACCCGCTCGTCCAGCCAGCTACGGCTCACGCGATCCCCTCCCCGGCGTAGTCCGCCAGCGCCGCACGCAGCCGCGCCCGCGCGCGCGAGAGCCGGGCCTTCGATGTCCCCGGCGCCACGCCCAACACCTCGCCGATCTCCTCATGCGTGTAGCCTTCCACGTCGTGCATCACGAACACGACCCGGTAGAGCTCCGGAAGCGCATCGATCGCCCGCCGCAGCCGCGCCTTCAGGTCCGGATCCGCGTCCGACCCGCTCTCGCCGAACGAAACCGCCTCCTCGAGCTCCACCTCGTGGGCCCGAAACCGCTTCACCTTCCGCAGCCCGTTCAGCGTGACCGACACCGCGATCGCATGCAGCCACGTCGAAAACGCCGCCTCGCCCCGGAACTCCGATAATCGCGTGAACGCCCGGATGAACGCCTCCTGCGTGAAGTCCCGGGCCAGCTCCTCGTCCCCGGCCAGCCGGTACACGAGCCGGAAAACCCGATCCACGTGCGCCTCGTACAGCTCGCGCTCGGCGACCGCATCCCCGGCCACGGCTCGGGCGATCAGCAGGCGTTCGTCCACAATCCTCCCACATCAAGCGTCGATCTCGCGCTCGTCTCTTTGGACACGGCGACGCGCGGATCGGTTGCAGACCAGGAAAAGGTCGCAGGAGACGAGAACGACCCGCCCTGTACGCCTCGACAGACGCACAGGGTGGGCGCGCCATCACGAGGAAGGAACCCCTACGCCGTCGGCTCCACCGCGGCCACGGCCGGCCGCGCCGGCTCCGCAACCCGGATCCGCATGCCGTAGAACGAACGCCACACGAAGTAACCGCCCGCGAGCAGGAAGAGCACCGCCAGCACACCCCGCGTGCCCGGCTGCAGCTCGATCGCCAGCTCGACCGCCAGCAGCCCGAACAGCGTCGTGAACTTGATGATCGGGTTCATCGCCACCGAGGAGGTGTCCTTGAACGGATCCCCCACCGTGTCCCCCACCACCGTCGCCGCGTGCAGCTCCGTCCCCTTCTCCTGCAGCTCCACCTCGACCAGCTTCTTCGCGTTGTCCCACGCCCCGCCCGCGTTCGCCATGAAGATCGCCTGGTAGAGCCCGAACGTGGCGATCGAGATCAGGTAGCCGATGAAGAAGAACGGCTCGATGCACGCGAACGCGAGCGTCGAGAAGAAGACCGCCAGGAAGATGTTGAACATCCCCTTCTGCGCGTACTGCGTGCAGATCTCGACCACCCGCTTCGAGTCCGAGGTCGAGGCCTTCTCCACCCCCTCCAGCCGGATGTTCGCCTTGATGAACTCCACGGCCCGGTACGCGCCCGTGGTGACCGCCTGCGTCGACGCGCCCGTGAACCAGTAGATCACCGCGCCGCCGGTGATCAGCCCCAGCAGGAAGGGCGGATGCAGGATCGAGAGGTTGGCCAGCCCGGTCGTCAGCCCCTCCGTCAGCAGCACCACGATCGAGAAGATCATCGTCGTCGCGCCCACCACCGCCGTCCCGATCAGCACCGGCTTCGCCGTGGCCTTGAACGTGTTCCCCGCGCCGTCGTTCGCCTCCAGGAAGTGCTTCGCGTGCTCGAAGTCGACCTCGAAGCCGTGCTCCCGCCTCACCTCCTCCCGCACGCCCGGCAGGCTCTCGATCACCGAGAGCTCGTAGACCGACTGCGCGTTGTCCGTCACCGGCCCGTACGAGTCGACGGCGATCGTGACCGGGCCCATGCCCAGGAACCCGAACGCGACCAGCCCGAAGGCGAAGACCGCCGGCGCAACCATGAGATCCGCGAGCCCCTGCGTGCTCACCCAGAACGACACGGCCATGAGCGCCACGATCGCCAGCCCCATCCAGTAGGCGCTGTAGTTCCCGGCCGTGAGACCCGAGAGGATGTTCAGCGACGTCCCGCCCTCCCGCGACGCGGTGAGCACCTCCCGCACGTGCGCCGACTCCGTCGACGTGAAGACCTTCACCACCTCCGGGATGATCGCGCCCGCGAGCGTGCCGCAGCTGATGATCGCCGACAGCTTCCACCACAGCGTCCCATCGCCCAGCCCGGGGATCAACAGGTACGAGACCAGGAACGTCAGCAGGACGGAGACGAGCGAGGTCACCCACACCAGCGAGGTGAGCGGCCGCTCGAAGTTCATCTCGTCAGCCTCCGCGTACCGCACGCGCGCCACGGCCTCGTGGCCCAGGTAGCTCAGCACGCTCGCCGCCACCATCATGATCCGCATCGCGAACACCCAGACCAGGAGCTGGACCTGCACCGTCGCGTCCGGCACCGCCAGGAGGATGAAGGAGATCAGCGCGACGCCCGTCACGCCGTACGTCTCGAACCCGTCCGCCGTCGGGCCCACCGAGTCACCCGCGTTGTCGCCCGTACAGTCCGCGATCACCCCGGGGTTGCGGGCGTCGTCCTCCTTGATGTTGAAGACGATCTTCATCAGGTCGCTGCCGATGTCCGCGATCTTGGTGAAGATCCCGCCCGCGATCCGGAGCGCCGCGGCGCCCAGCGACTCGCCCACGGCGAAGCCGATGAAGCAGGGGCCGGCGAAGTCCCGCGGGACGAACAGGAGGATCAGGAGCATGAGCGCCAGCTCCACGCTGATCAGCATGGTGCCGATGCTCATCCCCGCCTTGAGCGGGATCGAGTAGGTGGGGAACGGCTTGCCGCGCAGGCTGGCGAAGGCGGCCCTGGAGTTGGCGAACGTGTTGACCCGCATGCCGAACCAGGCCACGCCCGCGCTGCCCAGGATGCCGACCAGGCTCGAGAGCAGGATCACCGTGACTTTGACGGCCTCCATGTCCCGCAGGAGGCCGAAGTAGACGGTGATGATCGCGCCGACGAAGAGCCAGAGGATCGCGATGAACCTGGCCTGCGTGGCCAGGTAGGTCTTGCACGTCTCGTAGATCAGCTCGGACACCTCGCGCATGGCGCGGTGCACGGGCAGACGCTTGAGCTGCTGGTAGATCGCGAGCCCGAACACCCAACCTCCGAGGCAGACGATCAGCCCCAGCATGAGGAGCGAGCGACCGTCGAGGCCGAGGAAGGTGGTGGTCGAGAAGTCCGGCAGTACGAGGTTGGCCTCACCCCCGCCGTGCCGGGCTTGCTGGGCGGCGAGGGTGAGGAGGGGGACAGGAGAGAATGTGCTCATGAGATCCCACTCCGCGCGGTCAGCGCTCGAGGATGGTCGACGGTGCGGTGCGACGCGCCCCTCCGGCCACGCCGGGGTGGGGCGCTGGCGCATCGCACCCCCTGCACCCGACGGCGCGCCGTGGCGTCCGGTCGGTGAGTCGCTCTGGACCCGGGAGGGCGAGGAGCCGCCGACGAACGAGAGGCGCGGCGGCGCCCCATGGGCGGGTGCTCGGGGCCTAACTGTCTGATGCTCAAGAGAATAGCGGCTCGCCTCCGCCGGCGTCAAGGAAACATATGACAGCCGGACGGGCACCGGCGGCCGCGCTGCGTCCCAGGAGGACGCGCCGGCGGCGCCCACGAGAGCCCGTAGCCGCATCCCCGGGGCGCCTGTGCAAAAGGCATGCAGAGAACAGAAAACGCCACGAGCGGCGCCCGGAACCCGTCCAGGCGCCGCCCGTCACGCGCCGAACCAGCGCCGCATACCGCGGCGCTGGCCCGCAACTCACTGCTGCGCCGCAGCCGCGCTGTCGGTCGTCTGAGCCGCGCTGTCGGTCGTAGCCGCCGCGCTGTCGGCCGGCGCAGCCGGCGCGCTCGTCTCCGGCGCAGGCGCCGGAGCCTCGGCCGCCGGAGTCTCTTCGACCTCCGCCTCCTGCTGGTTGCCGCCGCAAGCGGCCACAGCGAGCCCCATAGCGAGCATCAGGTAGAGCTTGCGCATGGCTTCCTCCGTGAAAGGGAGTCAACGTTCGAGTGAAGTACGTAAAAAATAACTCCGAGAACCTGACAGGAAGATTACAGGGCCGCGAACGACACCCGGACGGTCGTTCCCTTGCCTTCCGTGGAGTCGATCTCGATCTCGCCCCCGTGCGCGTCGACGATCCAGCGCGCGATGGCGAGCCCGAGCCCGGCCCCGCCCCGGCCCCGTGCCGAGTCGGCCCGGAAGAAACGGTCGAAGACGTGGGGGAGAGCCGTCGCCGGGATCCCGATCCCGGTGTCGGCGATCGTGACCACGCAGCGGTTTCCCCGCCGGACCGCGGAAGCGGTGACCCGGCCGCCGGGAGGGGTATACTGCACGGCATTGTCGAGGAGGATCAGCCAGAGCTGGCGAATGAGCCCGGGGTCGCCCGACACGCACGTCTCTTCGAGCTCCGCGACCTTGACCTCGACGCCTTTCCTCGCGCCCAGGCTGCGGGCGGCCGAGGCGGCATCGAGGAGGATGTCGTCCAGGAAGACACGCTCGCGGTGGACCGGCCACTGGCCCGCGTCCGCGCGCGCCAGGAACAGCATCTTCTCGACCAGCCCGCCGAGGTGCTCCGCTTCCTCCGAGATCCCGGCCAGGATCTCCCGGTACTCCGCCTCCGTGCGCGGGCACTGGAGCCCGACGTCCGCGCGGGCGCGCAGCACCGCGATCGGCGTCTTCAACTCGTGCGCCGCGTCGCTCATGAACCGGCGCATCTGCTCCATGGCCGCCTCGATCGGCTGCGTCGACTTGCGGGCGAGTGCCGCGCCGCCGATCCCGACGAGCAGGACCGCGATGATGGCCGACGCGATGTAGCCCGCGAAGAGCGAGGGATAACGGTCGTCAATGGTGACCAGGTCCGCGATGGCCACCGTGACGTACGTCTGGTACCTGCGCCGCCCCGTCCTGACCCGGATCTTCTTGCCGTACAGGAGCCAGGTGCGCTTGTCGGGCGTGCGGATCTGCTTCTTGGCGACGCTGTCCTGCAGGACCAGCCGCGCGAAGTCCTGAACCCACGGCTCCACCTCGGAGGGCCAGACCGGACGGCCCTCCCGGTCGAAGACCGCGACCCGCCGCTCGTAGAGCTTCATGTCCTCGGGGGTCAGCGCGGTTTCCCGCTGACGAGCGAGCACCCACCGCGTGTGCTGGTCCACCGTCCGCTCGAGCGACTGGTCGATCCCGGCAAGGATCTGGCGGTTCACGACGGTGTAGGTCGCGCCGCCGAAGAGCGCCATCACGGCGATGAACACGCCGACGTACCAGGCCGTGAGCTGCCGGCGGATACGAGTGAGCGACGGCTTCACAGGCCGAGCCGGTAACCAGCGCCGCGCACCGTGTGAATGAGCTTGGGCTCGAAGTCGTCGTCGATCTTGCGGCGTAACCGTCGCACGAGGACCTCCAGGACGTTCGTGAACGGGTCGTGATTGTCGTCCCATACCCGCTCGGTGATCTCCTGGCGCGTGACGACCGCGCCCTCCTTCTCCATGAGGACCTCGAGGAGCTCCCACTCCTTCGCGGTCAGGGAGATCGACCGTCCGCCGCGGGTGACGGTCCGGGTCCGGAAGTCCACCGTCAGATCGGCGATCGTGCGCTGGAAGTTCCTGAGGGCCGGCTGGCGGCGAGCCAGGGCGCGCACGCGCGCCACGAGCTCGCGGAAGGCGAACGGCTTGGCGAGGTAGTCGTCGGCGCCGGCTTCTAGCCCCGCGACCCGGTCCTCGACGTCACCGCGGGCGGTCAGCATGAGGATCGGTGTGGCGTTCCCCCGTTCCCGCAACCGCTTGCAGAGGTCGAAGCCGTTCCCTCCGGGGATCAGGACGTCCAGGATGATGACCGCATACTGCCCCAGAGCCGCGCGGCGCGCGCCGTCGTGGAACGTGTGTGCGGTCACCACCTCGATGTGGTGCTCGCGGAAGCCCGCAACGAGGACCGAGGCGAGCTCCTTGTCATCCTCGACGAGCAAGACGCGCATGATCTCTGTCGGACCGACTCCAGCCCCCACCGCGCCCGTCCCCTTCGACCGGCGCGGCGTGCCCCGGGATGAAACGATCGGGGTCCGTTAAAGTATAATGTCCGGTTCGGCAACGCGCAGGCCCACCCTTTCGCAAGCGGGCGGGAATGCGCAGAATTCCCCGGCCACCCGACCGGGGGTGCCGGAGCGCTTCACCCTGAGGATAGGTAGCATGGCCTGGACGATCGAGGACTCTCGCGAGCTTTACAACATCGACGGCTGGGGAATCGGCTACTTCGGAATCAACGAGAAAGGACACGTCACCGTCCATCCCACCCGGGATCCGGAGCGAGGGCTCGATCTCTACGAGCTCGCCCTTGACCTGGAAGCGCAGGGTGTGAAGCTGCCTCTTCTCCTTCGCTTCTCGGACATCCTCAGGACCCGGATCGAGACGCTGGCCGAGCGGTTCCACGCGGCGATCGCCGAGTTCGGGTACACCGGCGGCTACACCACGGTCTACCCGATCAAGGTGAACCAGCAGCGACACGTGGTGGAGGAGATCGTGGCGTTCGGCGAACGCTACGGCGTCGGGCTGGAAGTCGGCAGCAAGCCGGAGCTCCAGGCCGTCCTGGCGCTCACCGAGCGCACCGACCACCTCATCGTCTGCAACGGCTACAAAGACCAGGAGTTCATCCGCCTCGCCCTCATGGGGCAGAAGCTCGGGCACCGCGTGCTCATCGTGCTCGAGAAGCCCAACGAGGTGGACCTGGTCCTCAAGGTGGCGGCGGAGATGGACGTGTCGCCCACGCTCGGGGTGCGCCTCAAGCTCTCCACCCCCGGAGTCGGGCGCTGGTCGGAGACGGCGGGCGAGAAGAGCAAGTTCGGGCTCAACGCCTCGGAGCTCGTCCGGGTCCTGGACAAGCTCCAGGCCGTGGGGCAGCTCGGGCTGCTCAAGATGATCCACTTCCACATGGGCTCCCAGATCCCCGACATCCGCCACATCAAGCTGGCGATGACGGAGGTCTCGCGCTACTACGTCGAGCTCCGGAAGATGGGGGTGGACATCGAGTACGTGGACGTGGGCGGCGGCCTGGGCGTCGACTACGACGGCACCCGCTCGGTCTCGCACGCGAGCGTCAACTACTCGATCCAGGAGTACGCGAACGACATCATCTACGCGCTCGCCGAGGCGTGCCGGGAGAACGACCTGCCCATGCCGCACGTCATCTCGGAATCGGGTCGAGCGCTCGTGGCGCATCACGCGCTGCTGCTCGTCAACGTGATCGACCTCGAGACCCAGATCACCGAGACGCCCGAGGAGGTGAGCGAGGACGCGCACCCGCTGGTGCAGGACCTGGCCGCGACCTACCGGGAGGTCGAGACGCGGAACCTGCGGGAGGTCTACCACGACGCGACCTTCGCCCGGGAGCAGATGCAGGCGCTGTTCAACAGCGGCGTGCTGAGTCTGCGGGAACGGGCGCACGCGGAGCGCCTCTACCTGGCGATCCTGAACCGGGTGGCTCGCCTCGCTTCCCGAGACCCGGAGGAGTACGACGACATCCTCCCCGAGCTCGATTCGATCCTGATCGACCGGTACTACTGCAACTTCTCGCTCTTCCAGTCGCTCCCCGACTCCTGGGCGATCGACCAGCTCTTCCCGATCCTGCCGATCCATCGGCTGGACGAGGAGCCGACCCGGAGAGGCACGCTCCAGGACATGACGTGCGACTCGGACGGGAAGATCGATCGGTTCGTGGGGTGGCGGAAGCCGAAGCCGAGCCTGGAGCTGCACGCCTTCCGGCCTGGCGAGCCCTACGTGCTGGGGATCTTCCTGACGGGCGCGTACCAGGAGATCCTGGGCGACATGCACAACCTCTTCGGGGACACCAACGCGGTGCACATCCGGCTGACGGACCGGGGGTACGAGATCCAGGATCTCGTGCACGGGGACACCGTGACGGAGGTGCTGAACTACGTGCAGTTCAACGCCCAGGACCTGATCGCGACCTTCCGGCGGAAGGTGCAGAACGCGAAGGACCTGACGCGGGCGGAGGCGAACGCCTTCATCGCGGACTACATTGCCGGGCTGGCCGGGTACACCTACCTGGAGGATCTATCCGTGTGACCTCCTCCGGGGTCTGGAGCCCGCGCCGGCCTCGCTTCGCCGCAGCGCGGCGCGTCTGGACCCGCCCGTAGCCTGCGGGAACGGGGGATCTCCGCCGCTGGCGTGCCGGTCATGCCGCCCGGGAGGCACGGCGTCAGTGGCGGCTCACGTCGGCACGGTTCGCCGCATCGTCCTCGAAACGCGCCAGGCGTTCGGTGGACGATGGTGTCGCATCCGGCCGTGACCGTTCGCGCCCGGGAGCGGCGGGCGCCGGCGGCCGGGGGGCAGGCGCGGGGGCGGAGCGGGCTTTGCAGCGTTCGATCGACATGAAGGACGACGGTCGGCTCCGGATCACGGACACGGTGTCGATCCCGCGCGCGGAGCTGGTCTATCGGACCAGCCGGTCGGGTGGGCCGGGGGGCCAGCACGTGAACACGACAGCGACGCGGGTCGAGCTGACGTGGAATGTGGCGGCGTCGCCTTCGCTGACGGAGGAGCAGCGGGCGCGCGTGCTCGAGCGGCTGGCGAGCCGGATCGACTCGGCGGGCGTGCTCCGTCTGGTCGCGAGTGGCTTCCGCAGCCAGCACCAGAGCAGGAGAGAGGTGACGGACCGCTTCTGCAGGCTGCTGGCGGCGGCGCTGCACGTCCCGAAGCGCAGGAAGAAGACGCGGCCGCCTCGTTCGGCGGTGGAGGCGCGGCTGCGGGCGAAGAAGCGGCGTTCGGCGATCAAGCGTGCCCGGCGCGCCGGGCGCCTCGACGAAGCGTAGGCCGTGGGGAGCCCGACCCTGGTGGAGCGCTACCGGCGCGCCCGGCGCGAGCCGGGGCTGGCGGTGCTGGAGGGTTTCCACCCGCTCAAGCATGCCCTGCGCTTCGGCGCGGTGGTGGAGGAGGTGGCGGTCGTGGACCCGGAGCGGCCGCGCGCCCTGGCGCGCATGCTCGCGCCCGACATCCTGCCGAGCCTCGAGGCGCTGCCGCTCACGGTCACGCCGCCGGAGATCTTCGAGCAGCTCGCGCCCGTCCCGCCCCGGGAGCGGATGATCGCCCTGGCGCGACGCCCGGCTCCCTCGCTGGATGCGGCGCTCGCTTCTCCGGACCCGGCGCCCCTGGTTCTCCTCGAGAACCCCACCCACCACCCCAACATCGGCGCAGCCGTGCGCGTGGCGGCGGCGGCGGGGGCGGCCGGGCTGCTCGTGGTGGGCGAGCTGGACCCGTGGCACCCGGCGGCGCTGCGGGGCGGCGTCGGCCTGCAGTTCGCTCTGCCCGTGGCGCGGGCCGACCGGCTGCCGCCCACGGATCGGCCGCTGATCGCCGTGGCGCCCGGCGGCGAGCCCCTCCGCCGGGAACTCCTCCCTCCCCGCGCCATCCTGGCGTTCGGCTCCGAGCGCCGCGGCCTCAGCCCCGACCTCCTCGCCGCGGCGCAGCTCCGCGTCGGGATCCCCATGCGCCCGGGCGTCTCCAGCCTCAGCCTCGCCACCGCCGTCGCGGTCGTGCTCTACACCTGGCGCGGCGTGTCCTGAGGCGCCCCCCGGCACGACTCCTGCCCACCGCGCACGGCGCCCGGGAGACCCGTGGCTCGTGCTCTGGAGGCCGCCATGACGCCGACCCGCTCGCCCAGCCGCGCCCGCGCCTGGCTCGCGTTCCTGTCCTCCGTCCTGCTCGTCCCAGCCTGCCGCGGCGGGCCACCCGCCCAGAGCCCGCGCGCCACGATCGACCAGACCGGCGACCTCTTCGCCACCCGCCCCAGGATCACGGTCGAGGACACCGTGCCCGGCGACGTGATGCTCGTCGCGAACGTGATCGTCTTCCGCGGGCACGCCAACGGAGACTACCTCGCCACCGCGGACCGACAGTCCGTCGCAGGCCACATCGGCGGCAGCGCGCGCGCCGTCGGCCGCCAGGTCCGGCTCTCCGCAAACATCGGCCGCAACGCCACGATCGCCGGCGGACTCGTCCAGATCGACGGCCGGACCTCCATCGGACAGAACGCCTACCTCGCCGGCCAGGAGGTGCGGATGGGTGGGGTGGTGCGCGGGAACCTCCAGGTCACGGGCCGCCAGGTCGTGCTGGATGGCACGGTCGACGGCAACGTGAACGTGGATGCGGAACGGCTCCGGGTGGGACCCAACGCCCGGATCGGAGGCAACCTGCTGTACCGGGTCCCCCGCGAGCACGTCACCATCGATCCCGGGGCGCAGATCCGCGGCCGCCAGATCGCCGTGGAGCCCAGCCGCGGCCCCGACGTCTTCCGCCTGGCCGGGCTCCTGATCAGCACCCTCGGCTTCCTGGCAGCCGGGGCCGCAGCCGTCCTGCTCTTCCCCCGGTGGGCCCGCGCTGCCGCGGAGGCCGCCGCCAGGCGACCGATCGCCACCACAGCCATCGGGCTGCTGCTCCTCGTCGGCGTGCCGATCGTCGCGACCATCGTCGCGATCACGATCATCGGCATTCCGCTGGCCCTGATCCTGGTGGTGCTCTACGCGATCGCGCTCTATCTCGCCCGGGTCGTGCCGGCGGTCTGGATCGGCCGGCGCCTGCTGGGCACGCGCGGGGGATCGGGGCGCGCCGGCGCGGGCCTCGCCTTCCTCATCGGCGCGGTCATCCTGCTCGTCGTGGGGTTGATCCCCATTCTGGGTGGGATCGTGACCTTCCTGGCCACGCTGATGGGGCTCGGGGCGCTCATCCCCGCGCTAAGGCCGGGGCAGCGGGAAGGGACGGCCGCTCAACCCGCCTGATCCGGACGACGCGGTCGTCGCGCCAGGACGGACCGCTGGCCTCGCACCGGAGGCTCAGCGCCCGGCCGGCTCACCCGCGGGCCCAGGCCGCTCCTCCGCGATCGGCGTCTGGCTCGCCGCAGGCCGGATCGCCCCCCTGCTCGCGCCGGCCGCCACCCCGCCCCGCCCTCCACTCCGCCCCTCGCCCCCCACGGCCACCGCCGCCGAATCCGGGGGCATCGGCGGGTCCTCCACCGGCGCGTTCCAGTCCCAGTCCACCGGCAGGTTGTTCGCCAGCCGCAGCCGCGGCGTCGCGAACCCGCCATCCGGCTGCGGCTTGCCGTACTTCTTGTTGAGATAGAAGTTGACCGCCTCGGCCACGTAGCCGGACGCCACGTACCCGTGCTCCCCGAACTCCAGGAGCATCGTCACCGCGATCTCCGGCTCGCCCCCCTTCACCGCCGCCCCCGTGCCCACGAACCACGCATGGTCCTTCCCATGCGCGTTCTCCGCCGTGCCCGTCTTCCCGATGAAATCCCAGTCCTTCAACCGGCTGAGCGCAGCCGTCCCCCCCGGCCCCACCACCCGCCGCATCCCCGCGTGCAGGTACCACACGTCCCGCCGGTTCAGGTCAATGTGAAACGTGTCCGGCGGCGGACCGAAGTCCGACACGAACCGCGGCGCCGGCACCTTCCCATCCGGCCGCGCCAGCGCAGCGTAAATCTGCGCCAGCTTCAACACCGTCATCGTGATCGGACCCTGCCCGATCGAGAGCGACAGGATCTCCGTCTCCGTCGGCGTGTACCCGAACCGCCGCTTCCAGTACTCCCGGCTCGTCGGAAAGATCGGCGAGATCTCGTGCGGTAGATCCACCCCCGTCTTCTTCGTGAACCCCAGACGCGAGCCCGTCTCCAGGAAACGATCCAGCCCGATCCGGATCCCCACCTGATAGAAGTAGACGTTGCACGAATTCTTGATCCCCTCGATCAGATTCACCCGCCCGTGCCCCCGACGGTCCCAGCACCGCGCATAACGCCCCCACGTCATCCCTCCCGTGCACGGGATCGGCATGTACTCGTCCGGCCGGATCGCGTCCAGGCTCAGCGCCATCGCCGCCACCGCCAGCTTCCACGTGGACGCCGCCGGCTGCGGCGAAGAGATCACACGATCCAGGAGCGGCTTCTTCGGATCGTTCAGCAGCTCCTGCCAGCGCCGCGCCGAGATCCCGCCCACGAACTCGTTCGGATCGAACGTCGGATGGCTGTAGTACGCCAGGATCCCGCCCGTCTTCGGGTCCAGCGCCACGATCGCGCCCGTGTACTCCTTCGGGAAGATCTTCGCGATGTACTCCTGCAGGTCCAGGTCCAGGTAGAGATGCAGATCCTTCCCCGGCTTCGGCGCCACGCTCAGATGGTTCGGCAGCCAGCGCCGGATCCGGCCCCGCGCGTCGATCTCCAGGTAACGGAACCCCGGCTCCCCGCCCAGGTGCTTCTCGTACTGCCGCTCCAGCCCCGCCTTGCCGATCAGCCGCCCCGGCTGATACCCCGCGAACTCCGGCAGCTTCAGCTCCGCCTCGCTGATCTCCGAGACGTAGCCCAGGAAGTGCGCCGTCGCCGGGCCCGCCGGGTAGTACCGCTTGCTGTACTCCACGACGAGCACCTCCGGGAACAGGAACCGGTGCTCCTCCATGCGCGCGATCACGACCGGCGAAGCATCCCGGACCAGCTCCAGCGGCATGTGCGGCGCCTCGGCATGACGCCGGAAGGCCGCCTCGACCTCTTCATCCGTCAGCCCGAGCACCGGCTGCAACCGGGCGACCTTCTTCCTCAGCTCCTCCTCCCGGTCCGGCATCAGCATCAGCTTGTACCCGACCACGCTCTCGGCCACGACCCGCCCGTTGCGGTCGTAGATCGTGCCGCGCGGCGCCGGGATCATGATCGGGCGCAGCCGGTACTGCTGGGCCTGGAGCTCGAAGTCCTCGGCGCCGATGACCTGCATCCGGTAGAGCGGAACCAGCAGGAAGAGCAGCAGGCCGAGGACCAGGAGGCGAGCGCCGTAGCCGCGACGACGACGCCGGGTCAGGTAGCTCTGGAACCGGCTGGTTGGATGCATACTCTGGGCTACACCGCCTCGAGGCCGTGAGTTCTCTCAGCGAAATCGGTGTCCGCGGGCGGGCCCAGCGCGACCCGCGCGCCACTCACTGACCGGGAACCGGGGAGAACGAAACCTCCGGGCCAGGGCTCTGCCCCGGGGCCCGCGGCCACCCTGCGTCCGGCCCACCTGTGCGGCTCCCGGTCCCCGCCGCCCCCTGCGGACGTGTGCGGAAAGTAGGCTCGTCCATTCGATCCACGAGCCCGGGGCCGGCCGGGTCTATCGGAGATGGAACGGAGCCGGGACGCCAGGCACGGTTCTTAGGAATAACGGCGCCCCCCACCCGACGCAACGGTTTGCCTACCGACGGCCCCGGCCCGGCCGCGATCGCGCCCCGCCCCGCGCCGCGGGTTTGCGCACGCCCCGAAATCGTGTAACTTTGCTCGCGGCAAATACCAGCCGAGCCAACTACGACGGTTCCCGGAGGAATATCATGTCCATGCCGACCTATGAGCATCTGACGCCCCCGTCCGAGGGCGAGCCGATCACGCTCCGCGATGGCAAGCTCCAGGTCCCCGACCAGCCCATCATCCCCTTCATCGAAGGCGACGGCACCGGGCCCGACATCTGGCGCGCCGCCCGGCGCGTCTTCGACGCCGCCGTCGAACGCGCCTACGGCGGCCGCCGGCGCATCGTCTGGTTCGAGGTGTTCGCCGGCGAAAAAGCCAAGAACCGCTTCGACACCTGGCTCCCGGAGGACACCCTCCGCGCCATCGAGTACCACCTGGTCGCCATCAAGGGTCCCCTCACCACCCCCGTCGGCGGCGGGTTCCGCTCCCTCAACGTCGCCCTCCGCCAGAAGCTCGACCTCTACGCCTGCGTCCGGCCCGTCCGCTGGTTCCGCGGCGTGCCCTCGCCCGTCAAGGAGCCCGAGAAGACCGACATGGTCATCTTCCGGGAGAACACCGAGGACATCTACGCCGGGATCGAGTACCGCGCCGGCAGCGAGGAGGCGCGCCGCGTCATCAAGTTCCTCCAGGAACAGATGGGCGTTACCTCGATCCGCTTCCCCGAGACCAGCGCGATCGGCATCAAGCCGATCTCCGAGGAAGGCTCCAAGCGCCTCGTCCGCGCGGCCATCCGCTACGCCCAGCGCCACGGCCGTAAGAGCGTCACCCTGGTCCACAAGGGGAACATCATGAAGTTCACCGAGGGCGGCTTCCGCGACTGGGGATACCAGCTCGCCAAGGAAGAGTTCGGCGCCACCGAGCTCGACGGCGGCCCCTGGCTCAAGACGCCCGACGGCATCGTCATCAAGGACGTCATCGCCGACGCCTTCCTGCAGCAGATCCTGCTCCGGCCGGCCGAGTACGACGTCATCGCTACCATGAACCTGAACGGCGACTACATCTCGGACGCGCTGGCCGCGCAGGTCGGCGGGATCGGGATCGCGCCGGGCGCGAACATCAACTACGACACCGGCCACGCCGTCTTCGAGGCGACGCACGGCACCGCGCCCAAGTACGCCGGGCAGGACAAGGTCAACCCCGGCTCCGTGATCCTCTCCGGCGAGATGATGCTCCGCTACATGGGCTGGGACGAG
>DATCLG010000109.1:0-2086 GCA_036564015.1 Longimicrobiales bacterium
CTGCTCCTCGGCCGCCGCCGAGCAGCCGAGGAAGGCGACGCAGACCAGCGCAAGTGAGGCCCGGTAGATCCCGGACCGGATCGCACCTCGCATGAACCAGCTCCCGAGCGTTCGGTGGACCACCGGCCCACCCCGGCGCACCGCGGCGCCGCAATAAGATCCCGACAGATGCGTCGAATCCAGACAGGTCAAAGATAACCGCCTCATCTCCAGCGGGGTAGGGAGCCGATGCGCCGCACCGCCGCTCCACAGCCCGCCGACTTCACAATCCGGAACCCAGCCTGGTATAATCCGTTCGAATCGCCACGCGAGCCACGAATCCCCGGGGTGGAATCCTCTTGTACACCGAACGTGCCCGCTTCGCGCGCCGATGGAGCCTTGCCGCGGCCTTCCCGGCCTTCCGGCAACGGGGAAGGACCCGCGTGCTGGCTCCCCGTCGTATCGTAGCTCTCGCGGCGCTCCTCGTGGCGCTGCTCCTCTGGCTGGTCCTGTACCCCAACCTCTTCGTACTGGCCGACAGCCTGAGGGTGGACGGGCAGTTCTCCCTCGCGCATTACGGTCGCTTCCTGCGGAGCAAGGCCGAGCTGCAGGCGCTCTGGAACAGCCTCTGGATCTCGGCGGGGAGCGTGGTGCTCTCGGCGTGCATCGGCGTGCCGCTCGCGTTCCTCTTCGCCCGCTACGAGTTCCCCGGGCGAAGGGTGCTCGGCGCGCTGGCCTCGCTCCCGGTGCTCCTCCCACCCCTCGTGGGCGTGATCGCGTTCCTCTTCCTCTACGGCGAGAGCGGGTTCCTGACCCGCGGCGTCCAGGAGCTCCTGGGGCTCGACGCCCCGCCCTGGCGGCTCAACGGCCCCGGGGCGATCCTCCTGGTGCACGCGTACACGATGTACGTCTACTTCTACCTCTTCACCCGCGCCGGCCTCGCTCGTCTGGACCCGGCCTACGTCGAGGCGGCGAGGGCGCTCGGGGCGTCACGCTGGACCACGCTCCGCCGCGTCACGCTCCCGATGCTCGCGCCCGCGCTCGGAGGAGCCGCCCTCCTCGTCTTCATGACCTCGATGGGCTCGTTCAGCGCGCCCTACGTCTTCGGGGGCGGGTTCCGCGTCCTGGCCACCCAGATCTTCGCCAGCAAGCTGAACGGCGACCTGGCCATGGCCGCGGTGGAAACGGTGGTGCTGGCGTGCGCGTCCCTCCTCTTCCTCGCGTTCCTGCAACGCTTCGAGGCCCGCCGCGCCTACACCGGCGCCGGCAAGGGAGCGGGGCCCTGGCGGCCCGCCAGCGACGACGGACGACGGACGGCCTCGCGCGCCCGCTCCGCTCTGCTCGGGCTGCTCGCCGCGGGCGCCGTCGGCTTCCTGCTCCTCCCGCACGCCACCGTGCTGCTCGTCTCCCTCGTCCCGCAGGGGAGCTGGACGACCGAGCTCCTGCCGCCAGCCTACTCGCTGGAGAACTACCGCGCCCTCTTCACCGAGCCCCAGCGGCTCCGCCCGGTGCTCAACTCGCTCCAGATGGCGACGATCGCCACCGCCGCCAACGTGGCCCTCGCCATCCCGGCGGCCTACCTGCTCTCCCGCCCCTCCACCCCGGCGCGCGGCCTCCTCGCCGCGCTCGTGACCCTGCCCTGGGCGCTCCCCGGAACCGTGCTAGCCATCGCCCTCGCCACCACCTTCAGCACCCACCAGCCCTGGGCCGGGCGCTTCGTCCTGGTCGGCACCGCGGTGATCCTGCCGCTGGCCTACTTCATCCGCAACATCCCCCTGGTCACCCGCGCCGCTCTCACGAGCTTCCGCCAGTTCGACCCGGCGCTCGAGGAGGCCGCGGCTTCGCTCGGCGCCTCCTGGGCCACGACGACCCGACGCATCACGCTCCCGCTCGTCCTCCCGGGCCTCGCCGCGGGCGCGCTCCTGGCTTTCGTCACCGCGCTCGGCGAGTTCGTCGCCTCGATCCTCCTCTACACCCACAGCACCCGCCCGATCTCCATCGAGATCCTGTCCCAGCTCCGCGCCTACGACTTCGGCGCCGCAGCCGCCTACGCCCTGATCCTCGCCCTCCTCATGGCCCTCGCCTTCCTGCTCGGCTCCCGCGCCTC
>DATCLG010000110.1:0-2970 GCA_036564015.1 Longimicrobiales bacterium
CTCATAATCCTTGGGAGGGTACGCCCAGCCCGTGTAGATCTTGTTGTACGGGTCGCCCGGCTTCCAGTCGTGCCGGTACGGCTCCGGCTTGACCGACAGCGCCTTCGGCATGAAGCCGATCTCCATGAGCGGCTTCATGCCGCGACGCACCCAGATGTCCACGATGCTGTCCACCACCGTCCAGTCGTAGACCGGCCGGCCCGATGCATCCTCCCTGTACGCGTTCGTTGAGCCCCACTTGAACGACGACGGCGGCCCCTCGTGCGTGTTCAGCATGTTGTGCGCACGAATGTAGACCGGCACCGGGCTCAGCTCGGCCAGCTCCGTGAGCAGCTTCTTTCCCTCCCAGCTGTAGGTGTAGTTCGGCTCGTCGTACCCGAAGTACGCCCACATCGGGAACATCGGCCCGACCCGCCGGTTCAGGTCGACCGTGATGGTGACGGGCTCGCCCGGCTGCAGGCTCTGCGCGCCGCAGACCGGAGCCGCCGGGAGCAGGACGATCCCCGCGAACGCCGCCGCCGTTGCCAGGCAGCGGAACCATCCACGTTGCTGGGTCATGGCACACCTTCGATCGCTTTGTCGATCATGACGCTCGCGGCCGACTTCTCCCCCCGCCGCGCCGTCGGCGCCGTGGCCGGGGCGGCGGGTCGTCGCGAGCGTTCTCCACGTCGTCAGCTTCCTCGTGATCCTCGTGACCATTCCCCGGATCGAGCCGGTCCCGGTGTCGGAGCAGGCGCCGATCCGGGCCTGACGCGCTCCCGGGGCGCGCGGCCGCCGCCTGCCCTCGAATCCGTTGTACCGGGGCGGGCGGCGAGTAATATTTCTCCCACGATCCCCGCGGAGCCCGACCAGCCCTTTCACGGCCTCCGCTCCAACCCAACCTCACTGCCAGGGAAGGTAGGTCGTGCAATGAAGAGGATGCTCTCCGCCGTTCTCGCCGCGATCCTGCTGGGCGTCTCCCAGGCGAGCGCCCAGGGAGGCGGTGCGCAGGCGCAGCAGCCGATGAGCTTCTTCGTCACCAGCGTTGGTCTCGGCGACGGGGCCAACCTCGGGGGCCTCGAGGGCGCCGACCGGCACTGCCAGCGGCTCGCCGAGGCCGTCGGCGCCGGCGACCGGACCTGGCGCGCCTATCTCAGCGTGACGGCCTCCGGCAACCAGCCGGCCGTGAACGCGCGCGATCGCATCGGCAACGGCCCCTGGTACAACGCCCGCGGCGTCCTCATCGCGCGCAACGTCGCCGACCTCCACGGCGACATCGAGCGGGATCGCAACAACATCACCAAGGAGACCGCCCTCAACGAGCGGGGCGAGGTGGTGCGGGGCCGGGGCGATCAGCCCAACCAGCACGACATCCTGACGGGCTCGGACTCCCACGGGCGAGCGCTCCAGGGAGACCCGTCCACGACGACCTGCAACAACTGGACGAGCAACGGCGCCGGGAGCGCGATGGTGGGCCACCACGACCGCGTCGGCGGGGGCAACACCTCGTGGAACGCGGCGCATCTGAGCCGGGGCTGCGGCCAGCGCGACCTGGAAGCCACCGGCGGCGCCGGGCTCTTCTACTGCTTCGCCGTGAACTGACGCGAGGTTCGTTCCGAGCGCGTTCCGACGCGGCGAGGACGTGCGCGCCACCAGCCCCGGGAGCCCATCGCGCCGTCGGCAACGGGGCCGGGAGGCCCGTAACCGGGCGCAGCGGGACGGCTTGACCCGCCGTCCGGGCGCGGGTCATGATTCCCGCGCGTTTCTTCCGGCCTCGCCTCCCTACACGATCAGGAGGAGTGCTCCGATGCGAATCGCCGTCGCGGCCCTGCTCGCGTGCGTCCTTCCGGCCCCGGCGCTCGCGGCCCAGGCATCACCCACGGCCACGCTCGACATCTACGCCATCGACACCGAAGGCGGCCAGGCCACCCTCTACGTCACGCCCTCGGGTCAGACCGTGCTCGTGGACACCGGCAACCCCGGGGGCCGCGACGCCGGTCGCATCGCCGACGCCCTCGCCGCCGCCGGCGTCGACCGGATCGACTTCCTCCTCCTCACCCATTACCATGTCGACCACGCCGGCGGCTTGCTCGAGCTGGCTCAACGGGTCCCGATCCTCCATTTCGTCGATCACGGGTCCTCCGTAGAGCCCAACGAGCCGGTCCCCGGCTTCCGCCAGGCCTACGCCCGCCTCCGAGCCAGCGCCCGCCACATCCAGGTGAAACCCGGCGACCGCCTGCCCATCCAGGGGTTGGACTGGCACATCGTCGCGGCTGGCGCCAAGGTGCTCCCGGCGCCGCTCCCGGGCGCCGGCGCGCCCAACCCCCGCTGCCCCGCCGCCCCCGCCCAGAAGAGCGCGGCCAGCGCGAACGACGAGAACGCGCAGTCCGTGGGCAGCCTCATCGTTTTCGGGAGGTTCCGCACGATCAACCTGGGGGACCTGCTCACCGAGCAGGAGCTGGAGCTGGTCTGCCCGCTCGACCGGATCGGCGCCGTCGACCTCTACCTCACCTCCCACCACGGCCTCGCCTCCTCCGGCTCCGAGGCCCTCCTCCACGCCCTCCGGCCTCGCGTCGCCATCATGAACAACGGGACGCGCAAGGGCGGGTCGGTCCAGGCGTTCCAGATCCTCCATCGCACGCCCGGCCTCGAGGACCTCTGGCAGCTCCACTGGTCGCACAACGCCGGCCTCGAGCACAACGCGCCGGGCCTGTTCATCGCCAACCTGGACGACCCCGCAACGGCCGCCTCGGTGCTGACCGGCGCCGCCCGCACCACCCGCCCGGCGCCCCACACCGGACCGGCCTACACCATCAAGGTCTCCGCGCGGGCGGACGGCTCTTTCACGGTGACCAACACCCGCAACGGCTTCACGAAAGCCTACGGCCCCGGGCGCTGAGCCCCGGGGCTCTGGCCTCCGCCGGAACCGAAGCCGCTTCCCCCGAACTCGTCTCGCTCCGCGCCGCCCGCTTCCCCCGCCGGGACCGCCCG
>DATCLG010000111.1:0-18734 GCA_036564015.1 Longimicrobiales bacterium
TCGATCACCTCGAACACGTCCACCCCCAACCGATCCGCCACCTGCGCCATCTCGTTCACCAGCGCGATGTTCACGCTCCGGAACGTGTTCTCCAGCAACTTCGTCAGCTCCGCCGCCTCCGTGCTCGTCACCGGCACCACCCGGTCGATGACCTTCGAGTAGAGCGTAACCCCGACCTCCAGGCACGCCGCCGTGATCCCGCCGATCACCTTGGGCGTGTTCTCGAACCGCCACACCGGATTCCCCGGATCCACACGCTCCGGGCTGAAGCACAGGAAGAACTCCTCCCCTACCCGGAGCCCGCTCTTCTCCAGCTCAGGCAGGACGAGCTCCCGCGTCGTCCCGGGATACGTCGTCGATTCCAGGATCACGAGCTGACCCCGGCGCAGCACCTGCCGCACCGCGTTCGTGGCCGCGACCACGTGGCTCACGTCCGGATCCCGGGTCTTCGAGAGCGGCGTCGGCACGCAGATCAGGATCGCATCGCACTCCCCCAGCCGCTCTGCCTCCGAGGTCGCCATCAAGCGCCCCGACGCCACCAGCTCCGCCACCCGCTCCGCCGGCACGTCGCCGATGTGGGAACGCCCCGCGTTCACACCCGCCGTCACGTCCGGGGAGATGTCGTAGCCGATCACCCGGAAACCTGCCCGGGCGAACGCCGTGGCCACCGGCAGACCCACGTACCCCAGCCCCATCACCCCCACCACGGCCTCCCTGGCCTCGATCCGTGCACGCAGGCTAGCTGCCTCCACCGAGGATCCCCCTCTCATCGCTCGTTGCCTCCGGACAGCGCGCTCCCGCCCTCCATCGCCCCTTCCTACCCCGGACTACGCCTCCCGCTCCCGGCCGAAATGCAGCGCCAGCGCCCGCACCAGCCCGGGAATCGTGTGCTCGCTCGCCTCGATGTCCACTCGCAACCCACCCTGCCGCGCCGTCTCCGCAGCCACCGGCCCGATCACGGCCACCTTCGCCCTCCCTACCTCCTTCCCCACCGACTCCAGGAACGACCGCACCGTCGACGACGCCGTGAAGGTCAGCACGTCCACCTCCCCCGCCTCCAGCCGCCGCCGCAGCTCCCCCGCCCCCGCCCCATCCGGGACCGACCGGTACGCCTCGACCTCCTCCACGATCGCGCCCCGCGCCGCCAACCCCTCGGGCAGCACCGCCCGCGCCTCCGCAGCCCGCGGCAGCAGGATCCGGGCGCCCCGCAGGTCGCGCCCGGCGCACAGCTCGTCCAGCAACGCTTCCGCGACGTACCTCTGCGGCACGAGGTCCGCCCGCGCCCCGTGCCGCTCCACCGCCGCCGCCGTCGCAGGGCCAATGCACGCGATCCGCCCCCGGATCGCCCCCGCACCCAGCCCCGCCGCCTCGAGCTCCTCGAAGAAACGTTCCACCCCGTTCACCGAGGTGAACACCACCCAGTCGTACGCCTCCACCGACCGCGCCGCCCGGCGCAGCGGGCCCGGGTCCGCCGGAGCCACGATCCGGATCATCGGGAACACCAGCACCTCCGCGCCCGCTGACTCCAGCGCCGCTACCAGCTCCCCCGCCTGCTCGCGCGCCCGGGTCACCACCACCCGCAGACCCGCCAGCGGCCGCAACTTCACTTCGCCCCCTGTCATCCCGTCACGCCTCGGTGGTCATCTCCACGATACCCGGCGGCCGCGGCCGGCCCCCCTCCTCCCGCTTCGGCGGCAGCAGCATCTTCAGCAGCGGCGGCGCCAGCAACGTCGTCACCATCACCACCAGCGCGATAGCGCTGAACTGGCCACTCGTGAGCACCCCCGACGCGAGCCCCATCTGCGCGAAGATCAGCCCCACCTCCCCGCGCGGCACCATCCCGACGCCAATCACGCTCCGCCTTCCCCGGAACCAGAACGGCACATAGCCCGCCGCCACCTTCCCCAGCACCGCCACCAGCGTCAGCGCCGCGCCCAGCGTCACGACTTCCGCGTCGCCGAACGTCCTCACATCCACGGCCGCCCCCACCCAGATGAAGAAGATCGGAACGAAGAAGCGCCCCAGCTGAATGATCCCGTGCTCGACCACCCGCGCCTGCGGCGTCTGGCCGAGCACCAGCCCCGCCGCGAATGCGCCGATAATGAACGCCGAGCCGACCCGATCCGCCAGAACCGCGCACAGGAACGCCAGGGCCAGCGCCATCGTCGCCAGCGCCCCCTCTCCCCCCTTCCGCTCCAGGAACCGGAACGTCGGCGGAACGACGAACCGACCGACCACCAACACCGCCGCCACGAACCCGAACGCCACCAGTGTCGCGCTCGCAATACCCCCGAGCGAGAGCGGCGTCCCCGCCACCAGACCCCCGACCACCGCCAGGATCACCAGACCGACGATGTCGTCGATCACCGCCGCCCCCAGCACGATCTCGCCCTCCGGCTCCCGCAGCCGCCCCAGATCCGACAGCACCCGCGCCGTGATCCCCACCGACGTCGCCGTCAGCGCCGCCCCCGACACCACAGCCGTCACCGCCGGGAGCCCAAGCAGCTTGGCGACTCCGTAACCCATCGCGAACGGGAGCACCACCCCGGCCGTCGCGACCGCCAGCGAGGTCCCCCCTACGCTGATCAGGCGCTTCAGATCCGTCTCCAGCCCGATCTGGAACAGCAGGACGATGACCCCCACCTCCGCCAGCAGGTGAATCACCGGAAGATCAGGATCCACGACCCCGAGCGCCGAACTCCCCAGCAGCACCCCGGCCACGAGCTCGCCCAGCACGGCCGGCTGCCCGATCCGCTCCGCCAGCCCCCCGAACACCTTCGCCGAGACCAGAATCACGATCAGCAGCGACAGGAAAGCCGGAACCGACACCGATCCGGCCTCCAGTGCGCCCACGACCAAATGCATCCCTTCTCCTCCTGGCTCGCTTGAACTCGAGACACACCGGAGCGAAAAACCCCGAAAATCTAGCAAAAGGAAGCGCCCGGCACCACCAACGATGCCGGGCGCCCCCGCTGTCCCGACCTTCTCTCAGGCCGCCTTCCGAATCTTCCCCGCCGAAATGCACCGCGTGCAAACCCGCACCCGCTTCGGCGTGCCATCCTCCGTCTGGATCAACACCCGCCTCAGGTTCGGGAGCCAATCCCGGCGAGTCTTGTTGTTCGCGTGGCTGACGTTGTGACCGAACCTCGGCCCCTTTCCGCACACATAACAGACTCGAGCCATGATCCCTTCCTCGACGCTACTCGACCAGCTCGATCAACGCCATCTCCGCCCCGTCCCCCGAGCGATGCCCGAGCCGCAAAACCCGGGTGTACCCGCCCGGCCGCTCCGCGTAACGGGGGCCGATCTCGTTGAACAGCTTCGCCAGCACTTCCCGGTTCCGGACATGCCGCGCCACCAGCCGCCGCGCGTGCAGGTCCCCTCGCTTCGCCTTCGTGATCAAAGGCTCCGCGAACTGCCGCAACTCCTTCGCCTTCGCAACCGTCGTCTCCACGCGCCCGTGTTGGAAGAGCGACGTCGCCAGGTTGCGCAGCAACGCCAGCCGATGCTCCGCCGTCGTCGTCAGCGCACGCCCCTTCTTCCGGTGCCTCATTTCTCCTCCTCTTCCTTCGCCTCACCAACCTCCGCACGGGCGGTCTCCTCCGAATGCACCTCGTCGACCAGGTACAGCTCCCCGTCCTCCCCCTCCTCCAGCCTCATCCCGAAGTGCAGATTGTGCTCCTTCAGGAACTGCCGGATCTCCTCCAGCGACTTGATCCCGAAGTTCTCGATGCCCAGCATCTGCTCTTCGGTCCGCTGCACCAGATCGCCCAGCGTGATGATGTTCTCCTTCTTCAGCGAGTTCACCGACCGGACCGACAGCTCCGCCAGCTCCTCGATCGGACGCCGGAACAGATCCCGCAGCGGCATCGGTACGCGCACAGCCCCCGGCACCGGCGGCTGCGGCGCCTGCGGCTCGCCAAAGCGCAGCATGTACTCCAGATGCTTCCGCGCCAGCTCCGCCGCGTACGCCACCGCCTCCTCCGGCAGCAGCGTCCCGTTCGTCTCCACCAGCAGCGTCAGCCGGTCATAGTCCGTCCGCTGCCCCACCCGCGTCTCTTCCACCGTGAAGTTCGCCCGCAGCACCGGATTGTAGATCGAATCGATCCGCACCAGGTCCACCGGGCTCCCCTTCGGCAGCACATGCTGCTCCGCTGGCACGAAGCCCCGCCCCTTGTTGACGTACAGCGTCATGTTCAGTTCCCGGGCTTCCTCCAGCGTGAACAGATGATGGTCCGGGTTCAGGATCCGCACCGGCCCCGGCCGCTCGATCACCCGCGCCGTCACCGGGCCCGGCTCCGTCACCCGCAGCTCCAGCGTCGCCTCGTCCACCCCCTCATCCAGCACCAGGACCAGCGTCTTCAGATTCTGGATGATCTGGTGGACGTCCTCCACCACCCCCGGCACCGTCTGGTGCTCATGCACCACCCCATCCATCCGAAACGCCCACACGGCCGAGCCTCGCAACGACGACAGGAGGATCCGCCGCACCGTGTTCCCCAGCGTGTGGCCAAAACCCCGCTCGAGCGGCGCCACCACGAACTGGGCAATGCGCCGGTCTTCCGACTGCTGCACGATCTCTACGCGCTGCGGCAGCACCAACCCGGTGAGATCTAGCTCCACGGTTTACCTCCCCGGCTTCCGACCGGTCGATGTCCAAACCGCCATTACTTCGAGTAAAGCTCGACAATGAGCTGCTCCTGGGCGGCCAACGGAATGTCCGCCCGCGTCGGACGCTCCAGCATCCGGCCCGTGCGGGTCGCCTCGTCCACCGCCAGCCACCTCACCACCTCCATCCGCGTCTTCGACTCCAGAGCCGCCTGCACCGGGAGAATGTCCCTCGAGCCCTCCCGGATCCGGATCTCATCCCCCGGCTTCACCTGATAGCTCGGAATGTCCACCACCCGCCCGTTCACCTCCACGTGCCGGTGACGGACCAGCTGCCGCGCCTGCTTGCGGCTCGCCGCGAAGTTCATCCGATAGACCACGTTGTCCAGCCGCGACTCCAGCATCACCAGCAGGTTCTCGCCCGTCACCCCCGGCTGCTTCGCCGCCCGCTCGAACAGATTCCGGAAGTAGCGCTCCGAAACCCCGTAGATCCGCTTCACCTTCTGCTTCTCGCGCAGCTGCTGCGCGTAGTCCGACACCTTCCGCCTACGCGCCTGCGCCAGCCCGTGCTGCCCCGGCGCATAGTTCCGCCGCTCCAGCGGGCACTTCTCCGTGTAGCACTTCGTCCCCTTCAGAAACAGCTTCTGCCCTTCCCGCCGGCAAAGCCTGCAGACTGGACCCGTGTATCGACCCATCGACCGTCTTCGCTCCGAATAACGTTCACTCCCCTGGGACGTCTTCCCGCCCGACGGCCTGGCGGTTTACATCCCGACTTCCAACCACAGAAACACAAAAAGACGCGGCAAGGCGCTCCTCGCGCCCCTCCGCCACCGGCCTCACACCCGCCGCTTCTTCGGCGGCCGGCACCCGTTGTGCGGAATCGGCGTCACATCCCGGATCGACCGCACCTGCAGCCCCGCGGTCGCCAGCGCCTGGATCGCCGACTCCCGACCACTCCCCGGCCCCTGCACGTGCACGTGCACCCGCCTCATCCCCAGGTTCACCGCCTCACGTGCCACCTGCTCCGCCGCCACCGTCGCCGCGAACGGCGTCGACTTCTTCGACCCCTTGAACCCCGCCTTCCCCGCACTCCCCCACACGATCACGTTCCCGTTCATGTCCGTGATCGTCACCAAGGTGTTGTTGAAGGTCGCCCGAATGTGGGCGATCCCCTCCACATCGACCTGCTTGCGCGCCCGCTTCGGCCGCGCCCCCTTCTTTGGATTCGCCATGCCGGCCTGCTCGCTCCTCCAAGGTCTCCAGCCTCACGCCTCTCGCGCAAGGCCCGTCAGCCTCACTTCTTCGGCGCCTTCTTCTTACCCGCGATCGGCCGCCGCGGACCCTTGTGCGTCCGCGCGTTCGTGTGCGTCCGCTGGCCCCGCACCGGCAGCCCACGACGATGCCGCAAGCCGCGGTAGCAGCCAATGTCCATCAGCCGCTTCACGTTCATCGAGACCTCGGTGCGCAGCGCACCCTCCACCTTGTACTGGTTCTCGATGACCCGCCGCAGCCGGTTCACCTCATCGTCCGTCAGCTCGTACACCCGCCGGTCCGGGTCCACACCCGTCTGCCGCAGGATCTGCTGCGCCGTCGACAGCCCGACCCCGTAAATGTACGTCAGCGCAATCTCGATCCGCTTGTTCTTCGGCAGATCCACACCCGCGATTCGCGCCATGGATTCACCCCTGCCTCTGCTTGTGCCGCGGGTTCTTCTTACAGATCACACGCACCACCCCCCGCCGCCGGATCACCTTGCAGTGCTCGCATATCGGCTTGACGCTCGCTCGCACCTTCATGCTGGCCACCATCCTCCCGGTTTATCGAATAGCTTTTCAATATACCCGCCCGCCACCGCAAGATCAAGGTACCGCACGCCCCTACAGCGCCGTCAGGATCCGCGGGCCGCTCTCCAGCACCGCGACCGTGTGCTCGAAATGCGCGCTCCGCTTCCGGTCCGCCGTCACCACCGTCCAGCGGTCCGGCAGCGTCCTCACCTCCGCGGTGCCCTCGTTCACCATCGGCTCGATCGCCAGCACCAGCCCGGGCTGCAGCCGCAACCCCCGACCCGGCCGCCCGAAGTTCGGCACCTGCGGCTCTTCGTGCGGCGCCCGGCCGATCCCATGCCCTACCAGGTCCCGCACCACGCTGTACCCGGCGGCTTCCGCGTGCCGCTGGATCGCGCTCCCGATGTCGCCCAGCCGGTTCCCCACCACCGCCTGCGCAATCCCCAGCCGCAGCGCTTCCTCCGTCACCGTCAACAGCCGCCGCGCCTCCTCGTCGATCTCCCCCACCGCGTACGTCACCGCCGCATCCGCGTACCACCCGTCCAGCTTGACCCCCACGTCCACGCTGATGATGTCCCCCTCCTTCAGGACGCAACGGCGCGACGGGATCCCGTGCACCACCTCGTGGTTGACGGACGTGCAGATGTTCGCGGGGAACCCGTACAGCCCCTTGAACGCCGGCTCCGCACCCGGGTGACTGCGGATGAACTCTTCCGCGAAGCGGTCCAGATCGGCCGTCGTCGTCCCCGGCCGGATCTGCTGCGGCAGAGCCGCGAAGAGCCCCGCCAGCACGGCTCCGCTGCGGGCGATCGCCTCGATTTCCGCCAGCGTCTTCAGCCGAATCACAGGCCCAGCGCCCGCCTCAGCGCGCGTTGAACGTCCTCGACCGGCTGATTCCCATCCACCCGGTAGACGGGCGTCGTCCCACGCTCATAGTAGGCGATCAGAGGCTCCGTCTGCTCCCGGTACACCTCCAACCGCCGTCGCACGGTGGCCGCGTCATCGTCCGCCCGCTCGACCAGCGCGCTGCCGCATGCGTCGCACACCCCGGCCTCCCGCGGCGGCTCGAAGTAGACGTTGTAGACCGCCCCGCACTGCGGGCAGCTCCGCCGCCCGCTCAGGCGCTTCACCAGCACGTCGTCCGGCACCTCGATCACCACGACCGCATCGAGCGGACGGCCCAGCTCCGCCAGCAGCCCGTCCAGCGCCTCCGCCTGTCGCAGCGTCCGCGGGAACCCGTCCAGAATGAAACCTCGCTCCACCTCCCCACCCGTCAGCACCTCGCGCACCAGCCCCAGGATGACATCATCCGGCACCAGCTCGCCCGCATCCATGTACCCCTTGGCCTTCTGGCCCAGAGGTGTGCCGCGACGAACCGCATCCCGCAGCAGGTCGCCCGTCGAGATCCGGACCGCGCCGGACCGCTCAGCAAGCAGGGCTCCCTGGGTGCCCTTCCCGGCCCCGGGAGCCCCGAGCAAAACCACGTTCATCGAGTCCAGATTCGCCTCTCGTCCACGGATTTCCCCACACCACCCAACCACCCCACGCCCTTCCTACATGTACCGCTGCCGCCCCCGGAACCGAACCCGGCCTTTCTTCATGAAGCCTTCATAGTGCCGCAACAGCAGGTGCTGCTGCATCTGCTGAACCGTGTCCAGACCCACGCCCACCACGATCAGCAGCGAGGTGCCCCCGAAGAAGACCGTCTGGATGTCGAACAGATCGAAGATCCAGAACGGCAGCAGCGCAATCAGACCCAGGTAGATCGCCCCCGGGAGCGTGATCCGCGCCAGCACCCGTTCGATGTGCTCCGCCGTACGCGCCCCCGGCTTCACCCCGGGAATGAATGCGCCCTGCTTCTTCAGGTTCTCCGCCAGATCCACCGGGTTGAAGATGATCGCCGTGTAGAAGTACGTGAAGAAAATGATCAGCACGGCGTACGTGCCGTAGTACCACCAGCTCCCCGGCTGGAAGATCTCCGCCAGCTGTCGCAGGAACGGCACGTTGCTCACCGCCGCCAGCGTGCCCGGCACCACGATGATCGACTGCGCGAAGATGATCGGCATCACCCCCGCAGAGTTGATCCGTAGCGGGATGAAGCTCTTCTGACCCTCCCGGATCCGACCCCGCCCCACCACCTTGCGCGGGATCTGGATCGGGATCTTCCGCGCCGCCATCGTCATCGCCACCACGCCGGCCACCACCCCCACCATCACCGCCGCCAGCACGATCAACCGCACCGGCGAGATCACGCCCGTCATCAGCGCTTCCACCGTGTTGGCGATCCCCGCCGGGAAACCCTCGATGATCGAGAAGAAGATGAGCAGCGACATCCCGTTCCCGATTCCCCGCTCCGTGATCTGCTCACCCAGCCACATCACGAACACCGCGCCGATCGTGAGCGTCAGCGCCGTCGTCAGCAGGAACCCGAACCCCGGGTTCAGCACCGCCGACGTCCCCGCCTCGCTCCGCAGGTTCTGCAGGAAGACCGCGTAGCCGTACCCCTGCAGGAACGCCAGCCCCACCGTCGCGTAGCGCGTCCACTGCGTCAGCCGCTTCCGCCCCTCCTCCCCCTCCCGCTGCATCCGCTCGATCGTCGGGACCACCGCCGCCAGCAGCTGGAACATGATGCTGGCGGAAATGTACGGCATGATCCCCAGCGCGAAGACCGTGGCCCGCGACAGCGCGCCGCCCACGAACATGTCGTAGATCCCGAACAGGGACCCCTCCAGACGGCCGAACTGCTCGCGCAACACGGCCACATCCAGACCCGGCGCCGTGATGTGTGCCCCCACCCGATAGATGAGCAGCGCCAGGAGCGTGAAGAGAATCTTCTCCTTCAGCTCCGGGATCCGGAACAGATTGGGAATCGGGTTGGCCATCGCTCCTCAGGCCTCCAGCAGCTCGACCGTCCCCCCAGCGGCCTCGATCTTCGCCCGCGCACCCGCGCTCACCGCGTGCGCACGCACCGTGATCCGCCGGTCGATCTCGCCATCCCCGAGGATCTTCACCGGCAGACCCTTGCCGAGGTCCACCAGCCGCCGCTCGTGCAGCAGCTCGGGGGTGATCGTGTCCTCCTCGATCCGCGCCAGGTCACGCAGGTTCACGATCTCGTACTCCTTCCGATGCGGGTTGCGGAACCCCCGCTTCGGGACCCGGCGCTGCAGCGGCATCTGGCCACCCTCGAACCACGGCCGCGTCTGGCCGCCCGTCCGCGCCTTGTGCCCCTTGTGCCCGCGCCCGCTCGTCTTGCCGAGCCCCGAACCCGGGCCCCGGCCGACCCGCTTCCGCGCCCGGTGCGCTCCCTCCGGCCGACGCAGATTGCTCAGGTCCACCATCACTCCTCTCCTTCCAGCTCCTCCACCTTCACCAGGTGCTTGACCTGGAAGATCATCCCGCGGATCGCCGGGTGGTCCCGCCGAATCACCGTCTGCTGGTGCCGCTTGAAGCCCAGCGCCCTCAGCGTCCGCTTCTGCTTCTCCGGCCGGCCGATCCCGCTCCGGATCTGCGTGATCTTCAGCAGCTTAGTGCCCACGACGCACCCCCAGCAACTCTTCCACCGTGATCCCCCGCTCGAGCGCCACCTGCTCGGGCGTCACGAGCTGCTCGAGCGCGTCCATCGTCGCCCACACCACGTTGATCGGGTTGCTCGTCCCCAGACTCTTCGTCAGCACGTCCGTGATCCCCGCCGCCTCCAGCACCGCACGCACAGGGCCGCCCGCGATCACCCCGGTCCCCGGCCGCGCCGGCCTCAACAGCACCTTCCCCGCTCCGTGATGCCCCAGCACCTCGTGCGGGATCGTCCCGTCGACCAACGGCACCTCGATCATCGTCCGCCGGGCCTTCTCCAGCCCCTTCCGGATCGCCTCCGAAACCTCGTTCGCCTTCCCGAGCGCAACCCCCACGTGCCCCGCACGATCACCCACCGCCACGAGCGCAGTGAACGAGAACCGGCGCCCCCCCTTCACCACCTTCGCCACCCTGTTCACGAACACCACGTTCTCCACCACCTCCCCTTCCCCCCGGGGACGGCGAGCGCTGCTGCGCTGCTCCTTCGCCTGCTTCTCCGTCACCGCCATGTCAGAACTCCAGTCCGCCTTCGCGTGCGCCATCCGCAAACGCGGCCACGCGCCCGTGGTACAGATACCCGCCGCGGTCGAACACCACCTTCTGCACCCCCAGCCGCTTCGCACGCTCGGCGAGCAGCCGGCCCGCCGCCCGGCTCAGCGTCACCTTCGTGCTCGCCGGGTCCTCCCGCAGCGCCTTCAGCTCCGGATCCAGCGTCGAAACGCCCAGCAGCACCCGCCCGGAAAGATCGTCCACCACCTGCCCCTGAATGTGCTTCAGCGAACGATGCACCACCAGCCGCGGCCGCTCCGGCGTCCCGAACACCTTCTTCCGTACCCGACGATGCCGGCGAAGCCGCCTCTCCTCCCGCTCTTTCGTCTTCATCGCCATATGCCAGCCCCCGCGCCCTTACTTCGCCCCCGTCTTCCCGGCCTTCCGCCGGACCACCTCGCCCGCGTACCGGATGCCCTTCCCCTTGTAAGGCTCCGGCGGGCGCACCGCCCGGATCTCCGCCGCCACCTGCCCCACCTTCTCCTTGTCGATCCCCTCCACCACCACCGTCGTCGGGTTCGGCGTCGTGATCGTGATCCCCTCCGGCTCAGGAAACTCCACCGGATGCGAGAACCCGACGTTCAGCACCAGGTTCTTCCCCTTCTTCTCCGCCCGGTACCCCACCCCGACGATCTCGAGCGACTTCCGGTACCCCTGCGTCACCCCCGCCACCATGTTCGCCAGCAGAGCCCTGGTCAGCCCGTGCAGCGCGCGATGCGTCTTCGTGTCCGCCGCCCGCTCCACCACCAGCTGACCATCCTGCATCCGGATCGCCACCTCCGGCCGGAACGTCCGCTTCAGCTCACCCTTCGGGCCCTTCACCCCGACCGTGTTCCCCTCGATCGTCACCGTCACCCCGGCCGGGATCGGCACCGGCTTCCTTCCAATGCGCGACATCGGCTCCTCCTCCCCTACCAGACCAGCGCCAGCACTTCGCCGCCGACGTTGCGCGCCCGGGCCTGCTTGTCCGACATCAGCCCCTGCGGCGTCGACACGATCGCGATCCCCAGACCATTCCTGACCCGCGGGAGCTCCTTCACCCCCTTGTAGATCCGCCGCCCAGGCTTCGACACCCGCTGCAAACCCCGGATCACCGGCCGCTCCTGATAATACTTCAGATACAGACGCAGCACCCCGTGGCGGCCGTCGTCCAGGATCTTGTAGTCGTGAATGAAGTGGTTCTCCTTGAGGATCCGGGCCACCTCGGCCTTCAACTTCGACACCGGCACGTCCACGCGCCGGTGCCGCGCCTGCGCGGCGTTCCGGATCCGCGTGAGCATGTCGGCGATAGGATCGGTCATCATCCTTCTCGTCTCTCCTATCCTATAGTATCCGGCCCACGCCGGACTTGTAGGATTCCGCGCGCCCGCCCGGCCACGCTTCCCCCGCGGACGCGCACGCCGGCGGCCCGGCTCCCGCGCACCCGCGTCACGCGCCGCCGCCCCCGGGGCTCGTCACCAGCTCGCCTTCCGCACCCCCGGGATCTCACCCGCCAGCGCCATCTCCCGGAAGCAGATCCGGCACAGGCCAAACTTCCGCAGGTACCCCCGCGGCCGCCCACAGCGCCCGCACCGGTTCCGATGCCGAACCGCAAACTTCGGCTTCCGGCGCGCCTTCTCGATCAGTGCCTTCCTCGCCATCTCCCTCTCGCCTGCCAGGACGACCTCAGCTCGCCCCCGCCGGCTCCGTCACCAGCACCGGCGTCTCCCCGCGGAACGGCATCCCCATCTCCCGCAGCAGGGCGAACGCTTCGTCGTCCTTGTCCGTCGTCGTGACGATCACCACGTCCATCCCGTGGATCTTTTGCACCCGGTCGTAGTCGATCTCCGGGAAGATCAGCTGCTCCTTCAGGCCCAGCGTGTAGTTCCCCCGGCCGTCGAACCCGCGCGTCGGCACGCCCCGGAAATCCCGGATCCGCGGGATCGCCACGTTGATCAGGCGATCCAGGAACTCGTACATCCGCGCCCGCCTCAGCGTCACCATCACGCCCACGGGCATCCCCTGCCGGATCCCGAAGTTCGAGATCGCCTTCCGCGCCCGCGTCACCACCGGCCGCTGCCCCGTAATCAGGCTCAGCTCCTCCACCACCGACTCCAGCAGCTTCGGGTTCCGCGGCGCCTCACCCAGGCCCACGTTCAGAACCACCTTCTCGAGCCGGGGGACCTGCAGCACGTTCTTGTACCCGAACGCCTCCATCAGGCGCGGCCGCACCCGCTCGAGGTAATGTCTCTCCAATCTCGGCCTCATCTCCGCCTACCCTCACGCCCGCGGCTTCGGAATGGGGTTCCCGCTCTTCACCGAGATGCGCTCCTTCGTCCCATCCGGCCCGATCCGCTTCCGCACCCGCGTCGGCTCCCCCGTCGTCGGGTCGATCAGCATCACGTTCGAAGCCGAGATCGGCGCCTCGAAGGTCACGATCCCCCCCTCCGGGTTCTGGGGCGTCGGCCGCATGTGCCGCTTCCGCAGGTTCACTCCCTGCACCACGACCCGGTTCTCCTCCGGAATCACCCGGAGCACCGTGCCTTCCATCCCCTTGTAGTTCCCCCGGATCACCTTCACGCGGTCGCCACGGCGCACGTGCACCTTCATCCGGTGCCTCGGCACCTCCGGCCGCTTCTCCTTACGCGACAGGCCGATTAGCTGCCTCGCCATCTCAGATCACCTCAGGCGCCAGAGACACGATCTTCATGAACCGCTTCTCGCGCAGCTCCCGGCCCACCGGCCCGAAAATGCGCGTCGCCCGCGGCTCCCCGGCGTCGTTGATCAGCACCGCCGCGTTGTCGTCGAACCGGATGTACGACCCGTCCTTGCGGCGCATCTCCTTCGCCGTCCGCACCACCACCGCCCGCGCCACATCCCCTTTCTTCACGATCCCCGTCGGGAGCGCATCCTTGATCGTCACAATGATGACATCACCGACCCGGGCGTACCGACGCTTCGATCCGCCCAGCACTCGGATGCACAGCGCCTGCTTCGCACCCGAGTTGTCGGCAATCTTCACGATCGATTCCTGCTGGATCATCGCCGCCTCACTTCGCCCGCTCCACGATCTCCACGACTCGCCACCGCTTCAGCTTCGACAGCGGACGCGTCTCCATGATCCACACCACGTCCCCCTCACGCGCCGCATTCTCCTCATCGTGCGCATAGTACTTCTTCGTGCGCACCAGCTGCTTCCCGTAGAGCGGATGGGAAACGCGCCGCTCGACCGCCACCACCACCGTCTTGTCCATCTTGTCGCTCACCACGACGCCGAGGCGGGTCTTCCGGCTCCCTCTCTTCTTCTCAGCCATAGCTCCCTAGCGAATCTGCCGCTCCCGCTCCCGCAGGATGGTTTTCATGCGCGCAATGTCCCGCCGCAACGACCGGAGCAACGCCGGGTTCTCGAGCGGCTGCGTCGCACTCCGGAAACGCAGCCGGAACAGCTCCTCCTGAGCCTGCCGGATCCGCTCCCGGATCTCCTCGTCCGTCAGATTCCGAATCTCCGCCGGCTTCATTCGGCCCCTCCCTCTCCGGCCCGCTGCCGCACCACGAACCGACACTTCACCGGCAGCTTCGCCGCTGCCAGCTCGAACGCCCGGCGGGCCACATCCTCCGAGATGCCCTCGAGCTCGAACATGATCCGTCCCGGCTTCACCACCGCAACCCACCCCTCCGGGCTGCCCTTCCCCTTCCCCATCCGCGTCTCCGCCGGCTTCTTGGTGATCGGCTTGTCTGGAAAGATCCGGATCCAGACCTTGCCGCCCCTCCGGATATGGCGCGTCATCGCCACACGCGCGGCCTCGATCTGCCGGTTGCTGATCCACCCCGGCTCCAGCGCTTGCAGCCCGTAGTCACCGAACGCGACCGTGGCCCCGCGCCGGGCGATCCCCCGCGTGCGCCCCTTCTGCTGCTTCCGATACTTGACTCTCTTCGGCGCCAGCATCGTTCAACCCTTCTTACCCGCCCGTCGAATACGTCCGACCGCGCTGCTTCTCCACCACCTCGCCCTTGAAGATCCAGACCTTCACCCCGATCGTCCCGTACGTCGTCCGCGCGGTCGAACGGGCATAGTCAATGTCCGCGCGCAACGTGTGCAGCGGCACCCGGCCCTCGTGGTACCCTTCCGTCCGCGCGATCTCCGCACCGCCGAGCCGGCCGCCCGTCTGGATCTTGATCCCTTCCGCACCCGCCCGCATCGCCGCCTGCACAGCCTTCTTCATCGCCCGCCGGAACGAGATCCGCTGCTCCAGCTGATGCGCAATGCTGTCCGCCACCAGCTGCGCATCCAGCTCCGGCCGCTTCACCTCCTCCACGTTGATCGAGACTTCGCTCTTCGTCAGGTGCGCCAGCTCATCGCGGAGCTTGTCCACCTCCGAGCCCTGCTTCCCGATCACCACCCCCGGCCGCGCCGTGTGGATCGTCACCACGATCTTCTGCGGCTTCCGCTCGATCTCGATCTCCGAAACCGCCCCGTGCGCCAGCCGCCGCCGCAGATACTTCCGGATCGTCTCGTCTTCCTTCAACCACTCGCTGAAATTCCGCTCGGCGTACCAGCGCGACTTCCAGTCCTTGACGATCCCCAGGCGGAACCCTCGCGGGTGCGTCTTCTGTCCCATGCCTACTCCTTCCGATCCACGACGATGACCACGTGACTCGTCGGACGCCGGATCGGCTCCGCCCGCCCCAGCGCCGCCGCACGCCACCGCCTCAGCACCGGGCCGGCGTTCACGTACGCCTCCTTCACGTACAGGTCATCCACGTCGACGAACTCGCCCGCCTGCTCCGCCTTGTGCTTCGAGTTGGCCACCGCCGACCGCAGCGTCTTGTCGATCGCCTTCGCCGCCTTCTTCTTCGTGTACTGGAGGATGCTGTACGCCTCCCCCACACTCCGCCCGCGGATCAGATCGATCACCAGCCGCATCTTCCGCGGACTCTGACGGACATACCTCGAGATCGCCCGGGCTTCCATAACTCCCCCGCCTGCCTCTCGCTCACTTCAGTCGGGACTTCTTCTCGGCCAGCTTCCCGCCGTGCCCCCGGAAAAGCCGCGTGGGCGCGAACTCCCCGAGCTTGTGGCCGACCATGTTCTCCGTAATGTACACCGGGATGAACTTGTTCCCGTTGTGCACCGCCAACGTGTGCCCGACGAACTCCGGCGAAATCGTCGAGGCGCGGGCCCAGGTCTTGATCACCCGCTTCTCGCCTCGCTCGTTCATCGCCCGGATCTTCTCGAGCAGCTTCGGGTCGATGTACGGCCCCTTCTTGATCGAACGTCCCATAGCCCCTTCCGTGCGTCCTCGTTCCGAGACTTTCAGGACAGACGGCGCTCACCCGAGCTCACTGGGTGGCCTTGCCGCGCCGCCGCCCACGCACGATGTACTTGTCCGACTCCTTGTTCTTCTTGCGCGTCTTCTTGCCTTCCGGCTTCCCCCACGGCGAGACCGGCGGCCGGCCACCCGACGTCCGGCCCTCCCCGCCGCCCAGCGGGTGGTCGATCGGGTTCATCGCCACACCACGCACCTTCGGACGCCGCCCACGCCACCGGTTCGCACCGGCCTTCCCGATGCTCTGCAGCTCGTGGTCGACGTTCCCCACCTGCCCGATCGTCGCCAGGCACTCCCGCCGGAACATCCGCATCTCCGTCGACGGCAGCCGCAGGGTCACGTAGTCCCCTTCCTTCGCCATCACCTGCGCACCCTGCCCCGCCGCCCGCACGAGCTGCCCCCCCTTCCCGGGGTACAGCTCCACGTTGTGCACCACCGTGCCCAGCGGGATCTCGCCCAGTGGGAGCGCGTTCCCCACCCTCACGTCCGACCCCGGACCGCTCACCACCATGTCGCCCACCTTGAGCCCGACCGGATGGAGAATGTAGCGCTTCTCCCCGTCCAGATAATGGATCAGCGCGATCCGGGCGCTCCGGTTCGGGTCGTACTCGATCTCCGCGACCCGCCCCGGCACCCCGAACTTGTCGCGCTTGAAGTCGATGATCCGGTACAGCCGCTTCGCCCCGCCACCGCGCCGCCGCGACGTGATGTGCCCGTGGTGGTTCCGCCCACCCGTCTTCTTCAATGGCGCCGTCAGCGACCGCTCCGGCTCCGTCCGCGTGATCTCTTCGCTCACCACCACCGCACGGAACCGTGTGCCGGGCGTCACCGGCTTGAACTTCTTGATCGGCATCAGATCCCCTCGTACACGTCGATCCGCTCGCCTTCGGCAAGCGTGACCACCGCCTTCTTGTAGTCCGGCCGCCGGCCCACGTTCCGACCCAGTCGCCTCACCTTCCCGCGGTAGTTCATCGTCCGGACGCTCTTCACCGTCACCCCGAACAGCTTCGAGACCGCATTCCGGATCTCCAGCTTGTTCGCGTCCTTCGCCACGATGAACGTGTACGCTCCCCGCTCCTCCGCCAGCTCGGTCGACGCCTCCGTCACCACCGGCCGGATGATCACCTCACGCGGCTCACGCATGCGCCACCTCCGCCGCACGCTCCAGCGCCGGCGCCTCGACCAGCACCGTGTCCGACCAGAGAACGTCGTACGCCGACTCCTCGCCGAACGGCCGCACCAGCACCTGCGGAATGTTCCGCGCCGACAGGTAGACCAGCGGCTTGTACCCGTCCGTCAGGATCAGCACGTTCCCCGTCGCGCCCACGCCCTCGAGCAGCCCAATGATCCGCTTCGTCTTCGGCGCCTCCAGCTCGATCGGCTCCACCACCACCACCGCCCCCTCCTGCGCCCGGGCGTTGTACGCCGACCGCCGGGCCAGCCATCTCACCTTCTTCGGCAGATCCTGATGGTAGTTCCGGCCGGGCTTCGGGCCGAAAACCACACCGCCGCCCCGCCAGTGCGGCGCGCGCGTCGAACCCTGCCGCGCCCGACCCGTCCCCTTCTGGCGCCACGGCTTCTTGTTCCCACCCGAAACCTGGCCCCGCGTCTTCGTCCCCGCCGTCGCCTGCCGCTGGTTCGCCAGATACGCCTTCACCGTCTGCCACAACGCCGGCTCGTGGACGGTGCCGTCGAAAAGCGAGTCCGGCAGCTCCGTCTCGCCTTTCCGCTCACCCGCGGCCGTGTAAACCGGTGCCTTGAACATCTATGGTCTCCCCATCCCGCCAGAGGCGGTCCTCAAACCTTCCGGAGGAAAACCAGCCCGTTGCGCGCCCCCGGAACCGCTCCCCGCAGGAAGATCAGGTTCCGCTCCGGGTCGATCCGCTCGACCCGCAGGTTCAGCACAGTGTGCCGCGCGTCCCCCATGTGCCCCGGCAGGCGCTTACCCTTGATCACCCGCGAAGGATTCGTCCCCGGACCCAGCGTCCCCGGGTTCCGCGCCTTCGGATGCCCGTGCGAGCCCGGACGGCCCCCGAACCCGTGCCGCTTCACCACACCCTGGAACCCCCGCCCCTTCGTCCGCCCCGTCACCTTCACCCGATCCCCCACCGCGAACTGCTCCACCGTGAGCTGCTGGCCCACCGTGTAGCTCTCCGGAGACTCCACCCGGAACTCGACCAGCGCGCGCGGCGCGTAATCCAGGCCCGCCTTCTTCGCATGCCCCAGCTCCGCGCGCGTCGTCCGCTTCAACTTCTTGGCGCCGTACCCGAGCTGGATCGCCCGGTATCCGTCCGTCTCCTCCGTCTTGATCTGGAGCACCGGGCAGGGGCCGGCCTCGATCACCGTCACGGGCACCACCGCGCCCGCCTCATTGAAGATCTGGGTCATCCCCAGCTTGCGTCCGATCAGTCCCGCCATCGCCGGTCCCGCCTAGTCTACCTTGATCTCGACGTCCACTCCGGCCGGGAGATCCAGCTTCGTCAGCGCGTCGATCGTCTGCGGCCGCGAATCCAGGATCTCGATCACCCGCTTGTGCGTCTTCAACTCGAACTGCTCCCGGCTCTTCTTGTCAATGTGCGGCGACCGGAGCACCGTCCACCTCTGGATCCGCGTCGGCAGAGGAATCGGCCCGCTCACCCGCGCACCCGTCTTCTCCGCCGTCCGGACAATGTCCGACGCAGTCTGGTCGATCAACGCGTGGTCGAACGCCTTGAGCCGAATCCGGATCTTCCCAGCCATAAGCGGTCTGCTTCTCTCTTCCGAATCTCCCAGGAAACCGCCCCGCGTCTTATTCGAGGATTTCGGTGACGACGCCGGCGCCGATGGTGCGGCCGCCCTCCCGGATCGCAAACCGCAGCTCCTTCTCCATCGCGATCGGGCTGATCAGCTCAATCTCCATCTGCACATTGTCCCCCGG
>DATCLG010000112.1:0-2264 GCA_036564015.1 Longimicrobiales bacterium
CGCGACGTCGGCCCCGCCCGCGTGGTCTACGACCGGATCTGGACCCGCCTCCGCGCCGGGGCGGAGTAGGCGGAGAGGGGCGGGCGCCGGGGAATCTGGCGGAGCGGAGGGGAAATCCGGCGGAGCGGACACCGTATCCGGCGGACCAGGCGGAATCCCGGCGGACCAGGCACCGCTTTACAGTTTTCAAATCCCGTCCTGCCTTAGAGATACAGCGGTCACACCCGCGTACCTGGCACCCAAAGTCCAGAGTTGCTCCAACAGGGTATTCGGTTGCCCCGCAACGCCATGCCCTGGCCCCGGTGTGGCGGACCAGGCACCGCCGTGGCGGACCAGGTACCGTTTTTTGCTCTGGAAGCTACGATTTCGCTTGAAGTTAGGTGACCCGACCCCGCGTACCTGGCACCCATTCTCCAGAGTTGCTCCATCCGGCCATGCCGCCATGGGCCGCCGGGACGGCGGATCCGAGGGCGACCGCGCGCCGCTCGCGACGTTGCGGGCCGAACCGGGCGCCCCGGCCCGGGGCGCGCCGGAGGGCTCTGAGGGCCGCCCGCCTCCTGGCCACGCCAGCTTGCCGCCCTCCTCGCCAGCGGTGTAACTTTCCAGATTGGCGCGGGGTAGGAAGTTTGACGGTTTCTCTATCCTGGCAAGGCCTTACGTCGAGGCAGCTCTCCTCCGTGCATGGCCTGTTCCCGCGCTCGCGCTCGGGATCGAGCCGGGTCTGTGCAGGGGCGGGTCCTCGGTTCGGACGATCGGCGCGCCCCGGGTAGAGGATCCAGCGCATGCCCAAGAGGTTGGAATCGTTCGTGACGAAGATCAGCGCGCTGCTGGCCACCTCGCTCCGCCAGGTCAGCGACGTCGCCAAGCTGGTGGCCCAGCACGCGGGGCAGATGGGGCTCCTGGTCTGGGGGATCGCCGTCGCCGTGGTGCGGGGCCGCGTGCCCCTGCGCGACGTGGTTGCCCAGATGTACTGGATGGGCGTCAGGAGCCTGCCGATCGTGGTCGTGACCGGCGTGCTCTCGGGCGTGGTGACCTCGCAGCAGGGGGGCTACCAGTTCACCGGGTCGGTCCCGCTCTACGTGCTGGGGAGCGTGGTGACGTCGAGCGTGATCCTCGAGCTCGGACCGGTGATGACGGCCGTGGTGCTGATCGGTCGGGTGGGCGCGCGGATCACGGCCGAGTTCGGGACGATGCAGGTCTCGGAGCAGATCGACGCGCTGTATTCCCTGGGCCGGGACCCAGTGCAGGTCCTCGCCGCGCCACGGGTCGTGGCCGGCGTGATCGTGGTGCCGCTCCTGGTCGCGATCGCGAACGTCTCCGGGCTCTTCGCAGGCATGCTCGCCGCCCAGAGCACGGTGGGGCTCGGACCGGAATCGTTCTTCTACGGCGCGCGCCTGTACTGGCACAACTGGGACCTCTTCTACTCGCTGATGAAGGGGGTGACGTTCGGGTTCGTCATCCCGTTGATCGCCAGCCACATGGGATTCCGCGCGCGAGGCGGGGCCGAGGGAGTGGGGCGAGCGACGACGGCGTCGGTCATGTTCATGACGCTGACCGTTCTCTTCCTGGATGCGACCTTCCCGCCCCTCCTGCTGAACTGAGCTGAGGGATGATCGAGTACCGGCGAATCTACAAATCCTTCGATCACCCCGTCCTGGCAGGCGTCGACCTGACCGTGGAGACCGGCGAGACCCTGGCGATCGTCGGTCCGTCGGGGACGGGGAAGAGCGTGCTGCTCAAGACGACGATCGGGCTCATCGTCCCCGACCGCGGGGATGTCGTTCTGGACGGCGAATCGGTCTACTTCTCCGGGCGCGGCACGCTCGAAAGGATTCGCCGGAAGGTGGGGTACGTGTTCCAGAACGCCGCGTTGTTCGACTCGATGACCGTGTTCGACAACGTGGCCCAGGGGCTGCCCGAGCAGGAGCTGCGAACGCTCAGCCGCCGCGAGGTCGTCCGTCGGGTGGGTGAGGCGCTCGAGCACGTGAACCTCGATCCGGCGGCGGTGCTCGGCAAGCTCCCCGCCGAGCTCTCGGGAGGGATGCGCAAGCGGGTGGGGCTCGCCCGGGCGATCGTGGGGCGGCCTGAGATCCTCCTCTACGACGAGCCGGTCACGGGACTCGACCCCGTCAACGCGGCGATCGTGCACCGCCTGATTGCGCGGCTTGCGGAGGAGCTGGGCGTCACGTCGGTGGTGGTAACGCATGAGATCGAAGGGGCGCTGGCGATCTCGGATCGGGTGGCGCTGCTGGAGCGCGGGCGGA
>DATCLG010000113.1:0-6786 GCA_036564015.1 Longimicrobiales bacterium
GAACCCCGACGGCAGCTCATCATGGATGCCCGGGCCGTCGAGCGCGCCCTGGCGCGCATGGCCCGCGAGATCGTCGAGAAGAACCAGGGAATCCAGGGGCTGGCGCTGGTCGGGATCCACCGGCGCGGGATCCAGCTCGCTCAGCTCCTGGCGGAGGAGATCGAGCGGGCCGAGGGGAAGCGGCCGCCGGTCGGGTGGCTGGACATCACGCTGTATCGGGACGACCTGAGCGCGATCGGCCCGCGGCCGGTCGTGGGTGAGACCCGGCTGCCTCCGGGCGGAATCGACGGCCGCGTGGTCGTGATCGTCGACGACGTGTGCTACACCGGTCGAACGGTCCGGGCCGCGATGGACGAGCTCGCCGACTTTGGGAGGCCGGCGCGGATCTACCTCTGCGTGCTGGTCGACCGTGGGGGCCGTGAGCTGCCGATCCAGCCGGACATCGTGGGCCGGGTGGTCGATGCGGCGCCCGGCGAGCGTGTCGAGGTGATGGTTCCGGAGATCGATGGCCGGCTGGCCGTGGAGCTGGTGACGCCAGCGACAGGAGAGGCGTGATGGAGAAGGCACCGTCGCTGGGCAAGGACCTGGTCGGCCTGGAGCACCTCAGCGCCGAGCAGATTCGCGCGATCCTGGACACCGCGGAGCCGTTCAAGGAGATCAGCGAGCGGCCGATCAAGAAGGTCCCGGTGCTCCGCGGGAAGACGATCGTCAATCTCTTCTTCGAGGCCTCCACGCGGACGCGGATCTCCTTCGAGTTCGCCGAGAAGCGACTGTCAGCGGACACGGTCAACATTTCGGCCGCGGGGTCCAGCGTGGTGAAGGGCGAGACGCTGGTGGACACGGCGCGCAACCTCGAGGCGATGCGTATCGACATGGTGGTGATACGGCACTGGTCCTCGGGGGCGGCGCAGTTCCTGGCGGAGCGGATCCCGTCGAACGTGATCAACGCGGGCGACGGCCGGCACGAGCACCCGACGCAGGCGTTGCTCGACATGCTGACGATCCGGGATCACCTGGGCCGGATCGAGGGGGTGAAGGTCTGCATCGTGGGCGACATCCTGCACTCGCGGGTGGCGCGCTCGAACATCTGGGGGCTGACGCGCCTGGGCGCGGAGGTGGCCGTCTGCGGCCCCAAGACGCTCCTGCCGCGGGGGATCGAGGAGCTTGGTGTGCGGGTCTTCTCGCGGATCGAGGAGGCGATCGAGTGGGCGGAGGTGCTGAACGTGCTCCGGCTGCAGCTCGAACGCATGCAAGCGGGCTACATTCCGAGTCTGCGGGAGTACAACCGGGTTTTCGGGGTGACGCGGGAGCGGGTCGAGCGAGCGCCTCGCGACCTGCTGATCCTGCACCCGGGGCCGATGAACCGTGGGGTGGAGATCGACAGCGATGTCGCGGACGGGCCTCATTCGGTGATCCTGGACCAGGTGACGAACGGCGTGGCGGTGCGCATGGCCGTGCTGTACCTGCTGGCGGGCGGGGTGCCGGAGCGGGCGGCGGTGGCCAGGACCGATGTGGCGGAAGGCTGACAAGGGTGTGAGAGCGGCATGGCAGTGAGACCGATTCTGCTTCGTGGGGGCCGGGTGGTGGACCCCTCCCAGCGCCTGGACGAGGTGCTCGACGTGCTGCTCGTCGGGGGCGAGGTGGCGCGGATCGGACGGGACCTCGAGGCCCCGGAGGGCGCGGAGGTGCGGCGGGTGGATGGCCTGGTGGTGTGCCCCGGGCTCATCGACCTGCACGTGCATCTCCGGGAGCCCGGGTTCGAGCACAAGGAGACGATCCAGACCGGGGCGCGGGCGGCTGCGGCTGGCGGTTTTACCGCCGTCTGCGCCATGCCGAACACCGACCCGCCGATCGACGACCCGGCGGCGGTTGGATTCGTGCTGGCGGAGGGGATGCGGGCGGGCGCCGCGCGAGTCTACCCCGTGGGCTGCATCTCGGTGGGCCAGAAGGGCGAGCGGCTGACCGAGATCGGCGAGATGGTCGACGCGGGCGCGGTGGCGATCTCCGACGACGGGCAGCCGGTCGCGGATTCCGGGCTCATGCGGCTCGCGCTGGAGTACGCCCAGACCTTCGGCATCCCGGTCGCAGATCATTGCGAGGACAAGGGGCTCTCGCGCGGGGGCTCGATGCACGAGGGCGTGGTCTCGGCGCGGCTCGGGCTGATCGGCATCCCGGGCGCGGCGGAGGACACGATCGTGGCCCGGGACCTCATGCTGGCGGAGCTTACGGGCGGCAGGATCCACATCCAGCACGTCTCGACTCGGCGCAGCGTCGAGCTGATCCGGGAAGCCAAGGCGCGGGGCGTGCGGGTGACCGCCGAAGCCACGCCGCACCACTTCACGCTGACCGACGAGGCGGTGGACGGGTACCGGACCGAAGCCAAGGTCAACCCGCCGCTCCGCACCGCGGACGACCGGGATGCGGTGCGGGAAGGTCTCGCGGACGGCACGCTGGACTGCATCGCGACCGACCACGCTCCGCACCACTACGACGAGAAGGAGCAGGCGTTCGACGACGCGCCGTTCGGGCTGATCGGGCTGGAGACCGCGCTCGGGCTGGCGATTACCGAGCTGGTGGGGAAGGGGGTCCTGACCCTGATGGACCTGGTGGACCGGATGAGCTGCGGCCCGGCCAGGGCGTTCAACCTGCCGGGTGGCACGCTCCGTCCCGGCTCGCCCGCGGACGTCACCGTCTTCGACCCCGCCGAGGAATGGATCGTGGATCCGAACACGTTCCTCTCCAAGAGCCGGAACACCCCGTTCGCCGGCTGGAAGCTTACCGGCCGGGCGGTGCTCACGATCGTCGGCGGCCGTATCGTGTGGAGCAGAGAACGGCGCTAGCCGAACCGCCATGGCTCCGATCACCAACGCCGAACCCGGGACCGGCAGGGCGGCTTTACCCCTCACGCCGCGGGAGTGGGTGGCCGATGGGGTGTTTCCGTGGCCGCCGATCCACGCGCTACAGGACAACGATCCTGTGGTCGCGTGCTTCTACGTCCAGGTGGCCCAGCTCGCCCTGACTCGCCAGGACAAGCCCTACCTCCGGCTCCAGCTCTCGGACCGCCACGGCGCCGTCGAGGCGCGCATCTGGGAGGACGCGGAACGCTGCGCAGCCATCGCCCGGGAAGGCGGCTTCGTGGGCATCCGCGGCCGCGTCGAGACGTACAATGGGAAACGGCAGCTCCGGGTGGACCAGGTCGCCCCGGTCCGGGTCGGCCCGGGCGACCTCGAGCTCTTCATGCCGCGCTCGCACCGCGCGCCGGAGGAGATGGAGCGCGAGCTCCGGAGCCTGCTCGCCTCGATCGGCGACCGGCCGCTGCGGACCCTGCTCGAGAGGATCCTGGATCCCGCGACCGAAACCGGACAGCGCTTCCGCCACGCGCCGGCGGCCAAGCACAACCACCACGCGTACGTGGGCGGACTGCTCGAGCACACGCTGTCGGTGGCCGCGCTCTGCGACTTCCTCGCCCGGCACTACGGGGCGCTGGTCGACCGGGACCTGCTCCTGGCCGGCGCCCTCCTGCACGACATCGGCAAGGTCCGGGAGATCGGGATCCAGCCGGGGTTCGCCTACACGGACGAAGGGAAGCTGCTGGGCCACATCCTCCTGGGGCTGCAGATCGTCTCGGACGCCGCCCGGCATGTGCCCGACCTGCCCGAAGAGCGGCTCCTGCTGCTTCGCCACCTGATCGCCAGCCACCAAGGCAAGTACGAATGGCAGAGCCCAAGGGAGCCCAGGACCCTCGAAGCCCTGCTCCTTCATCACGCCGATGACCTGGACGCCAAGGCGAATCAGGTGATGTCGCTCCTCCGGGACGTCGATCGGGGGTGGACCGAGTACGATCGGGCGTTCAGCCGCGAGTTCTTCCGGCACCGCAGGTCCGACGAGGTCGCGGACGCGGAGCCGATCCCCGAGGAGCTGGTCGAGGAACCCGCAGAGGCCCGGACGGGCCAGGAGACGCTGGACCTTTTCTCCTAGCTGCAGGGCGCGCCTGCGGGGGCGGTCGGACAGGGCAAAACGACGGAGCCGTCCCGCGAGGCGGGACGGCTCCTCCTGTCCAGGATCGGTAGCGCGTTCAGGGCTGCCCGCCGAGCGCCAGGACCCGGTGGGCGAGTTGAGACTTCTTGCGCGCGGCCTTGTTCGGATGGATGATCCGCCGCGTCGCCAGTCGGTCCAGCAACGCAGCCGTTTCCCGGTAGGCGGCTACCGCCGTCTCCGCATCGGTCGCGGCGAGCACCTTCTTGATCGCCGTCTTCAGCCGCGAGCGCTGCGACCGGTTGTGCAGATAACGCCGCTGCGCCTTCCGTGCCCGCTTTTCGGCACTCTTCGTGTTGGGCAACCGCTCCTCCCGTCGATTCCAAGCTTTTCACCGCGATGCTGTTGGCTGGCAACATAATCCGGCGACGGTCTCTTGTCAATCGGCCGAAGGGGCGCGGGAGGGCTGTGACGCCTGGGAAGGTAGAGCGAGGCGGACTCCAACTCGGAGCGTCAGTCCGGCGACGCGCTCAGGGCCGGATCGAAACTCCCAGCATCCAGCCGCTGGTTGCGACGTCGAAGGTGAACCCGTCCTGCTCGTCGCGGAAGTCCACGGCGAGGTGGCGGTAGCCCGCCCTGAGCACGACGCGGTCGTTGATGAGGTATCCGATGGCACCCAGCAGGTTCCAGGTGAGCTCTGAGCCGACGCCGAACCCGCCGAAGTCGCCCCGGGCAATGACCGACCACCTTCGCCCGAGGTCGGCGATGACGCGAGCGCCGATGAAGGGATCGATCCAGCGTTCGGCGGCTTCGACCAGGATGTCGGCACGGTCCCGAGCGGTGAAGGTGAGGCGGCTGCTGAGATGCCAGAGGCGCCCGCCGGAGAGCACGTCCACTGCCACCGGCCGCCGCTCTGCCACCCTGTAGCGGGGTGAGATCTCCAGCACGGTCTGGTCGGCGCTCGCCTCGACCTGGTCGAAGACTGGACCCGGGGTACCGGTCTGGTTTGAAATCTTGACCAAGATCACCTCGATCGCGGTGCCCCATCGCCCCTTGCGCATCTCGACGGGCAGGAAGAGAGCGCCGTCCAGCCTCTCGAGGAGCTCGGTGAACCCGAGATCGATGCTCGCTGTCCGGCCGCGGATCCCCACCTCTCCGTCGAGGCCGGCAGTCCAGACGTAGGGCGTCGATTCGACGACCCACCCCCCTGCTTGCTGGGGCGGCGCGAGCAAATCGGCCACGGAGCCAGGAGCCGCCCGGACCGCTGTCCTGCCGACTGCCTGCGTAGAGCCCCGTGCGGGGAGGAGAGCGGTTGCGGCGGCCGCCAGCACGAGTGGGCGGAGCCGGGCGACCGTGTGGAGGACGAACCCATGCCGTGAATGCACCCCGGCGCGCCGGCGGTCGTTTGGCGTGTCGCGGCCGGAGCGGCGGGGCGTCGCGCGGCGTCTCGGCGACGGCCGGATCCGGGCCTGCCAGTCGATGAGAATCCCCACGCCGCGCCTCCCGCTCACGGTTTCCGCCGTCCGCACCGGGCCGCGTGCGTCGGTGCAAGTGATGCGCCAGGTCCGGCGCTGCGGGCGCCGATCCCCAGCGCCGTGGCCGCGCCGGCGCAGCGGCGTTCGGGATCGGTGAAGGGCGCTCAGCGGTGCGGGGGAAGCCGCCCGGGGAGATGCTCGAGAAAGGGCGCCAGCTCGGTGGCGAGTCCACTGCGCATGGGATAGGCGAGGGCGTTCATCACGTAGAGCGCGAGGGAGATCAGGCCGGCAAGAAGGGCGAAGCACGCCGCCGGGAGCCGCCCGCCGAGGCTCGAGATCGCCGCCACGGCGAGGACGGCTGCTGCGCCGCCGACCAGGACCAACCACAGGATCGGCGGCAGCGTCCGCCCACCGCCGAGCACCCGGATGCGACGCTGGCTCTCCAGCTCGGCCACGGACTCGAACGCCCGGGCCTGCAACCCGGCCTGCCCGGGCGTTGCCGGCTCGAAGCGGGCGAGGATGCTCCAGAGGCGGTCCACGATCGCGGCCACTTTCCTGCTGCTCCGGCCCTCGGCCAGGAGCGGGAGCTCCTCCAGCGCGCTTTCCCGATACGCTTCGGCGGCAGCGCCGAGATCTTCTCCAGCGGGCGCGGGAAGAAACCGCGCGACCTGCTCCAGCTCGGCGATCGCGTTCGCCTCGAGCGTCATTGCGGCGCGCGCCTCGTCGAACCGCTCCCAGGCCCCGGCAAGGAGAAACGCGACCAGGACGCCGTAGAGGGCGGCCATGGCCTCCATGATGATCTCGGCGGTCGGCCGGGCCTTGACCGCCCACTCGGCACGGACGAACCGGCCGAGCACCGCCCGGCCCGCGAGGGCAACCACGACGGCCGCCGCCACGACGAGCAGCGCACGAAGGGTAATCGCCAACAGGGGGCCTCCCTTCAGCGGCCGGGGGCGAAGCTCAGGCCCGGCGGGGCCCGCCGTGGCCGTGCTCGAGTTTGCGCCCGGTCCCGCTCGGGCACGGATCGCCGCCGACGGAACAGGAGATCGCCACCGGCAGCTTCCGCTGATCCTCCTCGGCGTAGAGTCCCATGATCTCGGCCGGTGCCCGGCCCTGGAGCAGCAGCCCGGCCATGATCCGCATGGGCCGATCGATGTGCTGGAAAAAGGCCTTGTATCCAGCGCACAGGTAGTTCAGCCCCGGTTCGCCGTCCGGGGTTTCGACGAAGCGGTCCTTTGGGCAACCGCCGTGGCAGGCGAAGCGGACGCTGCATTCGCGGCAGTAGCGCGGGAGCGTGTCGAGCTTGGCTCGGCCGAAGCGGCGCTGCCGCTCTGAC
>DATCLG010000114.1:0-34282 GCA_036564015.1 Longimicrobiales bacterium
CGAGGTCTTCCGGCTCGGCTACAGCCGGATGAGGGAAGGCCGGACCGACAGCGCGCTCGGGCTGTTCGCGCTGACCCGCGATCTGGCCACGGATCCCAAGACGAAGGGGATGGCGAGCTTCTGGAGCGGGTACACGCTCTACCAGCGCGGGGTGGAGGTGCACAAGCCGCAGACGGCGGCTTCGGCGAGGGCGTCGCTGCCGGTGTTCCGTCAGGCGCTGGACCACCTCGAGGCGAGCCGGGAGTACGCGGAGTCGAACCCGTCGATCCGGACCAACCTCATGCAGTTGATCGACGCGGTGAAGAAGTACATCGAGTACGAGGAAGCGCTGATCAAGCGGGGGTAAACGGGACCCGGCGAGAGGAGGAAGGAGCCGGCGGCTGGAATGGCCGCCGGCTCCTTTTTTTCTCAGCGGGGGAGCATGACGGTTAGCGGGCGACCTTCGAGGCGGTAATGGAAGCGGCGGCCCCGGAGGGGCTCGCCGTCGACGTTCACCGGAAGGGCTTCGGCCGCTTCGACGATGAGCTCGGGGGTCTGGAAGTAGAGGACGTCCGGGCGCTCGAGGTGGGTCCCCGCACGCAGGTGAGGGAGGAGAGCCAGGAACGCGAGCCGGGGCATGTCGGGGACGATGAGCACATCCAGCCGGCTGTCGCCGAAGACGGCACGCGGCGTGAGCAGGCTGCCTCCGCCGGTCTGGCGGGCGTTCCCGACGGCGAAGACGAGAAAGGCGCCCTCGAAGAGGGTTTCCGCGCCGACGCGGAAGCGGGCCCGGGCCGGCCGGAGACGCAGGAGCCAGCGTGCGCCGGTGACGAGGTAGGCCCAGGGACCCAGGAGTCGCTTGCTGCTGCTCGGCACGGCCTCCGCGGCGAAGCCCCCGGTCGAAACGTTGATGAAGTAGCGGTGGCCGACCCGGGCCAGGTCGACGGCCACGGGCCGGCCCGCCACCGCGGTCTCCACGGCGGCGGCCACGGACGTCGGGATCCCGAGGCTCGCCGCGAAGTCGTTGGCGGTGCCGCCCGGCACGATCCCCAGACGCGGCTGCCACTGGCAGCGTGCGATCCCGTTCACCACGCCGTTGACGGTTCCATCCCCTCCGGCAGCGATCACCAGGTCATAACGGGCGCGGGCGGCGGCGCGGGCGAAAAGCCGGGCGTCGCCGGCCTCGAAGGTGAGCCGCGGGGTGACGCGGTGTCCCGCGCGGCGCAGGCGAGAGACCACGGTGCGGAGCGCCTCGACCCAGGCGTGGTCCCCGTGCGGGTGGATGATCAGCGCGATCTTCAGGCCCATGTGCCGCGAGGCGTTTCGGGTAGCGCCGCGCCGGAGCGGTACCGAGCCCCGCGTCGGTCGCGTCGCGCCGGGACCGGCCGATCGCCCGGCGCGGGGGTGGGGGATCGCGGGGACTCGGGCCGCTCTTCCCCGGGAGCCGGCGGTGGCCGCATGCGGACGAGTCATGCAGGTGGCGTGCGAGGCGGGTGAAAAAATTTCTTTGAATGATGGAAATTTTTGCGCTACATCGGCTTGCGAAAAACCCTTGACGTTGCTGGAAGAGGCGCGTAGCTTGTGGGGCGCCGGGTGGGGAAAAGTGGGGAGAAGTGGGGGGTCAGGGTAAAGCCGGCGGTGCCCGTCAGACGGAGACCCGATGGAGGGAACTCCGGCCCCGACGACGCGGGGGCCGAAATTCCTGGGCAGCTACGTCTATCAGTTGGACGAGAAAGGGCGGGTGAGCCTGCCGGCGGCGTTCCGGCGGGAGGCACCCGATCAGCGCTTTGTGCTGTTGCAGGCGTACCCACCGGCGCTGGCGCTGTACCCGGAGGCGGAGTGGTGCGGGGTGGAGGATCGGCTGCGGGAGCTGGTGCGGCATCAGCCGGAGGCGCGGTTGTGGGTGCTGTCGGTGATGGCGAACGCCGTGGAGGTGGTGCCGGACAGCCAGGGGCGGATCCTGATCCCGGCGCGGTTGAAGGAGGCGGCGGGGCTGGACGGGCAGGTCTTGCTGGTCGGGGCGATCGACAAGATCGAGATCTGGAATCCGGAGCAGTTCGAGGCGGCGATCCGGGAGGGTGCGAGCCGGTTCGAACAGTTTGCGCCACAGATCTTCCGGTGACGGCTGTGGGTGAGGCGCCGTATCACGTCCCGGTGATGGTCCGGGAGGTGCTGGAGTACCTGAAGCCGGAGCGGGGCGGACTCTATTTCGACGGGACGGTCGGGGACGGGGGACACAGCGAAGCGATCCTGGAGGCGGGTGAGGGGACCCGCGTGATCGGCGTAGATCGGGATCCGGAGGCCCTCGAGGTGGCTGCACGGCGGCTGGCGCGATTCGGGGACCGGGTGGTGCTGGAGCGGGCGGACTTTGCGGATGCGGCGGCGCGAGTCCGGGAGCCGCTGGCGGGGGCGTTGCTGGATCTGGGCATTTCGTCGAGGCAGGTGGATCGTCCGGAGCGGGGGTTTTCGTTCCGGCCGGGGACGCCGCTGGACATGCGGATGGCGGGGCGGGCGGGTGAGGGGACGCCGACGGCCGCGGACCTGCTGAACGAGTTACCGGAAGGCGAGCTGGCGGATCTGTTCGCGCGGTATGGGGAGGAGCGACGGTCGCGACGGCTGGCCGCGGAGGTGGTCCGGCGGCGCCGTCTGCGGCCGTTTCGCGTGAGCGACGATCTGGTGGAGGCGATGGAGCGGGCGCTGGGTGGGGGGGTGGGGCCGCGGGACAAGGCGCGGATCTTCCAGGCGTTGCGGATCGCGGTGAACGACGAGCTGGGGGCACTGGAGCGGGCGCTTCCGGTGCTGAGGGACCGGCTGGCGCCGGGCGGGGTGTTCGTGGTGCTGTCGTACCATTCCCTGGAAGACCGGAGGGTGAAGGAGGCGTTCCGGGACTGGAGCCGGGGGTGTGTGTGCCCGCCGGAGGTCCCGGTGTGTGTTTGTCGGGGTGCGCCGCTGGGTGAGGTGCTGACGAGGAAGGCGGTGCGTCCGACGGCGGAGGAGGTGGCGGCGAACCCGCGGGCGCGGAGCGCGCGTTTGCGCGCCTGGCGGAAGGCGGCGTGATGCGGGGACGCTGGAACGTGCTGGGCACGGCGGTGGCGTTCGTGGGGCTGCTGGCGTCGCTGAGTCTGGTGGTGTGGCGGCAGAGTCGGGCGCTGGAGGCGCTGCGGGCGCTGGACCGGGTGAGGCGGGAGAGGGCGGTGGTGGAGGCGGAGCGGGCGATGCTGGTCCGGCGGATCCAGTACCTGGAGAGCCGGGCCCGTGTGGTGCGGGAGGCGGAGGTACGGCTGGGGATGCGTCTGCCCACGGGTGAAGAGATCGTGGTGCTGTCGCTGGGCGCGGCGGGAGGGGAGGCGCAGTGAAGGGCGGGGCGCGGCGTGTCGGCGGGCGTCGTCGGGGGCTCCTGATCGGCCTGGTGCTGGCGGCGCTGGTGATCCTCGCGCGAGCGGCGCAGCTCCAGGTGGTGGAAGGGGAGCGGTGGGCGCAGCGCGCGGAGGAGCAGCAGCGGGAGCGTTTGCTGCTGCCCGCGCCGCGCGGGGTGATCTACGACCGGGACGGCGTGCCGCTGGCGGCGAGCCGGGAGGCGTACCGTGTGGCGGTGGCGCCGCGTGAGCTGAGAGACCCGACGGCGGCTGCGGCGCGGCTGCGGGAGGTCCTGGGCCTGACCGCGGCGGAGGCGCGGCGGGCGGTGGACGGGCGGCGGCGGTGGGTGGTGCTCCCGGGGCGCTACGATGCGAGGGTGCGGGAGAAGCTGGACGGGATCCGGGGGATCTACTTCGAGCGTGTCACGGAGCGGTACTACCCGCACGGCGAGCTGGCGCTTGAGCTGCTGGGCCGGGTGTCGGCGGAGGGGCGCGGGGTGGGGGGCCTCGAGCTGGAGTTCGACTCGCTGCTGAGCGGCCGGCCCGGGGCGGCGGTGGTGCGGCGCGATGGGCGCGGCGTTCCGATCCCGGGCGCGATGCTGTCGGTGGCCGAGCCGGTTCCGGGGCACGACCTGTACCTGACGATCGATTACGATCTCCAGGAGATCGCGGAGGACGTCCTGCGGGAGGCGGTGAGGCGGAGCGGCGCGGCGGGCGGGGAGCTGCTGCTGGTGGATCCGCGGACGGGCGAGATCCTGGCGGCGGCGAGCCGGCGGGCGCGGGGGCAGGCGGGGTGGCGGGCGGCGACCGAGCCGTACGAGCCGGGGTCGACGCTGAAGCCGTTCTTCGTGGCGGCGCTGCTGGCGGAAGGGCGGGCGCGGCTGGACGACCGGGTGTATGCGGAGCAGGGGGTGTACCAGCACGGGGGGCGGACCGTCCGGGATGTGCACGGGTATGGGTGGTTGACGGTCCGGGAGGCGCTGCGGCACTCCTCGAACATCGTGATGGTGAAGCTCTCGGAGCGTCTGGATCCGGGGACACAGTACCGGTACCTGCGCGACTTCGGCTTCGGCACGCCGACGGGCGTGACGTATCCGTCGGAGTCGTCGGGGGTGCTCCGGCGGCCGCGGGCGTGGTCGCGGTACTCGCAGGCGAGTCTCGCGATCGGGTACGAGATCAGCGTGACGCCTCTGCAGATGGCGATGGCTTACGGGGCGCTGGCGAACGGCGGGGTGCTGATGGAGCCGCGGCTGGTGCGGGAGGTTCGATCGCGGGACGGGGAGGTGTTGCGGCGGTACCCGCCGCGGGCGGTGCGGCGCGTGGTCTCGCCGGAGGTCGCGGAGGCGCTCGCGGAGGCGCTGGTGGAGGTGGTGACGGAGGGGACGGGCCGGGAGGCGGCGCTCGGGTCGTTCCGGGTGGCGGGGAAGACGGGAACGGCACGCGTTTTCCAGGCGGGGGAGTACCGGAGCGGAGCGTACACGGCGTCGTTTGCGGGTTTCTTCCCGGCGGACGACCCGCAGCTGGTCTTCCTGGCGAAGCTGGATGAGCCGCAGGGCGAGTACTACGGCGGGGTGGCGGCGGCGCCGGTGATCCGTGCGATGCTGGCGGGGACGCTGGCGGCGTGGAACACCCCTCTGGACCGGCAGGCGATCGCGGCTCCGCCGCCGCGGCCGTCTGCGTCCGGTCGCGCCGTGGCGACGGCGGAGCCGGACATGGAGGAGGGGAGGCGGAGCGGGGTGGGCGGGCCGTTCATCTTCGCTCTCAACGCGGGGCCGCCACGGCCGTTCCAGCTTCCCGCGCCGGCGGAGCGGAAAGTTCCGGGCGTGGTCGGACTCTCGCTCCGAGACGCGATCCGGCGCCTGCACGCGGCGGGGTTCCGGGTGAGCGTGTCAGGGACGGGGCCGGTCCGCGAGACGGTTCCGCAGGCAGGTACGACGCTGGCGGTGGGTAGTGTCGTGCACGTCACTGGATCCGGCGGTGAGAGGGGTGGGGGTCGGAACGGACGCACCCGATGAAGGAACTGGACCGAGATGACGATACGGCTCACGGAAGTGGTTGCGCGGCTCGACCGTGAGGGGCTCCTGGCGGAGGCCCCGGCGGTCGACCTCGCGGTTTTGGGGATCGCCGACGACAGCCGGCGGGTGCGGCCGGGGGACCTCTTCTGCGCCTGGGCGGGGAGCACGACGGACGGCCACGGCTTCCTGCCGACGGCGGAGGCCGCGGGTGCCGTGGCCGCGCTGGTCGAGCGGCCGGTCGAAGCGTGCGGGCTGCCGCAGGTCGTGGTGAAGGATGGCCGGCGGGCGGCTGCGGTGGCGGCCTCGGAGGTGTTCGGCCGTCCGGAGGCGGGGCTGACGCTGGTCGGGGTGACGGGCACGAGCGGGAAGACGACGACGGTCTGGCTGCTCCGGCATCTGCTCTCGGCGCGGTACGCGACGGCCTCGCTGGGGACGCTCGGGGTGATCCTTGCCGACGGGCAGCCGCTTCCGGGGAGCGAGTCGCTGACCACGCCGGGGCCGGTGGACCTGGCCCGTACGCTCCGCGAGCTGGTCGACCGGGGGGTGCAGGCAGTGGCGATGGAGGTATCGTCGCACGCGCTGGATCAGGGCCGCGTCCACGCGCTGCGCTTCGACGTCGGCGTGTTCACCAACCTCTCGCGGGACCACCTGGACTACCACGAGACGATGGAGGCCTACCTCGCCGCGAAGGAGCGGCTCGTGACGCTGCTCAAGCCGGCGGGGACGGCCGTGGTGAACGCGGACGACCCGCACTGGGCGGGGGTGGCCGGGCGGGCGTCGCGGGTGGTCCGGTTCGGGCTCGAGGCGCAGGCGGCGGAGGTGCGGGCGACGCAGATCGCCTACGAGGCGAACGGCGCGCGGTTCCTGCTGGCCACGCCGGGGGGCGCTGTCCCGGTCGAGTTCCCGCTGCTCGGGCCGTTCAACGTCTCGAACGCGCTGGCGGCGGCCGCCGCGTGCCTGTCGCTGGGCTTCGCGCCGGAGGAGATCGGGGCCCGGCTGGGGACGGTGCCGCAGGTGCCGGGGCGGCTGGAGCGGATCGCAGAGGTGCCGTGCCCGGTGCTGCGGGACTACTCGCACAAGCCGTACGCGCTCGAGCAGGTGCTCATGACGCTGCGTCCGCTCGTGGCGGGGCGGATGATCCTGGTGTTCGGCGCGGGCGGCGACCGGGACCGTGGGAAGCGGCCGCTCATGGGCGCGGTCGCGGAGCGGTGGGCGGACGTGGTGATCGTGACGTCGGACAACCCGCGCACCGAGGACCCGGAGGCGATCATCGACGAGATCGTGCAGGGGATGCAGGCGGGCCGCCACATCCGGATCGTGGATCGTCGGCAGGCGATCGCGCGGGCGCTGGAGCTCGCGCGCCCCGATGACCTCGTGCTCCTGGCCGGGAAAGGGCACGAGACCTACCAGATCATCGGGACGGAGAAGCTGCCGTTCGACGAGCGTGAGGTGGTGCGGGAGCTGCTGGCGCGCAGGGAGGGGGTGGAGGCGTGACGTTCCGGTGGACGGACGCTGCGGTGCGTTCGGCGCTCGAGCTCGGTGAGGGCGGTGGAGTGGGGGAGGTGGTCTACCGGAGCGTCAGCACGGACACGCGGACGATCCAGGCCGGTGATCTGTTCGTGGCCCTGAAGGGCGCGCGGTTCGATGCCCACGATTTCGTGGGGGAGGCGGTCGCGCGGGGCGCGCGGGGGCTGGTGGTCGAGCGGGTGCCGGGGGAGGTGCCGGAAGGGGTGGTCTGCTACCGTGTGCCGGACACGCTCGTGGCGCTGGGGCAGCTGGCGCGGTACCGGCGGCGGCGGTTGGGGGCGCGGGTGTGCGCGGTGACAGGGACGAACGGGAAGACGACGACGAAGGAGATGGCGCGAGCGGTGCTGGCCACGCGGTACCGGGTGCACGCGACGACGGGGAACCTGAACAACCTGGTCGGTGCGCCGCTCACGCTGCTCGCCGCGCCGGAGGGGGTGGAGGCGGTGGTGGTGGAGGTCGGGACGAACGCGCCTGGAGAGATCGCGCGGCTGCGGGACATCGTCGAGCCGGACGCGGCGATCGTGACGGGAGTCGCGGAGGGGCACCTGGAGGGGCTGGGGAGCGTGGCGGGCGTGCTGGCGGAGAAGGCTTCGCTGCTCGAGCGCCTGCCGGCAGACGGGGTGGCGATCGTGGCCGATGAGCCGGCGGAGCTCGCGGAGCGGGCGCGGGGGCTGGCGCGCCGGGTGCGGGTTGCTGGGTGGAGCGAGCGGGCGGACGCGCTGCTGCGGGCGGAGGCCGTGAGCCTGGATGAGGAGGGGCGCGTACGGTTCCGCTGGGCGGGGCGGGAGGTCCGGCTGCGGTTCCGCGGGCGTCCCAACGCGCGGAACGCGTTGCTGGCGCTCGGGCTCGGCCTGGAATGGGGTGTGGACGCCGATGCGGCCGTCGCCGCGCTCGAGGCGCTCGAGCCGCCCAGGATGCGGCTGGAGTTCGTTCGGTACGGTGACCTGGTGGTGATCTGCGATTGCTACAACGCCAACCCCGGGAGCCTGGCGGCCGCAGTGGATCTGCTGGTCTCGATGCCGCGGCGGGGCGGCCGGGTGGCGGTGGTCGGCAGCATGCGGGAGCTCGGCGCGGAGAGCGAGGCGCTGCACCGGAAGGCGGCGGCAGCGCTCGCGGCGGCGGAGATCGACCTGATCGTGGCCACCGGGGACTTCGTTCGTGCCTTCGAGCCGCTGGCCGGGGAGCTCGGGGAGCGGCTCATCCGGGCAGAGGACCCGATCGAGGCGTACGGGCTGCTGGCGCCGCGCCTCAGGGGTGACGAGGTGGTACTGTTGAAAGGTTCGCGGGGCGTGCAGCTCGAGCGGCTGCTGCCCCTGTTCGAGGAGGGTCGGAGGGCGGAGGCCACCGCCCGGGGCGGCGCGGCTGCTGCCCGGACCCGCGGAGAGTGACGGTGCTCTATCATCTGTTGGCGCCACTGGCAGACAAGTACATAGCGTTCAATCTCTTCCGCTACATCACGTTCCGCGCCCTGGCCGCGATGGTCACGGCCCTGCTGCTGTCGTTCCTGCTGGGTCCGCCGATCATCCGCTGGCTGCGAACCCTGCGGGTCGGGCAGGTGGTGCGGGCCGACGGTCCGGAGACGCATCTGGGCAAGGCCGGCACGCCGACCATGGGCGGGGTGCTCATCATCGTGGCGACGGTGACCGCGACGCTGTTGTGGGCGGAGCTGGCGAATCCCTACACGATCGTGACGCTGGTGGTGCTGGTGTGGCTCGGCGCGCTGGGCTTCCTGGACGACTACCTGAAGGTCGTGCGGCGGCGCACCGAAGGCCTGGTGGGGCGCTACAAGCTGGTCGGGCAGGGGCTGCTGGGGCTGTTGCTCGGGGCGTTCCTGTGGTTCTACGACCTGAGCCCGTTTCCGCCGAACTGGACGAGCGTGCCGCTGCTGGCGGACCACCACCTGGTGATCTGGGGTCCGCTCTTCATCCCGTGGGTGATGTTCATCCTGGCCGGGAGCTCGAACGCGGTGAACCTGACGGACGGGCTGGACGGCCTGGCGGCGGGGTTGTCGGCGATCGCGGCGGCGACGTTCGCGGTCTTCGCGTACCTGATCGGCCGGGTGGACACGTCGGACTACCTGGGTCTCTTCTACCTGCCGGGCGCCGGGGAGCTGGCGGTGTTCTGCGTGGCGCTGGTGGGGGCGACGCTGGGCTTCCTGTGGTACAACGCGCATCCGGCCGAGGTGTTCATGGGGGACACCGGGTCGCTGGCGATCGGCGGGGCGATCGGGGCGGTGGCGGTGCTGCTGAAGGCGGAGTTCCTGCTCGGGATCGTGGGCGGGGTCTTCGTGCTCGAGGCGATCTCGGTGATCCTGCAGGTGGGCTACTTCAAGTACACGGCCCGGCGGTTCGGCCGGGGCCAGCGGATCTTCCGGATGGCGCCGCTGCACCATCACTTCGAGAAATCGGGGTGGCCGGAAAGCAAGGTGATCATCCGGTTCTGGATCCTGGGGATCCTGTTTGCGGTTGTCGCGTTCAGCACGCTGAAGATTCGATGACGGGGGGGCGACGCGTCGCCATTCTGGGGCTGGCCCGCAGTGGGCGCGCCGCGGCGGAGCTGGCGCTCGCGGTGGGGGACCGGGTGTTCGCGTCGGATGCGAGCGATTCGGCCGAGGTGCGGGACGCGGCGGAGGCGGTGCGGAGGGCGGGGGGCGAGGCGGAGGTGGGGGGGCACACGATCGAGCGGCTGGCCGAGTGCGACGTCCTGGTGGTGAGCCCGGGGATTCCGCCGACCGCGCCGGTGCTCCGGGATCCACGGATCCGGCGGCTGCCGCGCATCTCGGAGCTGGAGTACGCGTTCCAGCACCTGCGTTCGCCGGTGATCGCGGTGACGGGGACGAACGGGAAGAGCACGACGGCGGCGCTGACCGGGCATCTGCTGCAGGCGGCGGGGCTGGACGCGCCGGTTGCGGGCAACATCGGCCTGGCGCTCTCGGTGGTGGCGTTGCGGGAGTCGGCGCCGGACTGGGTGGTGGTGGAGGTGAGCTCGTTCCAGCTCGCGGACATTGAGAGCTTTGCGCCGCGGATCGGGGTGGTGACGAACGTGTCTCCGGACCATCTGGACCGGTACCCGTCGGTCGAGGCCTACTACGCGGACAAGGCGCGGCTGTTCGCGAACGCGACGCCGGAGAGTCGTTGGGTGCTGAACGGCGAGGACCCGGAGGTGCTGCGGCTGGCGGGAGGGGCGCCCGGGCGGCGGTACCTGTTCCGGGTCCGCACGGCGCCCGCGGCGGGAGAGTACGGCGGATTCGTGTCGCGCGACGGAGAGCTGGTACTGCGGCTGGAGGAGGGGGAGGCGGCGCTCGTGGCGGTGGATGAGCTGCGGCTGCTCGGCGAGCACAACCGGGCGAACGCGCTGGCGGCGGCGCTGGCGGCGGTGCTGGCGGGGGCGGGGCTGGATGCGGTGCGAGAGGGTTTGAGGACATTCAAGGGCCTGGAGCACCGGCTGCAGGTGGTCGCGGAGAAGGGGGGCGTGCTCTGGGTCAACGATTCGAAGGCGACGAACGTGGCGTCAACCAGGGTCGCCCTCCGGAGCACGACCCGGCCCACCGTGCTGCTGCTGGGCGGGCGGCACAAGGGGGAGCCGTACAGCCACTTGCTGCCGGAGCTGACGGAGCGGGTGAAGGTGGTGGTGGCGTACGGGGAGGCGGCGCCGATCGTGGAGGCGGATCTCAGGGGGCGGGTGCGGGTGGAGCGAGTGGATGGGCCGTTCGAGGCGGTGGTGGCGCGGGCGGCGGAGCTGGCGGCCCCGGGCGATGTCGTGTTGCTGTCGCCAGCGTGCGCGAGCTACGACATGTTCGCGAATTACGAGGAGCGGGGCCGTCGGTTCGCCGAGCTGGTCGAGGCGCTGCCGGGGGACAGGGATGCGTAGCGTGTCCGCGTCGGCGACGGTGGACGGCGCGGGGGTGGTGCCCTCGCTCGGGCCGGCTCGCACGGTCCCGGCCAGCCGTCTGGGGACGGGGTGGGAGGGGCCGGTGCTCTTCTTTCTCACGCTCCTCCTGCTCTCGTTCGGCGTGGTGACGCTCTACAGCGCGAGCGCGGTGAGGGCGCAGATGGCGGGGCTGCCGGACTACCATTTCGTCGTCCGGCAGGCGATCGGGCAGGCGGTGGGCGTGGCCCTGCTGGTGCTCGCGGCGCGGCTGGACTACCGGCGGCTGCGGCGGTGGGCGTGGCCGATGCTGGGGATCGTGGTGCTGCTCCTGCTCCTGACGGTGGTTCCGGGGACGCAGGCGATCGCGCCGGTGGTCAACGGCGCGCGGCGCTGGCTCCGGCTGGGTCCGCTGGTGATCCAGCCGGCGGAGTTCGCGAAGCTCGCGCTGATCGTCTGGACGGCGGCGCTGGCAGTGAAGAAGCAGGAGCGCCTGTCGAGCCTGAGCCGGGGGCTGTTGCCGTTCCTGATCATCTGGGGCGCCGTCGACCTGCTGATCTTCCTGCAGCCGAACCTGTCCACGGCGCTGCTGGTGCTTCTCCTGGCTGCGCTGGTGGTGTTCGCGGCGGGGGCGCGGATCGGGCATTTCCTGCTGCTCGGGGTGGTGCTGCTGCCCTGGCTCTGGTCGCGGGTCGACTCGGTGGCGTACCAGATGCGGCGGATCGCGGCGTTTCTGGACCCATCGCTCGATCCTGCGGGCGTGAGCTACCAGATCCACCAGTCGCTGATCGCGCTGGGCAGCGGTGGCCTGCTCGGGCGGGGGTTCGGGCGCGGGCAGCAGAAGTTCGGTTTCCTGCCCGAGCCGCACAACGATTTCATCTTCGCCATGATCGGCGAAGAGTGGGGCTTTCTGGGCGTGGCGGCGCTGGTGGTAGCCTACACGGCGTTCCTGCTGGTGGGTTACCGGATCGCCCGGCAGGCGCCCGACCTGTTCGGCTTCTTGCTGGCGGTCGGGCTGACGAACCTGGTGGTGGTGCAGGCGTTCCTGCACATGGCGGTGAACCTGGCGCTCGTGCCCACGACGGGGGTGACGTTGCCGTTCGTGTCGTACGGGCGATCGAGCCTGCTGGTGTGCATGGCGGCGGTCGGGATCCTGATGAGCATCGCCCGGGCCGCGGAGCAGAGGGCCGAGTGAGCCGGGTGCTGTTCGCGGGTGGCGGGACGGGCGGGCATCTCTACCCGGCGCTGGCGCTGGCGCGGGAGATGATGGCGCAGCGGCCGGGGCTGGAGGTGCATTTCGTCGGCGCGGAGCGGGGGGTGGAGGCGCGTGTGCTACCGGCGGAGGGCGTGCCGCACACGCTGCTGCCGTTCGAGCCGATCTACCGGAGCCGGGTCTGGCGCAACCTCCGGCTACCGGTCTCGTTGGCGCGGAGCGCCGTGGGCCTGGCGAAGCTGTTTCGTCGTTTCGCGCCGCGGCTGGTGGTGGGGACGGGGGGATACGCGAGTGGGCCGGCATGCGTCTGGGCGTTGCTGAAGGGGATTCCGGTGGCGGTGCAGGAGCAGAACTCGTACCCGGGACTCACGACGCGGTGGCTGAGCCGTTGGGCGGCGCAGGTGCATCTGGGTTTTCCGGAGGCGGAGCGCCACCTGGCGCCGGGCCGGCACACGGAGGTCTTCGCCCTGGGGAACCCGATCCGGCCGCCGGACCCGGGGCTGGGCCGTGGCGATTGCCGGCGGTTCTTCGAGCTCGAGGAGGAGGGGGTGGTGGCGCTGGTGGTGGGTGGCAGCCAGGGCTCGCGGGCGATCAACGAGGCGCTGGTGGCGGCGCTGGAGGGGGTGGCGGCGGGCCGGCTGCCGGGCCGGCCGGCCGGGCTGCAGATCCTGTGGTCGACGGGCGCGGCGCACTTCGAGGGGGTGAGGCGGCGGGTGGAGGCGCTGGGGCTGGGTTGGGTGCGGCCGGTGGCCTACATCGCGGAGATGCCGAAGGCGCTGGCGGCTGCGGACGTGGCGATCTCGCGGGCGGGCGCGATGGCGACGGCGGAGTTGCTGGCGTGGGGGATCCCGGCGGTGCTGATCCCGTTCCCGTTCGCGACTGCGGATCACCAGGCGCACAACGCGCGGGCGCTGGCGGAGGCTGGTGCGGCGGTCTACCTCCCGGAGTCGGAGCTCACGCCCGAGCGGTTGTGGGCGGAGCTGGTGGCGGTGGCGGGTGACGAGGGCAGGCGGAGCCGGATGGCCGCGGCGGCGAGGGCACGGGGCAGGCCGGACGCGGCGCGGGAGATCGCGGAGCGGCTGCTGACGCTGATGGAGGCGTGATGACGGAGCGGCACGGGCCATCGGGTGGCGCGGCGGGCGGTCTGGCGACCGGCCTGGATCTGCGCATGCTGGCGCGGGAGGGCCCGGTCCACTTCATGGGGATCAGTGGGGCGGGGATGTCGGCGCTGGCGGAGCTGGTGCTGCGGGGCGGCGGGCGGGTGACGGGGTGCGATGCACGGCCGGGGGCGGTGGGGGAGGCGCTGAGGGCGCTGGGCGCGGAGGTGGTGCAGGGTCACGATCCGGCGCACGTGGAGGGGGCGGTCGCCGTGGTCGCGACGGCGGCGATCCCGGCGGACCACCCGGAGCTGGTGGCGGCGCGGCGGAGGGGGATCCCGGTCCTGAAGCGTGCGGAGGCGCTCGGCGCGCTGGTGAACCGGGGCCAGGTGGTGGCGGTTGCGGGGACGCACGGGAAGACGACGACGACGGCGATGACGACGGCGATCCTGGTCGAAGCGGGGCTGGACCCGACAGGCTTCGTGGGCGGCCAGGTCCCCGGCTGGGGCGGGGGGCTGCGGCGGGGCTCGGATCGCCTGTTCGTGGTGGAAGCGGACGAGTACGATCGTTCTTTCCTCACGCTGCGCCCGACGGTGGCGGTGGTGACGACGATCGAGGCGGACCACCTGGACATCTACGGCACGCTGGAGGCGATCGAGGCCGCATTCTGCGAGTTCCTCCAGCCGGTGCCGGATGGGGGGCTGATCGCCGCCTGCGTGGACGACCCGGGCGTCCGGCGCATCCTGGGGAAGCTGGGGGGGAAGCCGGTGCTGGGGTACGGGCTGGGTGCAGAGGCCTCGCTCCGCGCGGTCGAGGTCGAGGTGCAGGGCCGGGGCAGCCGCTTCGTGGTGGAGGAGCGGGGTGAGCGGCTGGGTGAACTGGTGCTGGCGGTGCCGGGGCTCCACAACGTCAGGAACGCGCTCGGCGCCTTTGCGGCGGCGCGGCACGTGGGCACGGATTTCGAGGCGGCGCGGCGCGCGCTGGAGGGGTTCCGTGGTGTTGCGCGCCGTTTCCAGGAGCTGGGCCGGGCGCGAGATGTGGTCGTGGTGGACGACTACGCGCACCACCCGACGGAGATCGAGGCGACGCTCGCGGCTGCGCGCGCCGCGTACCCCGACCGCCGGCTGGTCGCGGTCTTCCAGCCGCACCTGTACACGCGGACGCGCGACTTCGCGGAGGAGTTCGGGCGGGTGCTGGCTTCGGCGGACGTCGTGTGGGTGACCGACGTTTACCCAGCCCGCGAGGCGCCGATCCCCGGGGTGACGGGGGAGCTGGTGGCGCGGTCTGCGGAGGCGGCGGGGGCTGCGGAGGTCCATTATCACCCGTCGGTTTCGGACCTCGCCGCGGCGCTCGCGGCGTATCTTCGGCCGGGCGATCTCTGCCTGGCGATGGGGGCTGGCGACATCACCGAGGCGGCCGCCGAGGTGCTGGCTCGGCTGAGCGCGGAGAAATGAAGCCGGTCCGCTGGGCCCTGGCCTCGGTGGGTCTGGTCGGCGTGGTCGCGGCGGCCACGCAGGCGCCGCGCGTGCTGCGGCGGATGGAGCAGTTCCGGGTGGCGCGGGTGGAGGTGCTCGGGACGCGCTACCTGGCGCCCCACCACGCGCTGGCGGCGAGCGGTATCACGCGGGCGTCGAGCGTGTTCGATGACCCGGAGCAGTGGAAGGCCGCCCTCCTCCGGCACCCGCTCATCGTGGACGCGCGGATCGAGCGGAGGCTGCCGAACACGGTGGTGCTGGAGATCACGGAGGCGGAGCCGGTCGCGCTGGTCGGCACGCGGGAGCTGAAGCCCGTGGATGCGCGGGGGCGAGTCCTGCCGATCGACCCGGCGGTCGCGCCGCTCGATCTGCCGTTGCTCGGGGTCCCGTCGGATACGGGCCCGGACGGACGGCTGACGGACCCCGGGGCGATCACGCTGATCCGGGAGCTGGATCGGATCCGGCGGCTCGAGCCGGGGATCGCGGACCAGATTTCGGAGATCCACCAGGTGGCGGGCGGTCACCTGCGATTGATGCTGCGGCAGCCGGCGCGGGCGGAGATGCTGATCCCGCCGGATGCCGACCCGGTCCGGCTGCGGCAGGTGCGTGCCGTGCTGGCGGACCTGGTGGCGCGCGGAGAGCTGGAGAGGCTTCGCCGCATCGACGTCCGGTTTCGGGACCAGGTGGTGGTTGCGCTGGACTCAAGCGCTTCGAGTTGATATGCGGTCGACTGTGGTTACCGGCCTGGACATCGGGTCCACCAAGACGTGCGCCGTGATCATGGAGGTGGGGGGCGAGCTGCCTCACCGGCCGGTGGTCAAGGTGCTCGGGGTGGGTCGTAGCATCCGGCCTCCGGCGATGCGCCGCGAGGTGGCGACGGACATCGAGGGGACGACCGAGTCGGTGCGAAAGGCGCTGAGGGAGGCGGAGCTGGTGGCGGGGGTGAAGGCGGAGCGGGTGTTCGTCGGCATCTCGGGCGAGCACATGCACGCCCGTACCTCGACGGGGGTCGTGGCGGTCGGGGGTGGGGAGATCACGGCGGCGGATCTGAAGCGTGTTCACGAGGTCGCGCGCGCGGTGGTGGTGCCGGCCGACCGGGAGGTGCTCCACGTGATCCCGCAGGAGTACATCGTGGATCACCAGTCGGGGATCAAGGATCCGATCGGGCTGGCGGGGACTCGCCTGGAGGCCGAGGTCCTGATCATCACGGGTGCGGTCGCGGCGAGTCAGAACCTGCGGAAGGCCGTCTCGCGTGCGGGCCATCGGGTGGAAGCGTTCGTCCACGAGCCGCTCGCGACGGCCATGGCGGTGCTGACGGAGGACGAGAAGGACGTGGGCGTCGCGCTGGTCGATCTGGGCGGCGCGACGACGGAGGTTGCGGTCTTCCGCGAGGGGAAGATGCGGCACCTGGCCAGTATCCCGTGGGGTGGTTCCACGGTGACGAGCGATCTGGCCAAGGGGCTCTCGATCACGTACGCGGAGGCGGAGCGGGCGAAGGAGCGGTACGGCCTTGCTTTCGCGCAGCTTGCGGACCCGCGGGAGACGGTGGAGTTGCCGGCGCCCGGTCCGGGCGCGGTGCGACCGGTCGCCCGGGAGCTGATCGCCCACATCATCGAGCAACGGCTCGATGAAATCCTGGGGCTGGTCGCGAGGGAGATCGAGAATGCGGGGGAGGATGTGAAGCTCGGGGCGGGGGTGGTTCTGACGGGAGGCGGGGCTGCGCTCCGCGGGACGGTAGAGGTCGCGCAGCACGTCTTCGGGATGCCGGTCCGGACGGGGATTCCGGGTGAGGGGCTGGGTGGACTGGCTGACGCAGTAAAGCAACCAAGGTATGCCACGGCGACCGGGCTCGCGTTGTACGGCGCCAGCCGCCTGATCGAGGGTGGCGGGTTCAGCTTCGCCGAGGGCGCCGTGGGCCGCGTGGTCGCGTGGCTGAAGGAATTTTTCTGATCAGTGGGGTTTCCGTTCACCACCCCGGGGCTGGGCGGCGCAGCCGCCCCGGGTCGCCCAAAGGAGGGTGCGCCATGATCTTCGAATTCGAAGAAGCCATCATTCCGAACGCCCGGATGAAGGTCCTCGGCGTCGGTGGCGGCGGGGGGAACGCCGTGAACCGGATGATCGACGAGCACCTCGAGGGGGTGGAGTTCATCACCGTCAACACGGATGCGCAGGCGCTGAGGGCGTCGAAATCGCACCTCAAGATCCAGATCGGGAAGAAGCTGACCCGTGGGTTAGGCGCGGGGGCGCGGCCGGAGATCGGCCGGCAGGCGATCGAAGAGAACAAGGACGAGGTCCGGGCGGCGATCGAGGGGGCGGACCTTGTCTTCATCACCGCCGGCATGGGCGGCGGGACCGGGACGGGTGCGGCCCCGGTGATCGCGGAGATGGCGCGGGAGATGGGCGCGCTCACGATCGCGATCGTGACCAAGCCGTTCCTGTTCGAGGGGAGGAAGCGGATGATGCAGGCGGAGCAGGGGCTCGCCGAGCTGAGGCGGACGGCGGACACGATGATCGTGGTGCCGAACGAGCGGCTGCTGTCGGTGGTGGGGAAGAACACCTCCTTCCGGGACGCGCTGAAGAAGGCCGACGAGGTGCTCCTGCACGCGACGCGGGGGATCAGCGACCTGATCAACGTGACGGGCGAGGTGAACGTCGACTTCGCGGACGTGCGGACGGTGATGGCGAGCCGCGGTCCGGCGCTGATGGGGACGGGTTTCGGCAGGGGCGAGAATCGAGCGGTCGAGGCGGCCCAGGAGGCGATTTCGAGCCCGTTGCTGGACAACGTCTCGATCCAGGGCGCGGCGGGGGTGCTCATCAACATCACCGGCGGCATGGACCTGACGATCGATGAGGTGACGACGATCTCGTCGATCATTCACGAGGCGGCGGGCGAGGATGCGGAGATCATCTTCGGGGCGGTGCATGACCCGACGATGGAGGGCGAGGTGCGGGTGACGGTGATCGCGACGGGTCTTGCGTCGGAGGAGGACAATGAGTTAAATCGTGGGAAGGTGATTCGCCCCAACTTCGGCGCCCGGCCGGCCGTTGCGGCGGTGGGGGGCGGAGCGGGGACGAAGAGCTCGCTGTTCGCCGAGACGGTGCCGTTCCCGCGCGCGGCCGAGCGTCCCCTGGCGCGCGCGCAACTCACGGATCTCGATATTCCGACGTTCATTCGCCGGCAGATGGACTAGCCGCCGGTCGCAGCAGGATCGACGTTCACCATCGCGTGGAGCGCTGGGGGCTTCGTGGCGGGTAACCGCCGGGGGACCTTCGCATCCACGGAACGGCAGGGGAGGCTCTGATGCGGAATCCGCATCGACTACTGGTGGTGGTCGTTGCGGGCGCCATCGGCTTAGCCGGTGTCGTGGCCCGACGGCCGGGTGGGTCGGCCGTCGGGCCGGAGGCTGCTGCGACCCTGGAAGCGATCTACGCGCTGCCCGCCGAGCGTGCCGAGACGCACGTGCTGCAGCGCGGGGAGACGCTCTCCGGGGTGCTGGCGCGCGCATCGATCACCGGCCAGGAGCTGGCGGACCTGCTCCTCGCCTTGCGCCGCCACGAGAATCCCCGGCGGCTGGCACCGGGCGTGGAGGTCACGGTACGGCGATGGGTGTCGGATGGCACGCCGCGCGCCGTGGAGGTGCGTCTCAACGCGGACAGCACGGTCCGCCTGGACCGGAGCGCTAGCGGGTGGGCGAGCCGGGTCCTGGTCACGCCGACCACGGTGGACACGGTTTACGTGGCGGGCCAGATCGAAGCCGGCCGAACGCTCTACCAGGCGCTGGTCGAGGACGCTGACCTGAAGCTACCCGTGAAGGAGCGGGTGCAGCTCGTCGGCGAGCTGGCCGAGATCTACGCGTTCAAGCTGAACTTCGCCCAGGAGATCCACCCCGGGGACAGGTACCGGCTGATCTACGAGCGCGAGGCTCGGCCGGATGGAACCGCGCGTCGTCGCCGCATCCTGATCGCGGAGGTCCAGAGTCAGGGGCGCACGTACCCGGCGATCTACTTCCGGGGTGAGGAAGGGGACGGAGACTATTACGACCGGGAGGGGAACTCGCTCCGGAGCGGGTTCCGGCGTTACCCGGTGGACTACGTCCGGATCACGTCGAACTTCAACTGGCGGCGCTATCACCCGATCCTGGGGATCTACCGGGCGCACCTGGGCACGGACTTCGGGGCGGCGCACGGCACGCCGGTGAAGGCGACGGCGGATGGGACGGTCGCGTTCGCGGGCCGGGAGGGCGGCTACGGGAACGTGATCATTTTGCGTCATGCGAACGGTTACACGACGCGGTACGCGCACCTGAGCCGTTTTGCGGCGGGGATCCGGGCCGGCCGGCGGGTGAGGCAGGGTCAGGTGATCGGGTACGTGGGAGCGACGGGTCTGGCGACGGGTCCGCACCTGCATTACGAGCTGCGGCGGAACGGCCAGCCGATCGACGTCCGGACGGCGAAGCTTCCGGGCGGGCCGCCTGTTCCGAAGGCGCTGCGGAGCGAGTTCGAGAAGGTGGTCGAGGAGCGGTTTGCGCTGCTGGAGGGGTGGGTGGATTCGGCCGGCCCGAGGTTTGCGGCCGCGCGAGCCGAGCGGAGCCCAGAAGAAGGGACCTGACGACGGGACCCCTTTGCGGGAAGTGGCGTAATAGAACGAAGCCCGCGGGCGAGAGCCAGCGGGCTTCGTCCACGAAGAGGGGTTCGCAGGATGCATCTTCTGAGCTGGGCGTTGGTTGCGTTGGCGGCCGCGGCGGCGCTCGTGGTGGTGAGCTACCTCTACCGGCGGCGGGAGGCGCCCGGCCGGGGGCGTGCGCTGCTGGCTGCTCTGCGCTGGGCGGCGCTGTCGTTGTTGATCCTGATGTTGTTCGACCCGTCGTTCCCGGTGCCCGAGGTGCAGGCGAGTGGCGACACGCGGACGCGGGTGCTGGTGGATGGGTCGCTGAGCATGGCGCTGCCGGTGGGCCCTGGGGAGGCGGCCTCCCGCTGGGAGCGGGCGCGGGAGGAGGCGCGGAGGGTGGGCGGCTCGGTGCTGCTCTTCGGCGATGCGCCGCGGCTGGTGGCGCCTGATTCGCTCGTTGCGCTGCAGCCGGGCGCGGGGTCGAGCCGACTCCTTCCGGCGCTGGCGGCCGCGTCGGAGGCGGGGGTTCGCCGGGTGGTCGTGCTGAGCGACGGCGGGATCGAGGACGCGGCGGAGGTGGCCCGTGCGCTGCCGGAGCTGGGGCTCGACGTCGAGATTCGCCCCGTCGTCGCGGCGGAAGTCACGAACCGTGCGCTGGCGGAGGTCGAGGCGCCGGAATGGGCGGAGGCGGGCAAGCCGCTGGAGATCCGGGTCGGCGTGACTGCGGTGGGGCCGGCCGCGGGCGACTCGGTGGCGGTGCTGCTCCGGCAGGGGGAGAAGGTGCTGACCAGGGCCCGGGTGGCGACTCCTCCGCCGGGGCGGGTCGCGACGGCGACGCTCCGTGTCACGCCCGAGGTGCCGGGGGCGGGCGCAGGGAAGCGCTCGGCGCTCGTTCGCTACGACATCGCCCTGGAGGGCGGGGACGCCGCGGCAGACGATGACGAGCGCAGCGTTTACGTGCTGGTGAGCGACGAGCCGGTGGGCGTGGCGCTCGTCTCCCTCCGACCCGACTGGGAGCCTCGCTTCCTCCAGCCGGTGCTCGAGCAGAGCCTGGGCCTTCCGGTGAAGGGCTACCTCCGCACGCGACAGGGCACGTACGTGCGGCTTGGAACCGGTCTGGATGCGGGGCGACGGGCGGGGGAGGACGAGGTCCGCGCCGCGGTGGCAGCAGCGGACCTGGTCGTGCTGCACGGCCTCGAGGCGGGTTCGCCGGCCTGGGCACAAGAGGCGGCCCGGAACGCGCGGCGGGTCCTGATCTTCCCGGCGGACGGCGCATCGAGCCTGGACCTTCCCGTTCCCATCCTTCCTCTTGCGCCGGGCGACTGGTACGCGTCCGGCGACGTGCCGGCCTCGCCTGTCGCGCCGTTGCTCACCGGGGTGAAGGTGGAGCAGATGCCACCGCTCCAGGGTCTCCGGCCCGTCCCCCGCACGGCGGGCGCCTGGGCGCCGCTCCACGCGATGCGCGGGCGGCGCGGGTTGCCGTCGCCGATCGCGCTTGCGGGGGAGACGAACGGACGCCGCTGGGCCGTGGCTCTCGGCGTTGGCTACTGGCAATGGGCATTCCGCGGAGGGGAAGCGCGAGAAGCCTATCGCCGGCTGTGGGGCGCGATCGGCGGCTGGCTGGTGCAGGAGGATCGCGAGCTGGTGGCCGCTGCGGTGCGGCCGGCGCGGCGAGTGGCGCCGCGCGGCGAGCCGCTGCATTGGCTCGCCAGGGGTCTGAACGCGGACTCGGTGGCGCTCCGGATCTCTGACGCGAAGGGAGCCGTTGCGCTCGACACCGTCGTCGCGGTCACGCAGGGCGACACCGCCACCACACCAGCCCTTCCGCCCGGCCACTACCGCTACCAGGCGCGCGCCTTCGCCGGGGGCCGCGAGGTCGCGCAGGCCGAAGGGCCGTTCACCGTCGAGAGCTACTCGCCTGACTTCACCCGCCCGACCGTTGCGCTCGCGGGGCGAGAGGGCGGAAGGGCGGCGGGCACCCTCGGCGCAGCGGGCCCGCATTCGGGTCGGCCACTCCGCGCCTCGCCTCTGCCCTATCTCCTGCTGGTCCTGCTCCTGTCCACCGAGTGGGTGCTCCGGCGAAGGTGGGGGTTGAGGTAACCGGAGCCGCCCCACCTCCGCGCCCCCACCACTCGCCGGCCGGCCGCCGATGCCCTATTCTCCACGCGCCTGCGGCCGGCCTCCCCGCCGGCCCCGGGCTGAACGCGCCCCTCGTTCCAGGGTACTAGGGCGCGGAGCGTTCTTCGACGACTTCAGGCGAAACGTCGGACGGGGTGGATGGCTGGACTCTTCAGGCGCAACGGGGAAAAGAAATCGCTCTGGCAGCGGATCAAAGAGGTCGCGCTGACCGACGTCGGCGTGCTCCTGCGCGGCGGGCTCGACCAGGACGCCCTCGATCGGCTGGAGGAGGTGCTGCTGGCGGCGGACTTCGGCGTTCCCGCAACGCTCCGGCTGGTTGACCACGTCGAGAGCCTGGCACGGCGCGGCATCGCCCGCACGGAGCAGGATCTCAAGGACGCGGTCCAGCGCGAAATCGCGACGATCCTCACTTCCGGCAACGCCCGGACGGAGCTGGCGTTCAACCAGACGGACGGACCCACCGTCTACCTGGTCGTGGGCGTCAACGGGGTCGGGAAGACGACGACGATCGGAAAGCTCGCCCACCGGCTCAGGCGCCAGGGGCACCGCGTGCTCCTGGCCGCGGGGGACACCTTCCGCGCCGGCGCGATCGAGCAGCTCCGGCAATGGGCGGGGCGAGTCGGCGCCGAGTTCGTCGGCGCGCGGCCGGGCGGTGACCCGGCGGCCGTCGCCTTCGATGCGATCGATGCCGCACGGAGCCGCGGCTGCGACATCGTGATCGTGGACACGGCCGGCCGGCTCCACACCCACGGCGACCTCATGGCCGAGCTGGCCAAGGTCGAGCGCGTAGTGGCGAAAAGGCTGCCCGGCGCGCCGCACGAGACGCTGCTGGTCCTTGACGCCACCGTGGGCCAGAACGCGATCTCCCAGGTGCGCACCTTTTCGGGCGCGCTGAAGATCACCGGCCTCGTCCTGGCGAAGCTGGACAGCACCGCCAAGGGTGGCGTCGTCGTGGCGCTCAAGCAGGAGTTCGACCTGCCGGTCAAGCTCGTCGGCACGGGCGAGGGCCCGGACGAGCTCGAGCCCTTCGATCCCGAGGAGTTCGCCGCCGCGGTCCTGAGCGCGTGAGAAGCGCGGGCCCGCCCGAAAGCCGCCGCTCGCCCCCGCTCCCGCCAGCCGTGCGTCGGCCACGGCGGCCAACGTGGCGCAGCGGGGAGGACCGCCGGCGGGCTGCCGGCGTCGCAACGGGGACGCACGACCGAACGGCTTCGACCGCACGGGAGGAGACCGCCGGAGACCTATGTCGACCACAGCCGGCTTTGCGCCCCTGGACCGGCCCGCCCAGTACCTCAAGGGCGTAGGCCCCAAGCGGGCGGAGGCGCTCGCCCGCCTGGGCGTGCGCACGGCCCGCGACCTGCTCTTCCACGTGCCCCGACGCTACGAGGACGCCAGCACCGTCACCCCGATCGGCTCGGTCCAGGTCGGCATGGACGCCACCGTCATCGGGGAGGTCACGCACAAAGGCGTGCTGCTCACCCGCTCCGGACTCCGGATCTTCCAGGTCCTGCTCCGGGACGAGACCGGCCGCATCGAGTGCGCGTGGCCGGGCCAGCCGTTCCTCGACCGGTCGATCAACAAGGGCGACCTGCTCCTGGTCACCGGCCCGGTCAAGTTCTTTCACGGGCGCCAGATGCAGCCGCGGGAGCACTTCGTCCTCGGCCGGGCGGGCGAGGATGGCGACCCGCGCGGGAGGGTCCTGCCCATCTACCCGGCGACGGAGGGGCTCTCCCAGCGGGTGATGCGGAGCATCATCGAAGCGAACCTGGACGCGATCCTCCCTCACATCGAGGCAGAGGAGGTCTTCTCCCGGGAGCAACTCGAACGAGCGGGGATCCCCCCACTCCGCGAGGCGCTCGAGCTGCTCCACCGCCCCCCCTCCCTCGCCGACGCCGAGCGGGGCCGCCGGCGCCTGGCCTACGAGGAGGCGTTCTTCCTCCAGCTCCTCCACGCCCGGGCACACCATCGCGCCACCGTGGAGCGGCCGGGAATCGAATTCCGCCGCACAGACAGGCTGATCGGCGCGCTCTACCGCCAGCTCCCGTTCCGGCTGACCGGCGCGCAGACCCGGGCACTCCGCGAGATCTTCGCCGACATGACGTCGCCGCGGCGGATGAACCGCCTGCTCCAGGGCGACGTCGGGGCGGGGAAGACGGTCGTCGCGCTCTTCGCCATGCTCCTGGCGGTCGAGAGCGGTTATCAGGCGGCGCTCATGGCGCCGACGGAGATCCTGGCGGAGCAGCACGCCCGCACGCTCCAGCGGCTCCTGGGCGATCTGCCGGTCAAGGTGAGGCTCCTGACGGGGCGTCTGTCGTCCAGCGAGCGCAGGACGACGCTGGCGGAGATCGCGGACGGGACCGCCCAGCTCGTGGTGGGGACGCACGCGCTGATCCAGGACCAGGTCCGGTTCCACCGGCTCGGGCTCGCGATCGTGGACGAGCAGCACCGCTTCGGGGTGCGCCAGAGGATGGCGCTCGCCGAGATGGGCGAGAACGCGGACATGCTGGTGATGTCCGCCACACCGATCCCGCGCTCCCTCGCCCTGACGATCTACGGGGACCTGGACCTCAGCGTGCTGGATGAACGGCCGCCCGGCCGCCAGCCCGTGCGCACCGTCATACGCTCCGAGCGCCACCGCGATCGGGTCTACGATTTCATCCGCCAGGAGGTGAGCCGGGGCCGGCAGGCGTACATCGTCTACCCGCTGGTCGAGGAGTCCGAGAAGGTCGAGTTGCGCGCGGCGACAGCGGAGTACGAGCGGCTGGCCAGCGAGGTCTTCCCCGACCTGCGGGTCGGGCTCCTCCACGGGCAGATGCCCGGCGAGGAGAAGGATGCGGTGATGCGGGCGTTCAGCGCGGGCGAGCTGGACATCGTGGTCTCGACCACGGTGATCGAGGTGGGGATCGACGTCCCGAACGCCACGATCATGGTGATCGAGCACGCCGAGCGCTTCGGCCTCTCACAGCTCCACCAGCTTCGCGGACGCGTGGGACGCGGCGCGGAGAAGAGCTACTGCATCCTCCTCTCCGGGGGCGACGAGGAGGCCGCAGAGCGCCTCAGGATCTTCGCGAGTACCGAGGACGGGTTCGAGATCGCACGCGCGGACCTCCGCCTCCGCGGGATGGGCGACTTCTTCGGCGCGCGACAGCACGGGGTGCCGGAGTTCCGTTACTTCGACCCCAGTAGGGACGAGCCGCTCCTCGCCCGTGCCCGGGCGGATGCGCGCGAGATCGTCGCACGCGACCCGGAGCTCGAGCGGCCCGAGCATCGGAAGCTGCGCGAGGTGCTGGAGACGAAGTTCGGCGAGCGCGAGCGGATGTACGAGGTCGGCTGAGCGCGCGGGGCCTGGCTGGCCAGGCGGACGTTCCGCGACTGGCGGAGCGGAACCCCCCATCACGCCCCGGGTAGCACCGCCGACGGGGCAGTGTCCTCCGATTCCGCAACTCGGTTTGTCGTCACATGATAGCGAAACAGTTCGCGGGCGTGCTGGCGCTCGTGCTCGGCAGTGCAGTGCCGGGTGGGGCGGCGGAGTGCGTGGTGGCGGGCGTCCCGGCGACCCCCGCTGACACGGCTCGCGCCCGGACGGCGTGCGAGGTCGCGCGCGCCCGCTTCGCCGAGCTCTTCGGCGATCCCGTGCCGAACGTGCGGGTCATCCTCCAGGACCGGGCCGGGTACCGGGCCGGGATCCAGGGCGTCACCGCCACCATCCTGTGGCCGACCACGCGCGCAATGGAGGCGCGGGTGGGGCGCGGGGCGGCCGCGAGGAAGCACATCGAGGAGCAATGGCGCGACGTGCTTCCCCACGAGATCACGCACGCCCTGCTGGCCGTCCGCTTCGATGGAGCCTGGACCGAGCCGACATCCGGGGGGTACGCCACGCCCTTCCCCGACTGGTTCGACGAGGGCGTGGCAATCCGGGCGGAATCGATCGAAAACCGGCGTGCACGGCTGGCACAGGCCCGCGCGTTGCCCGCTGCCCGTCGTGATCTGCTCTCGATCGTGACCTCGCGGCACCCGGCCCAGGCCGACGCGCGCCTGCTCGCGATCCGCGATGGCGCGGCCCCGCCACCCGATCGCGCGCTGTGGGATTTCTATCCCCAGGCGATCGCCGTCCTCGAGTTCGTCTTCCAGAAAGGCGGGCAGGCGGCGATCCGGGAGCTGGCCGCGCGGTACGTTGCCGATCCGAACGATCCGGACGCCCTGGCCGGCCTGCCCGGCCTCCCTTCCACGCTCGAAGGCGTGGTGGCCGCCTGGGAGGAGTGGATCTCCGGAGCGGGCACCTGACCGCCTCAGTTGGCGCCGCTCTCGTTGCGCGGCCTGGCTTTCCGTCCCGTCGAGGAAGAGGAAGCGCTGGGCGTCGATGCGTCCGAACCGCCGCTCTTCGACGTGGTGACGGCCGGCGCCCGGCGCGGCTCCGACGACCCGCCCGACCGCGGCTCCGCCTGCCGGGGAGCGGACCCGCCGGATGACGCGCTCTCCGACCGCGTGTAGCCGCGGCCTTTCACCGCCTTCCCCTCAGGCTCCGTCTTCCCCGGATTGGACGGACCCGGCACCACGATGATCGTCGGCCGATCGGACCGGTACCACCGCCCGAACGGCGAATAGTAGTAGCCGTCCATGTAATAGCCGTAAGGGTCGGGCCAGCCGCGGTAGCGATAGCCCCACCGCCACAGGCCGTAGGGGTCGAGGCGGTCAAAGTCGTCGTACACCGGCGGAGGCAGATCGCCCGCGCTGCGATCGTCGGAGGGCGCCTGGGGCTTCACGGACGGCCTGCCCGTGACGGTGTTGATCGCGAACCTCTCGGGGTACGTGAGCGCGATCATGAGATCCGTGATCCTGCCCGGGACCCCGGCGTCTGCCATGGCGAGGAGCGCTCGGGAATCCAGGTCGAAGGTGTTGCCCCGCTGGAGCAGGAGCGGTTCGACCACGTCCGGGCCAACCTCCCGCACGGCCTCGATCACGTCCTCCACCGAGAGCGGCCCCGTCGCAGCCACGCGCGCTGCCTCCACCGCCGCGCTCGCCTTGGCCGTGCCGACCGGCCGGTAGCGCACGACTCGCGTGGCCTGCTCCGCCTCCGCGCCGACCACTTCGACCTCGAGCCATTCGTTCTTCGGCAAGAAGGCCATGACTCCGGAGGAGGAGCGGCGGACCCCGTCACACTCGAGCTCGGACCGGAGGAAGACGCGCTTGCCGTCCGCAGACCAGCGTGCGCTCTCCCAGCCGCGGCAGCCGTCCCGCTCGACCGGCCGCCTCTCGCCGTCGGCCACGATCGACTGCGTCGACGCCGTCTTGCCGTCGATCTGCGAGACGATCTCCACGCCGGCCCCGTTGCCCTCCTGCGACACGCAAACCCGGACTTCGCCGCGGGCCGGCTGACCATCGGGGCCCACCGGCTCCCAGCACCCCAGCCAGGGCAGCCACCGGGAGTCCCGCGTCGAGTCCCCCTCGAACGGCCGGGCAGCCGCGCCGGAGGCCAGGGCCGGCGCCCCCGCCACCACGATTTGCGCCGCAAGGAGAACGAGCACCCTCATCTTTGCCTCCGTGGCTCAGAGCCGCAGCGAAAGCCCGACCGTCGTCTGCAATCCCCGTAGATCGACGGTATCGAAATCGAGGAAGTCACCGCGTGGCTCGCTGCCCGCCCACGTGTAGCGGGCTTCGACCTGCAGGAACAGCCGGCGCGAAAGGTTGATGTCCGCCCCGCCGAACACCTGCTCTGCGAGCGCCCAGCCCGAGGCGGACAGCTCGTCGGCGAAGATGTCCAGGGTCTCGTAGTCGACGAACTCGCCTTTCTGCTCGATCTCGTAGCGGATCGCGCCGACGCCGGCTCCCACGTACGGCGCGAACGGGGCGGGGATCCAGGCGAAGCGGCCCACAGAACGCCCGTGGGGCAAGAGATAGAGCTTCGCCCCCACAGTGATCGGAATCTGGAGAAAGCGCGTGGTTTGCTCGATCGGCAGGCCGTCCTCGCCCTCCCAGTCGCGGAACTCCGAGCGCGCATGGGCGCTGGCGCCCCCCACGCCCGCGACCAGGGCCAGCCGCGGTCCCAGGTGGAACGTCGCCTCGCCGGCCACCGAGAACGCGTGGAAGTCGCGCCGGCCGAGCGTCAGCGTGCTGGTGAAGAAGTCGAAGAGGTCGCCGCCCGCCCGCGCGAAGTTCCGGCCCACCCGCAGCGTGATCGCCGCGACCGGCGGCTCGAAGAGGAAGTCCGGGTCCACAGCCAGCAGTCCCGACGCGACCGCAGGCTCTCGCCGGGGAGGTTGCACCCCCGGCGAATCGACCGGCTCAGCGGCCGCCAGCGGTCGGGGCAGCAAGCAGGCCGCGGTGAGGGCTAGCGACAGGAGAATCCCGCATAATAAGTCCGAGAAAAATTTGCTCAACAGCCTCATGGGAGATGGCCTCCGGCCCCGGACCGGCGCGAACTCGAGGCCGACCGCTTCGTTATCCAATTATGGCGAACGGCCTTGGTGATCGCCAGCTTCACGACACCACCCGCGTATCCGGGTCCATCGCTGGCATACACCCTGGCGCCGGGCAAGATCCCGGTGGCCGATGCAATTCGGTTGCGCTCGAGGCCGCGGTCCCTGGAGGGGCCGGAAGATCAATGACGGCGCTGACGTCCCGCCGGCACCGTGATCCGGAACTCCGTGCCCCCACGCTCGGCCGGCCCCACCCGAAACCGGCTCGGCTCGTACGGGATGTTCCGGGGCGCGTCGTCGTCACGCATGTCGAGCATGAAGAGGACGACGGAAGCCGCGAGGCCCACCTGACTCCCGATCAGCGAGATCTTCGACGCGCGATCCCGATCGAGCGCCTCCTGGTAGAGCCGTTCGAGGTCCGGATCGGTGTAGCTCCCGTCCGGATTCCGCTGCTGGCAGCGCGGCGGCTCCGCCTGACACCGGAGCTCGAGCTCGTTGTACTTCTCCCCGGCCGTGTGCTGGGCGGCCAGCCCGTAGGCAGCCGAGCCCAGCGCCGCGACCAGCGTCGCCCACTTCGCCACCCGGAGCGTGCGCCCGGGGTTCGGCGCCTCCGGGCGGACGGCCTCCTCCCGCAGGGAAGAGAAGCGCTCGGGCCGTTGCTGCGCATCGGCCCGGCCGGCAAGCGTGGCCAGACCGACGCAGAGGAGCCCGAGCGAGATCCCGCTTCTCATGTCCTCCCCCTGAGTTTCACGATCCTGCCGCGCAGCAACGGGACGTAGATCGCCCCATCGTGCACCGTGACGGGCGCCGCGATGGCGTCGTCGAACCGCTCCTGCCAGACGATGCTTCCATCGTGCCGGAGCAGGAAGAGCGTGCCGTCCAGTCGGCCGACGAGGAGGCCATTGCGGGCCAGGGTGAGCGAGCCCCGTGCCGCTCCGTCCAGGCTGGCGAGCCTTTCGCCGGCGCGTCCGCCGGGCGGAACGCGCCAGACCTCGGCGGAACGCGTGAGCACGAACAGGGAGCCGTCCGGTGCCGCGACCGGCGCGGCGAGAATCGGCGCGCCGAACGGCGCGCGCCAGACCTCGTCCAGGGTTGGCAGGAGGAGAGCCGTCAGCTCGCCCGTGTGGAACGGCAGGTAGATCGTGTCGCCGACGAGTGCGGGCGGGGCCGAGACGGTCCCGGGCAGAGCCCTCCGGCGGGCGATCTCGCCGGTGCCCCGCGCCAGCAGGTAGAGCGTGTCGCTCGCGGTAGCCACGAGCAGGCCGTCCCCGTGCGGGATGACGGGCGACACTGCGGCGCCGTTCAGCCGTGTCCTCCAGTACGGCCTGCCGTTCCCGGTCCGCAGGGCGACGACCTGGCCGTCAGCGGTTGCGACGAACGCGGTGTCGCCCAACAGGAGAGGCGCGAACGGAGCGGGTCCGGCCCGCTCGGCCCAGATGCGCCGCCCGCGCCGCAGCTCGAGGGCGAAGACCCGTCCCCCGCGCCAGTCGGAGGCCACGAAGAGCGTGTCCCCGTGGCGCGTGAGCCCGCTGCCCAGGGCGCGATCGATCCGGCGGTCCCAGTAAGGCCGCCCATCGGTCGCGGAGAGGGCGGCCACCCGCCCGTTCGCCGCGGTGGCGAGCAGGATCGGGCCTTCGGCGATCAGGGGTGCGAGCAGCCCCCGCCCCACCTTCCGCTCCCAGACCATGGCGACGCCCTCCTCCGGGACTTCCTCCCCGGCGTGCGGGGATCGCTTCGCGTTGCCGAGCGGCATCAGCCACCCGGGGCCGAGCTGCCGGGGCTCGACGGGAACGGGGCGGCGCGGCGGCCCGCACGAGGCCGCCACCCCCAGGAACGCCAGCAGCCACAGCAAATTGACACTCCCGGGTCTGTTTTCTAACTTCTTCGTCTTGTGTCCCGAAACGGGGTTGGCTCGTTTTCCGCTCATCGGGAGGCCCTACCGCGAATGGCTGTGGTCAGTGAGGTGCGCGCGCTCGGTCAGCACGTGGGCGAGGCGGTCACCGTGCGAGGATGGGTCCAGACCACCCGCTCGCACGGGAAGATCGCGTTCGTCGTCGTCCGCGACGGGACCGGCGTGGTGCAGGGCGTGGTCGCCAAACAGGAGGTTTCGCCCGAGGTCTGGGGCCGACTCGCCGAGCTGAGCCTGGAGACCAGCGTCCACGTCACCGGCGTCGTCCGGGAGGAGCCCCGGGCGCCCGGCGGCTACGAGCTCGGGGTCCAGGACATCGTCATCATCGGGCGAAGCAGCGAGGATTATCCCCTGCAGCCCAAGGAGCACGGCATCGACTTCCTCCTGGACCACCGCCACTTCTGGCTCCGCTCGAACCAGCAGCGCGCGATCCTCCGCGTCCGCCACGAGATCGAGCAGGCGATCCACGACTTCTTCTACGAGCGTGGATTCGTGCGCGTCGACTCGCCCATCCTGACGGGCGCGATCGGCGAGGGCGCCGCGGGCCTCTTCAGCGTGGACTACTTCGGCGAGCCCGCGTTCCTGGCTCAAACCGGACAGCTCTACCTGGAGGCGGCGGCTGCCGCGCATGGCAAGGTCTACTGTTTCGGCCCGACGTTCCGGGCCGAGAAGTCGAAGACCCGCCGGCACCTCACCGAGTTCTGGATGGTCGAGCCGGAGGTCGCATGGTTCGACTCCGAGGACAACATGCGACTCCAGGAGGAGTTCGTCACGTATCTCGTGGCGCGGGCGCTCGATCGTTGCAGGGAAGAGCTGAAGGTGCTGGAGCGGGACACCAGCAAGCTCGAGTCGGTCCAACCGCCGTTCCCTCGCGTGAGTTACACGGATGCCGTGGAGATCCTCCGGTCGCGCGGCAGCGAGATCCGGTGGGGCCAGGACCTGGGCGCTGCGGATGAGACGGTGCTGTCCGAGATGTACGATCGGCCCGTCTTCATCTACAACTATCCCAAGGAGGCGAAGGCCTTCTACATGAAGCAGAACCCCGATGACCCCCGTACCGTGTTGTGCGACGACCTCCTCGCGCCGGAAGGCTACGGGGAGATCATCGGCGGCAGCCAGCGCGAAGACGACTACGACCTCCTCCTTGCCCGGATCCGAGAGGAGGGGCTGCCGGAGGAGGCGTACGGCTGGTACCTGGACCTACGCAAGTACGGGACCTTCCCGCACTCGGGGTTCGGACTCGGGATCGAGCGAACGGTGGCCTGGATCACGGGGCGGCACCACGTGCGGGAGACGATCCCCTTCCCGAGGCTTCTCAACCGGCTGTATCCGTGAGCCCGGGTGGTCCGGCGGGGGCCGACTCGGGTCTTTTGCTGTCGATCTTTCTCTGGGGCAGAGGGACGCCGGGTCATTTCCGCTCCTTCACCTGATCCCAGAGGCGATCGAGCTCTTCGAGCGAGGCCTGCGTGAGGTCGACGCCCTGCTCTTCGGCCAGGCGTTCGAGCGCCTGGAAGCGGGCGATGAACTTCTGGTTGGCGCGCTGGAGCGCGTGCATGGCGTGGACGCCGGCGAGGCGGGCGAGGTTGACGACGGAGAAGAGCAGGTCGCCCAGCTCTTCTTCGAGCTGGGGGTGCGGGGCGGATTCGAGGGCTTCGCGGACCTCGTCGAGCTCCTCGGCGACTTTTTCGAGGGCGCCCTGTGCGTCCGGCCAGTCAAAGCCGACCGTGCTGACGCGTTCCTGGATGCGGTGAGCGCGGGAGAGCGGATCGAGCCCTCTGGCCAGCCCGGCCAGGAGAGATTGGCTGGCGCCGCGCTCTCTGGCTTTGAGGGTTTCCCAGTCTTCCTGGGCGCCGCCGAAGATGTGGGGGTGGCGGCGCTCCATCTTTTCTTCGAGGCGACGGACGACGTCCTCGGCGGTGAAGGCGGCGCGTTCCTCGGCGAGCACGATCTGGAACGCTACATTGAGGAGGAGGTCGCCGAGTTCGCCGGCGAGCTCGGTGTCGTTCTCCTCGGTGATGGCGTCGGCGACTTCGTGGGCCTCCTCGAGGAGGTAGGGGGTGAGGGAGCGCGGGGTCTGGGCGGCGTCCCAGGGGCAATGCTGGCGCAGGAAACGGACGAGGTCGAGTGCGCGGTCGAGGATGGGCGACCGGGGCGTCGGGTGATGCTGGTTCGTGCTGGCCACGCGGGCTCGGGCGTTCGGGGTTGAACTTGCGCTAAATTCACACGAGATATATACTAAGCCAATTTTGGCGGTCATGTCAAACGAGGCGAGGGCGCGCGCCTGGGTCGAGATCGACATCGGCGCATTGCGGGCGAACTACGAGATGATCCGCCGGCGTGTGGGGGAGACGGCGGCGATCATCCCGATGGTGAAGGCGAACGCGTACGGGCTGGGCGCCGAGCGGGTGGTGCGGGCGCTGGAGCCGCTGGGCCCGTGGGGTTACGGGGTGGCGACGGTGGGGGAGGGGGTGGATCTGCGGCGTGGGGGGGTGCATCGTCCGGTGATCGTGTTCGGGCCGATGCCGCCGGACGCGGTGGAGCTGGCAGCGGAGGCGCGGCTCACGGCCAGCATCTCGGACCTGGGCGAGCTGGAGCGGTGGGCCCGGGCGGCCGAGCGGTCGCCCGGGCCGCTGGACTTCCATCTCGAGGTAGACACGGGGATGGGGCGAGCGGGGTTCGACTGGCGGCGGGTGGGGGAATGGGCGGGGGCGGTGGAGGCGCGGGTGGGGCCGAGGCTGCGCTGGACGGGTGTCTACACGCATTTTCAGGGGGCGGACGCTGTCGACCAGGGTCCGACGGCGATCCAGTGGGAGCGGTTCCAGGAGGTGCTGGCCCGTCTGCCGGTGGCTCGGGACCGGATCATGGTGCATGCTTGCAATAGCGCGGCGGCGTTGCGCTGGCCAGAGTATGTGGGGGATGCGGTGCGGCCGGGGATCTTCCTCTACGGGGGCCATCCGGCGGCGGGGGTGGAGGGTGTTCCGGCGCCGCGGCCGGTGGTGGCGTTGCGGGCGCGCGTTGTGCTGGTCCGTGAGGTGCCTCCCGGGAGCACGGTGGGTTACGGTGCCACGCACGTGGCGGAGGGGTGGGAGCGGTGGGCGACGCTGTCGATCGGGTACGGCGACGGCTTTCCGCGCGCGCTCGGGAATTGCGGCGCTGTTCTGATCCGGGGCCGGCGGGTCCCGATCATCGGACGGATCTCCATGGACATGACGGTGGTAGATGTCACCACCGTCCCTGAAGTCCAGGTCGGGGACGTGGCCACCCTGATCGGGCGGGATGGCTCGGAGGAGCTCACGGTGGAGGAGGTGGCGGCGCATGCGGGCACGATCAGCTACGAGATCCTGACCCGGCTCGGGACACGGCTGGATCGCGTGGAGCTCGAGCATGGCATTGATGGATGACCTGAAAGAAGCAGCCAGGACGGCCCGGGAGCGGGCCTATGCTCCGTACTCCGGATTTCGGGTGGGGTGCGCACTGGAGGCTGAGGACGGGGCCGTGTTCGCCGGTTGCAATGTGGAGAACGCGTCCTACGGGCTGACCCTCTGCGCGGAGCAGGTGGCGGTGGGTGCGGCGGTGGCGGGGGGGCACCGGCGATTCCGGCGGATGGTCCTGGTCACGGACTCGCCCGAGCCCGTGCCGCCGTGCGGCGCGTGCCGGCAGGTGCTCGCCGAGCTCGCGCCCGGGCTCGAGATCGTGGCGTACGGCGGCGAGGGAGGGGAAGCGCGCTGGTCGGTCGAAGAGCTGCTCCCGCGCGCTTTCCGTTTGCCTGCCGTGGCGGCGACCGGGGCGCTGGAGGCTGACCGATGAGACGGCAAGTGCGGCGGTTGCTCGGGCCTGCGCTGGCGAGCGCCGTGGTCCTCGGGGTGGCCTGCGATGGGGAGGATCCGACTGGCGTCGGCGGGCCGCTGTTCCCTGACGGCGTGGCGCGCACCATCGAGTGGGTGCTCGAGGCGGATCGGTTCCTCCTCAGCGATACCACGCTGCCCGGCTTCTTCAAGCCGGGCGATGCCGGGTTCCTCATGTTGGCGCATGAGTTCGGAGGCGCGCTGGAGGCCAACGCGCTGATCCGTTTCGACGAGCGGCCGCGGTCGATCTGGGTTCGAACGACCGGAGGCACCACGGTCGAGGATACGCTCCCGATCTTCTTCGGCGGCTCGATCATCGTCAAGCTCGACACCGCCCGGAGCACGTGGAATGGGCCGGTCGAGTTCCAGCTCTACCGGATCGAGGAGCCTTGGGACCCGGAAACCGCCACGTGGACGCACCGGGTGGATTCGACCGATACCCGGCTCCCCTGGACCCAGCCCGGCGGCACCCGCAGCGCGCTGGTGGGGTCCGTATTGTTCGGGGGCGGCACCGACTCGGTCGTCATCCCCGTGGATTCGCAGACCACCGAGATCTGGGCCGACACGATGAACCAGGCGCGCGGCGCGCTGCTGCGGATCGCAACTCCGGGCGCGCGTTTCATCGTGGACAAGTTCGAGTCGTACCTCGTGGCGCAGGCGCGCTCTTCGATCCGTGAGGACACCATCGTGGCGACGCCGCTCGGGTCTGTCGGCGGCATCTTCGTGTTCGATCCGCCGGTGCCGGCACCGGCGGACCTCCAGGTCGGGGGGGTGCCCAACTGGCGGTCCTATCTCTGGTTGCAGCCGCGGCTCGACACGGTGAGCGTGCCCTGTCCCG
>DATCLG010000115.1:0-19986 GCA_036564015.1 Longimicrobiales bacterium
TCCCCGGGCGAGAACGGACCGAACATCACGAGCAGCGCCGGCGCGCCCGGCCGGAGCAGCCGCGCCAGCCCCCGGGCGACCGGGCCGAGATCCTCGACGCAGTTGAGCGCCGCGAAGTTCGAGTAGGCGCCGTCGAACGGGTCGCCCCCACCCTCCAGCCAATCCCGCGCGAACTCCTCCAGCCACTCGAGCCTGGCCTCGAGCGCCCGCACCCGGTCGCCCAGCCCCGCCCGCTCCGCCTTCTCCCGCGCGCGCTCGACCATCCGCGGCGCGCCATCCGTCAGCGTGACCCGCCGGCCCCGCTCCGCCAGGAAGATCGCATCCTCGCCCGTCCCGCCCCCCAGCTCGAGCAGCGACGCCCCCGGAGGGAACGCGGCCAGCAGATAGCGGCGCACCGCGCGACGCTGCGCCGCAACGCTCGCCCAACCGCCGAACCGCTCGTCGAAGACGCCCGCGATCGCGTCGAACGCCTCGACCGCCGGCGATGCCTCACGGATCGACAGCGCCACGGCCACACCTCCTCAGCCCGCCACCTCCGCTCGCTCCCCCACCGCCTCCGCCTCCAGCAGCGCCCAGCGGCCCTCGAAGTCGCCGGCATCCCCCCCCCCCCGCCCCAGCGCCGCCACCTCGTCGTGCAGGAGATCCCGGACCCGCCGGTAGAAATCGGTCCCGTACGTGCCGTGGAACATCATGGCCAGGTCGCCCGAATGCTCCCAGTTCCGCTTCGCCCCGAGCTGTGCCTGCACCATCTCGTAGAACTTCGTGCCCGGCAACGGATAGGCGACCGAAACGCCGATCTCGTCCGGCCGCTCCTCACGGATCAGGTCCCGCGTGAGCAGGATGTCCTCCCACTCCTCACCCAGGTAGCCGAGCTGGATGAACCAGCCCACCCGGATGCCGTGGTCCCTCAGCACCCGGGTCGCCATCCTCACCTCCTCGACCCGGATCCCCTTCTCCATGGTGTCCAGGATCTTCTGCGACCCGGACTCGACGCCCATCCACACCTCCTCCGCACCGGCCGCCCGGAGCGCCGCCACCGCCCGCGGCTTCATCAGGTTGGCGCGCGACTGGATCATGAACGGCGTCACCGCCCCGCGACGCACCACCTCCTCCGCGAACGCCTCGATCCACGCGGGCGTCAGCCCGAAGATGTCGTCCGCGAACCAGATGTGGTCCGGCCCGATCTCCTCCTGCAGCCGCTTCAGCTCCTCCGCCACGCTCGCCGGGCCGCGCTGCACGTAGCGACGCCCGAAGAGCGGCTTCGCGCACCAGTTGCACCGGTACGGGCAGCCGCGCGAAGTGACCATGTTCCACGACAGACGACCGTGCGCCGCCGTCCACGCCGCCCGGTAGCGCTCCGCGTCCACCAGGTCCCAGGCCGGGAACGGCAACGCGTCCAGGTCCTCCAGCGCGGCGCGCGGCGCGGTCCGGCGCACCCTCCCACCCTCCGCCGGCAGCGCGACCCCCGCCACCCCGTCCAGCGCCGCCTCCGGGTCCCGGCTCCAGACCTCGACGAGCTCCGCGAACGTCGGCTCCACCTCCCCGACGATCACCGCATCCGCGCCCGCCTCCAGGAAGAGCTCCGGATGGTCCACCGCGTCGGACCCGTTCACCGCAACGCGGCAGCCCCGCGCCTTTGCCGCCCGTACCATCTCCAGCCCCGCCCGGCGCATCCGTAGCGTGCACATCTTCGTCAGGAAATTGAAGTTGTCCTCCACGATGCCCACGATGCCCGGCCGGAGCTCGTCCAGCATCGCCTCGAACTCCTCCGTCCCGGACGCCAGCATCGCGTCGAACACGTGCACGTCGAAGCCCCGCGCACGCACGACCGCAGCCGTCAGGAGCGTGGCCAGCGGAGGGTACGGCTTCATCCGCGCGAGCTGCTTCTCGTCGTACCGGAGATAGTACGAGTGCGCGAGCAGCACACGCCGACGACCCTGCGCAGTTGCGTTCATGGCTGCCGATCCTCCATGATGGGACCACGGGCTCGATCCGCCCGCCGGTCGGACGGCCAGCGCCTCTTCGATCCGGACCGCCCCCAACGCCTCGCGATTCGAATGTCGAACCGCTCCGCCCCACACTCTCGCCCGGCCGCGCGGCCTGGAGGGGACCCATGAGCCGCGTCCCCACCTTCGCGGCCGCCCGGGCCCTGCCGCTCCCGGATCAGCCGCTGGCCTGCGAGCTCGTGCTCCCCGTGCTCGGCGTCCCGGTCCGGTTCGAGACCGGCGCCGCGCTGCTCCACGACGGCATCGAGCGGACGTTCGGCGCCTGGCGCACGGCCGCGAGGCTGGCCGAGCCGTTCCCGTCCCCTCTGCCGCCCATCCAGCCGCGCATCGTGCTCCACCTCGCAGACGACGAGCCAGCCACGCCTGCGCAGCTCGCGACCGAGGTCGAGCGGCGCCGTCTCCTCGTCGCGGGCAGCGGCCTCGTTGGACGGGCCGAGGTGGACCGCATGGCAGCGGTCGCCCGCGTGACGCCCCGGCTCGCCGCCGACGCCGACCGCTTCCGCGACGCGCTCGCCACCCTCACCCTCTTCCTCGTGACTCGCCTCGACCGCGAGCCCGTCCACGCGGCGGCCGTGGGCCTCGGCACTGCCGGCCTCGTCCTCGCCGCACCCAGCGGCACAGGCAAGAGCACCCTCGCCTACGCCGCACACCGCGCCGGCCTCCGCGTGCTCAGCGACGACGCCGTCTACGTGCAGCTCCGGCCCCGCTGCCGCGTCTGGGGATTGGCCGGCCCGATCCACCTCTCACCCACCGCCGCCGCCCACTTCCCCGAGCTGGCCGGCGCCCCCGTCACGCTCCGCCCCAATGGAAAGCGCAAGATCGCCGTGCACCTCGCACAGCCCGGGAGCTCCGCCCCCGACACCGAGCCCCCCGTCTTCGAACGAACGGGGCTCTGCCTCCTGGAGCGCGGCGCGGACGACGTCGCCCTCGAGCCGATTCCCGTGGACGCGGCGGTGGACCGGATCGCCTCGAACCTGGATCCCGGGTTCGATCTCTTCCGCGACACCATCGCCCACCGGATCCGCGCGCTCGCCGCGGGGGGCGCCTGGCGCCTCCGGCTCTCGCCAGACCCGAACGCGGCCATCCCCCGCATCCGGGAGCTGCTCGCCACGCTGGCCAGCACCCTGCCCGCCGAGCCCTCTGGAGACGGCTAGCCGCGCGGCTCACCCGCCGACGCGCGCCACCCGCCGCGCCAGCGACTCCAGCGCACGGGAGGAAGCTGCTTCGGGCGGAACGGCCTGCACTGAGTGAGACCGCACGGGTTGCCCGCGCCGTCACCAGCCATCACGACATCGCCTCGAGCGACGGCGCCGCGACGATCGGCCCGTGCAGCACACCCGGTCCTCGCTCGAGCTCGTGCCTCTGCCCCGCCCGCCCATCACGGTACCCGGCGCACCAGCGTTCGCGCGCTCCCCGCCCCAGCGGCGACTCCTGCACCGGCAGCCGGGCGCCCGTGCCTGCGCCTTCGCCGAGCCCTGCCGGGATCAGCAGTCCCCCCCTGCCGTTCGGGCCGGGGCGCGCCGGAGGCCCAGAAGGCCAGCACGCCTCCCTCCCGTCCGGCGCGCCCGGCTCGGCTCACTGCACGACGATCGTGCCCGTCATCCCCTGATGGAGCGTGCAGTCGTAGACGAACGTGCCCGCCTGATTGAACTTGTGCGAGAAGGTCTGCCCCGGCTGCAGGTTCTGGCTCTGCCACGCCCCCGTACGCGAGACGCTGTTGTGCGGAACGTTCCCATTGTTCCGCCACTGGACCACGTCCCCCACCTTCACGGTGACCTGCTGCGGGTTGAACGAGAAATCCTGCATGCTCACCGTGACGGTCTGGCCGCTCTCCGGGCCGGTTCCGTCGTCATCGTCGCCGCTGCACGCGGGGAGGAAGGACGCGAACGCGAGGATCGGGAGGATCCGTAGCAGGCTGCGGCGCATAGGCACCTCCTGGTGAGAGATGGCTGGTTTCGACCCGCGCCGGTGCGTCCCTCGGCACCGGTCCTCGCTCGTGAGCGAGCCGGTGAGGGAGAGCGGAGCGGGCCGCAGGTGGGTGGAGTGGCCCCGGGGCTGTCACCCTTTCACTATTAAAGTACTGAGATTCTTAGTACTCGCGCCAGAGTTTCGTGGTGCGCCGCAGTAAGCGCAGCAGCGCCAATCGTTTTCGAGCGTGGCGCCGCAGGCGCACCGGTCGCGGAGCCTGCGCCCACAGCCGGGGCAGGCGACGTAGCTGGCGCGGAGCCCGGCGCCGCACTCGGGGCAGAGCGGTGCCTCGTCGGCGAGGAGGGTGAGGAGGGGTTCGACTTCTTCGAGGGAAGTGGTGCCGTCGCGCAGCTTCCGCCATGCGTCGTGGCTCATGGGCTCCATGCCGGCGTCGCGCGCGGCGTCGCGGATGGCGTCGGCGGAGGCGCGGCGGAGGATGAGCTCGCGGATGCGCCCGTCGACGACCAGGAGCTCGAAGATCCCCGTGCGTCCGCGGTAGCCCTGGCCGTCGCAGCGGGGGCAGCCGCGGGGGGCGTAGAGGGTGTGGGGCGGGAGGCCGAGTGCGCGCAGGCGGTCCGGGTCGGGGTCGCAGGGGACGCGGCAATCGGGGCAGAGGCGGCGGGCGAGGCGCTGGGCGAGGACGCCGATCAGCGCGCCCGCGACCAGGTAGGGCGGGGCGCCCATCTCGACCAGGCGGGCGACGGCGCCCGGCGCGTCGTTGGTGTGCAGGGTGGAGAGCACGAGGTGGCCGGTGAGCGCGGCGGCCATGCCGACCTCGACGGTTTCGCGGTCGCGCATCTCGCCGACCATGATGACGTCGGGGTCCTGGCGGAGCACGGCGCGGAGCGCGGTGGCGAAGGTGAGGCCGGCGCGCTGGTGGACCTGGACCTGGGTCAAGCCCGGGAGCCGGTACTCGATGGGGTCCTCGAGGGTGATGATGTTGCGCCTTTCGCGGTCGAGGGAGGCGAGGGCCGCGTAGAGGGTGGTGGTCTTGCCGCTGCCGGTGGGTCCGGTGACGAGGATCACGCCGTGGCCGCGGCCGAGGAGGCGGACGAAGCGGTCGTGGGTATGGGGGGAGAAGCCGAGCTGGTCGAGGCGCTGGCCGGCGTTGGCGGGGTCGAGGAGACGGAGCACGACTTTCTCGCCGTTCTCGGTGGGGAGGGTGGAGACGCGGAAGGAGAATTCGCGGCCCTGGGCGTGGACGACGCCGCGGCCGTCCTGGGGCCGCCGTTTGATGGCGATGTCGAGGCCGGCCATGACCTTGATGCGGGACGTGACGGCGCCGCCCGTGTGTTCGGGGAGCTCGAGGAGCTCGCGGAGCAGGCCGTCGATGCGGGCGCGGACGCGGAGCCGGCCGCTGGCGGGCTCGATGTGGATGTCGCTGGCCCCGTTCGCGATGGCCCGTTCGAGGATGAGATCGACGAGTGCGACGATCGGCGGGGCCTCGGAGGCGCGGCGGAGCGCGCTGACGTCGTCGGGCTCGGCGGGCTCGTGGGCCGACGCGGGCCGGAGGGCGGGCGCCGGGGGTTTACGGGCGGCCTGGCCCGGCTCCGGGCCGTAGATCGCGGCGAGCGCCTCTTCCACGGCGCCGGGCGTGGCGACGACGGGCTCGACGCGCCGTCCCGTCTGGAACTGGAGGTCGTCGACGGCCCGCACGTCGAGCGGGTCCGCCATGGCCACGCGGAGTGTACGCTCGCCGAGGGCGATGGGAACGACGCGGAGCCTGAGGGCGAGGGCGCGGTCGACCAGGCCGAGGGCGGCGGGCTCCGGGACGATCGGCGGCTGGGCGTAGGGGAGCCGGAGCTGGGCCGCGAGCGCGCGGGCGATGGCCTCTGGGCTCACGCCTCGCCGCACGAGCAGCTCGCCCAGCCTTTCCCTGGTGTGGCGCTGCTCCTCCAGGGCCTCCTCGAGCCGCTCCGGGCTCACGGCGCCCGCGGCGAGCAGCAACTGACCGAGCACGCGCGGCGGGGGCTCTGTCATGGAACCGCTTCCGGGTAGGGGCGGCGATCGTTGCACGGGGACGGTGCGGGTGGGGGCGGGGCGAGGCCATGGGGGAGGGGGACGGGCGGTGCGGTGCGCGGTCGCGCTCCCCTTTCGCGGCGGCGCTCTCGCTCGCGGAGCCTCCTCGGGGCTTCGCCCCTGCGGGGTCTCCGCTCGCTCCGCGAAACGCCGCTGCAGGGGAGCGCGACCGCGCCCGGGCCGGGCCGGCACTCGGCCCACCGAGTCTCACGGGTGGAATCCGCGGAAGGCCCTCAGCGTCGTTCCCAGCCAGATCAGGCCGACGAGGGTTCCGGCCACCAGGTCGGTCGGCCAGTGGACGGACAGGTAGAGGCGGGAGTAGCTGTTGAGGAGGAAGTAGGCGCCCCACGCCCAGTAGGCCCAGGTGCCGTGCCCGGTCCGGTGGACCAGGTAGGCGACGGTGAAGAGGACGGAAACGGTGGCGATCGAGTGGCCACTGGGGAAGGCGGGCAGCGCGTATTGTCCGCGGAGGTCGAAAAGGTCGGGGCGGGGCCGGGGGACGGAGAGCTTGAGGGCGGGATTGAGGAGCGCGCTCCCGAGCTGGACGACCGCGAGGTGGATGGCGACCGTGGGGCGGCCGCGGCGCCAGAGCCAGAAGGCGGCGATCGCGATGATCGGGACCAGGCTGTAGTTGGTGCCGAGCAGGGGGAGGTAGAGGAAGAGCGGGTCGAGGTAGGGTGAGACGGTGCGGTGCGCGAGCACCAGGGCCTGGCGCTCCCACCCGGCGCCGTGCTCCCACCAGCCGAGGGCCTGGAGCGCGAGGGCGAGCGCGAGCCCGACGGCGAAGGCGGCGAGCCAGCCGGCGGCGAGGAGGCTCCAGGGCAGGCGGCGGAGGAGAGACCCGAGCGCGCGGGCCGGGGTGGCGGCTGTGCTCATGCCGGATCTGTGCGGGCGTTCTCGCCGTGCAGGGCAGCGGCGGGGCTGCCGTTGCCCGGGGAGGGGTGCCACGGCAGAGCCGGGGAGCGGAGCCCCGGGGCCCCCGGGCCACCGGGCTCTCCGGAACGTAAGACGTTCGCCCGAGCGCGTCTCGAGCGTGGAACCTGCGCAGGGGTGGCCGGGCCGGCCCTCCGCGGCGATGCCGGTCCCCGGGCGCCGGGTTTCGCGCGATGCCCCCGCGGTGGACGCTCCTCGCGGCCCGCCGGTCCCGCTCGTCGATCACGCCGCGCGGCCGGCCCGAGCGCCACTGCGGGGCCGGTAGCGGGGGGCGGGGAGGGGGCCGCTGCGTTGCCAGCCCCACTTGCGGGACAGCGAGTGCCCGACGCGCCTGCCCGCGGCCCCTCAGACATCGCCGCTCCTGCGGAATGCGCGCGGAACGGGTATTTTCCATGGGGCCGCTCGCTGGCTGGCAGGCAGGATGCATGCCCGTCGTCGTCGCCGGAGAAGACACGCCGAGATGATCGAGTTCGAGGAAGTGACCAAGCGGTTCTCCTCTCCCCCCGCCCCGGGCCGCCCCCCACGGGTGGTGGAGGCGGTGCGGCAGGTCACGCTCGGCATCCCGGGGGGAGGCGTGTGGGCGGTGGTGGGCCCCAACGGCGCGGGAAAGAGCACGCTCTTCGCGCTCCTGCTCGGGTTCCTCCACCCCAGCGAAGGCAGGCTGCGGATCCGGGGGCTCGAGCCACGGCGGTACGTCCGGCGCCACGGCGCAGCCTACCTGCCGGAACGCTTCCAGCTCCCGGGGGAGTGGAGGGTGGGGGCGGCCCTCCAGGCGCTCGCCCGGCTCGAAGGTTTCCGCGGCGCCGAAGCCCGACGCAGAGCCGGCGAGCTGATCGACCGCTTCGCCCTCACCGAGCACGCGGGAAAGCCGGTCCGCGCCCTCTCCCGCGGACTCCTGCAGCGCCTGGGGCTCGCCCAGGCGCTCCTGGCCGAGCGCGAGCTCGTGGTGCTCGACGAGCCGATGGCCGGGCTCGACCCGCTCTGGCGCATCCGCTTCCGCACGCTCGTCGAGGAGCTCCGCAGCCAGGGCCGCACCATTCTCATCGCCAGCCACGAGCTCGCCGAGGTCGAACGCATCGCCGACCGCGTGGTGCTCCTCGACGAAGGGCGCGTGCGCGATGTCATGGACCTCAGCCAGCCGGCGGGCGCCGCCCAGCAGTACCGGATCGAGCTGGCCGAGCCCACCCCGGCCCTGGACGAAGCGTTCCCGGGCGCGGTCGCCATAAACGACGCCGAGCCGCCCGCCTACCTCGTCTCCGTGCCCGACCCGCGCGAGCTCAGCCAGCGGCTCGCCGCGCTGCTCACCGCCGGCGGGATCCTCGTCTCCGTCCAGCCGGCGGCCGAGCCGCTCGAGGAGCGGGTGCGACGGGCGCTCGGACACGGAGGCAAAACATGACCGCCCTCGCCGTGCTCAGCCTCACCCTCCGCGACCGGCGACGCCGGCTGCTCGCGTTGATCGCATTCGCCGCCCTCTTCCTGGCCGCCGGTCTCACCGCCCGCCTTCTGGTCGGCAGAGGCGACCACGGCGAGGTGGATTTCAATCAGCTCTTCCTGGTGGGCGGCTACCCGCTCGTCTCGGGACTCCTGCTGCTCGGCTGGCTCCTCGGCCGCTACGCCCTGATCACCACGCTCGTCCTCATGGCCGGGATCGTGAGCCACGACCGCTCTGCGGGCTATGCCCGCCTCTACGCCGTGCGCCCGGTCTCGCCGATCCGCTTCTACGCCTTCCGCTTCCTCGTCCTCGGCGCCCTCGCCTTCCTCCTGAGCGCCGCGCTCATGCCGGCCTTCGACTTCATCATGCTCGGCACCTGGGCGGGCCCGGCCACCCTCGTGCTGATCCTGGCCTACGTGCTGGCCTACGGTAGCCTGACCACCCTCCTCTCCGTCTGGACCCGGGCCGATGCGTGGATCACGCTCCTCCTGGCCATCGTCGCGATGGTCTGGGACGCGCTCCGCCGCGCCGGCCTGCTGGTCATGCCGCCCGGGGTCCGCGAGGTCATCACCTTCGTGCTGCCGCCCCAGGCGGCGCTGCTCCGGCTCGAGGAGGCCTTCGCCGACGTCCAGCCGATCCCCTGGGACGCGTTCGCCTACGTGGCCGGCTACGGGGCCGTGATGCTGATCCTGGCGGGGATATCGCTGCTGCGCAGGGAGCTGTAGCCGCGTCGGCGGCTTCACTCGCGCGGCCGGCCTTCCCCGCCCACACCCAGCCACCGCAGGATCCTGGGCGCCACATCGACCAGCGAGGCCGATCCGGCCGCGAACTCCACGTGCCCTGGCCCGACCGCCAGCAGGAGGGCGGGGTTGAAGGTGTGCCCGCCGCGCAGGTCCTCGATGTTGCCGTGGTCGCTCGCCACGACGAGGAGCGTGTCGGGTGGGAGGCCAGCCAGCACGCCGGCGAGGAAGGCATCCACGGTCTCGAGCGCGGCGACGGCATCGGCGAGGCTGCCGCGGTGCCCGACGTGGTCGGTGCTGTAGTGGGCGAAGAAGGTCAGGTCGTGGGCCGCGGCGATCCGCGCGAGGTTGCGGCCGGCCTCCTCGGGCTCGATCACCGGCACCGTGGTGCGGCCCAGGCGCTCGCGCCAGCCGTCGTTCGTGATCTCGCTCGCCACCGCCTCCCCCCGCGCCAGCTCGGCCGTGTGCCGGGTCAGCAGCCCGGCGGCGAGCGCGGCGAGGGGCGGCGCGGCCCGCAGCGGCCCCGGACCGCGAGCGGCTTTCTCGATCGCCGCGACGAACTCTTCCGGGTAGGCGTTGGCGAACGCGACCCGCAGGCCGGCCCGCACCGCGCGGGCCAGGACGCTCCGCTCGGCCAGCAGCCCGCGCAGCGACGTCGGCACCCACGGGCCGAAGTGTCGGCCGAAGAGGCGCGCCGCGTTCTCCCCCGTCAGCAGCGCGACCTGTCCCGTCCCGCTCTGCGGCAGTCCCGGCACGCCCAGCGTCGCGTCCAACCCGACCAGGGTCGCGCCGGCCGCATGGATCGGCGCCTCGTCCCGGACGGGCCGCCGGCCGCCCAGCAGGCCGAGCAGCGTGGGAAGCCGCGCCGCCATCACCGGATTCACCGCCCCATCCGCCTCGCCCAGCCCGACGCCGTCCAGGAAGACGAAGAGGACCCGCGTCACGCCGCGCTTGCCTGCGGTAAAGGAACCCGCGCCCCGCCCGGCGGGGCAGTCCCGACAGCCCATCCGCGACGCGCCCCCGCCCTGTGCACGGGGCGAGGGCCGTCCCCGCCGCCGACCTGTCCCGCGCGGCCCCGGCCTCCTGCGGCAGCGGCGCCGTGCGGAGGGCCCGAGCGTCGCGGATGTCCGGGCGCCCGCCGCGCGCAGCCCCACGGGTCCATAGCGTTACGGGTCAAACGATCGCAGGTTGGGTCAACTCTGGAAAATCGGTGCCGGGTCCGCCGGCATCGGCCATGCAAACGATAGCGCGAACACGACTTCGGCACCAGAAAAGCGTGCCAGGCCTGGCTCGCCACGCCAACCGCGAGCCGGAAAGCGCGGCCGCACGGGTCCCTCGTGGCGCTGCGGGCCGACCCGAACACGCCGTGCAACAACTCTAGAAAACCGGTGCCGGGTCTGCGTGCACGGGCGATCCGACCTCAACCACGGTCACGACTCTCAACACCAGAAAACGGTGCCAGGTCCGCCCGCACGCGCGCAACATCCACCCCCTCCACCTCCACCACCTTGTTCCGCCCCGTCTCCCCGCCCACCACCCGCACCGCGGACTTGGGCACCCCGAGCGTCCGGGCCAGCAGCTCGATCAGCTCGCGGTTCGCCGCACCCTCCACCGGCGGCGCCGCCAGGCGCACCTTCAGCGCACCCCCGTGCTCGCCGACGATCTCGCTCCGCGAGGCGCGAGGCTGCGCCCGCACCGGAATCCGCACGGCGTTGCCACGCTGCTCGAGGCGAAGCGACATGGATCCCCTCACTCCAGCGCGCCCCGGGGGCCCGCTCGGCGGCCCCCCGGGGCGCCGCGCCACACGCACGCTGCGCGAGACCGCACCGCGGGCTCGCGCAGCCAGAGGCGAGACCCACAAGGGGCTCGCCGACCGGAGCGGAGACTCCGAAGGAGGCTCCGCGACCCGCGCAGGAGACCGCCGCAGGCGGGCTCCGGAGCGGACCCCGACCCACTCCGCCTACGCGGGATGCAGCACCACCTTCCGGCACCCGTCCAGCTTCCGCGCGAAGAGCTCGTACGCCCGCGGCGCCTCCTCCAGCGGGAAACGGTGGCTGATGATCCGCTTCGCGTCAACCCGTCCGGATCGAATGTGCTCCAGCAGGTGCGGCATGTACCGCTTCACGTTGCACTGCCCCATCCGCAACGTGAGGTTCTTGTTCATCGCCGTCCCGATCGGGATCAGGTTGAACGGCGGCCCGTAGACGCCGATCAGCACGACGTTGCCGCCCTTGCGCACCGCCTGGATCGCCCACTCGATCGCCGCGGGGGAGCCGGCCTCCAGCATCGCCCGCCGGCCGAGGAAGGTGTGGAGCGCGGAGCCGTCGGCTTCCAGGCCCACGGCGTCGACGCAGACGTCCGGCCCGCGGCCTCCGGTCACCTCCTTGAGATGGAGGACGATGTCGTCGACCTTGCGGAAGTCGATGGTCTCCGCGCTGGCGAAATCGCGGGCGAACTCCAGCCGGTCCGGGACCTGGTCCACCACGATCACACGGCCGGCGCCGAGCAGCCACGCGGACTTCGCCGCGAAGAGCCCGACCGGCCCGGCGCCGAAGACGGCCACCGTCTCGCCCGCCTTGATCTCCCCCATCTCCGCGGCCTGGTAGCCGGTCGGGAAGACGTCCGAGAGGAAGAGGACGTCCTCGTCCTCCATGTCGTCCGGGATCTTCATCGGGCCGACGTCGGCGAAGGGGACGCGGACGTACTCGGCTTGCCCGCCGTCGTACCCGCCGGTGGTGTGGGAGTAGCCGAAGACGCCGCACGCGAGCTCGCTGTTCGGGTTGGTGTTCTCGCACTGGGAGTAGAGCTCACGCGCGCAGTAGAAGCAGACGCCGCACGAGATGGTGAAGGGCACGACGACGCGGTCGCCCTTCCGGAGCGTCCGGACGTCCGGCCCGACCTCCTCCACCACGCCCGTGAACTCGTGCCCGAACGTGTGCCCGACCCGGGTGTCGGGTATGAGGCCGCGGTAGAGGTGGAGGTCGGAGCCGCAGATAGCGGCTGCCGTGACCCGCAGGATGACGTCGTCGGGATGCTCGATCCGGGGGTCGTCCTTCGTCTCGACCCGGACGTTCGCCGGGCCATGGTAAGTCAAAGCCCTCACGTGCGCCTCCAGCTCCGGGGTCGGCGAGTCCGAACCACCGGCCGGGTGCGGCAAATTGCGTGCGACCGGGCAGCCCGGCCTGGCACATCGCTTGCCCCGTGGCAGGTCGTCACCGGCACGGTGGCCCTGCCGCCGCCCAGGGTAGGAGCGGCGCACCGGAACGAGGGGGAAAAGGGGGAGGACCCATGGCCGCGCGCCCGCAGCGCACGCCCGTACGGCCCGAAGGGTGGGGAATCGACGAGGCGCCCGAGCGACGGCCCGGCGTGCCGATGGAGGCCGAGCCGCACCCCGCCGAGGGCGCACACGGGGAGCTGCCGGCCCGCCAGCACCCGCGTGTGACCGTGCTGCGGCGCCGCGGGCTCGCCGAACTGACGCCGGTCTTCGGAACGGCCCAGCCGCCCCGTGGCCTGAGCGGACTGATCCGCCGCGTCGCCTACAGGATCCCCGAGCACCGCGCCCGGCACTGGCTCATGCTGATGGGCGCCGATCGGGTGGACGTGCTCGAGGACCGGCTCGGCCACGCGCTCGGCCGGCCGCTACGGAGCGCTGGAATGGACGCCGCCGCACGACGGGTCGAGCACAACCCCCTCGCCGCCCTCCTCCTCGTCCTCGCCGCCGGGTGGCTCGTCCGCCGGGCGATGCGCTAGCCGACCCACCGGGAACGTTCCTGCCCCACCGCGCGCCGGCCGGCCCGCTGTACCGGATCCCAATTCAGACCCCCCGCCCCGCTCACCCCTCCTCCGAACGGTGGTCCGCCTCGTGGTCGTCCAGCTCGAACTCCGCCAGCTCCCGCCAGGCGATGAAGGTGTTGGCCAGCGGCGCCGTGGCAACGTGCTCCCGCTCGCCCTCCTCCGTCTCACGCCAGATCTCGACCGCCCCCCCGTCGATCCCGATCAGCGCATCGTTGAACACCCACTCGTAATCGCCCAGGACCACCACCACCGTGTGGGCTGTCCTCAGCTCCTCGCCCATGGTCTTCCTCTCGATCTCGAAAAACGACCGCCCTTTCTCCGCCCGCCGGAGCGGGACGCTCCAGGCCCGACGGCAGCACTTACTTCACCCGGCGCGTCCTCCGCCTCAGGAAATCCCGCACCACGTACTCCCCGAGCGTCGCCGTGTTGGCGAAGTACGCCTTGCCGCGCGACAGCTCCGAAACTCGCGACACGAACTCCACCAGCGCCGGGTCCCGCGCCAGCATGAACGTGTTGATCAGGATCCCGGCCTTGCGGCACGCCGCCACCTCGCGGAACGTTTCCCGCAGCACGCGCGGATCCAACCCGATCGGGTTCTTGTACACCTGCCCGTCCGGCAGCGTGATCGCAGACGGCTTGCCGTCCGTGATCATAATGATCTGACGCATGTCCTTCTTCTGGGACACGAGGATCCGCCGCGCGACCCGGAACCCCTCGGCCGTGTTGGTGTGGTACGGGCCCACCTGCACCCGGGCCAGCTCGCCGAGCGGGATCTCCTGCGCCCGGTCGCCGAAAGTGACGACCCGCAGCGTGTCGCCGGGGTACTGGGTCCGGATCAGGTGCGACAGGGCGAGGGCCACTTTCTTGGCCGGCGTGAACCGGTCCTCGCCGTACAGGATCATCGAGTGCGAGATGTCCAGCAGGAGCACCGTGGCGCAGGAGCTCCGGTACTCGGCCTGATGGACCATCAGGTCGTCGTACTCCAGGTCGAGGGGCACCCGCGGCCCGCCCCGCCGGAGCGCGCGGATCAGGGTGGACGGGATGTCCAGGTTCATCGTATCACCGAACTCGTACGGCCGCGAGGCCGCCTCGGTCTCGACCCCGGTAGCCAGGTGCGGCGTCTCGTGGCTGCCGAAGCTGGACTTCCCCAGCGCCGAGAGCAGGTGGCGCAGCGTGCGGTAGCCCAGGAAGTCCAGCCCCTTGCCGGTGAGCTGGAAGTCGACCTGGCGCGACGCGGCCTTCCCCTGCTCGACGTGCCCCGCGCCGCGCGCCAGGTCGGTGCTGGCCTGGCCCTGCGGGGCGCCCGGCTTCAGGTTCAGGTACCCCTCCTCGACCAGCCGCTCGACGAGCTGGTCCAGGAGCCGGGCGAGCTCCTGCCGGGCCGACTCCGCCTCCTCGCCCTGGCCACGGAGCGCCCGGAGCATCTCGGGCGTGAGCTGGCCCAGCTCGAGCAGCGCGCGGAGCATCGCCTCCTTCAGCGCCTCGATCGAGTGCGGGTTGGGTTCGTGCTCGGGGTCCTGCCACCAGGCCTGCTGCCCCGGTGAGCCGGCGAAGCCGCTCCGGAGGAGGAAGTCCGCGAGGTGGTCCAGGAGCTCCTGGAGATCGATCGCATCCAGGAGGCCGCCGGTGTACTTGCTGTAGGTGGTGAAACGCATGCGGAGACGCTCCCGCGCGAATGAGACGAAGGACGTGCCTGGCGCCGCGGCCCCGCCGGCGCCGGCGGCTGGCTGTTCTGGTGCGCCGCTGCTCCCGGGCGAACCAGTGAAGCGCGAGCTTTCGAGCCGGCTGCTCTCCTGGTTCGACGCCCGTCGGCGCGACCTGCCCTGGCGCAACGACCCCGACCCGTACCGCGTCTGGGTCTCAGAGGTGATGCTCCAGCAGACCCGGGTCGAGGCGGTCGTGCCGTATTACCTCGCGTGGCTTCGCCGCTTCCCTTCGATCGACGCCCTGGCCGACGCCGACCTCGGCGAAGTGCTCAAGGGGTGGGAGGGGCTGGGCTACTACGCCCGAGCCCGGAACCTGCACCGCGCGGCGCGGCTGGTGCGGGAGCGCCACGGCGGCCAGCTCCCCGCGGACCCGGAGGCGCTTCGCGCGCTGCCCGGCATCGGCGAGTACACCGCGGGGGCGATCGCGAGCATCGCCTTCGGGCTCCCCGTGCCGGCGGTGGACGGGAACGTCCGCCGGGTGCTCTCGCGCCTCTTCGACCTGGAGGACCCCACCCCCGTCGAGCTCCGGCGCCTGGCCGCGGAGCTGGTCCCTGCCGACCGGCCCGGGGATTTCAACCAGGCGCTCATGGAGCTGGGGGCCACGACCTGCACGCCGCGTTCCCCGGCGTGCGAGGCCTGCCCCGCCGCGGAGCTCTGTCGCGCACGCGCGGCGGGCACCCAGGCGGAGCGCCCGCGGCGCCGCCGGGCGAAGCCGCTCCCGGAGGACGGCGTCGGCACCGCCGTGGTGGTCTCGCCCGCCGGCCGGGTGCTCCTCACCCGCCGGCCCGAGCATGGGCTGCTCGGCGGGCTCTGGGAGTTTCCGGGCGAGCCCGCCACGCGGGGCGAAGATCCCGTGACGGCCGCCGCGCGGGCGGCCCGGGCGGTGGTGGGAGAGCACCTGGCACCCGGCACGCTCCTGGGCTCCGTCGTCCACACCTTCTCCCACCGCCGCACTACCTACCACGCGGTCCGCTTCGCCGCCCTGGCCGAGCCGCGCCTCGAGCCGCCCGCGGTCTGGGCCGCGCCCGACGAGCTCGACCGCTTCGCCCTGCCCGCCGCCCAGCAGAGGATCGCCGCACTCGCGCTCGAGGCCCAGGGCCGGCAGGCCGCGAGCGCCGCCGGCGAATGAGCGCCGGCACGCGCCCGGGCAGACGGTCTACAGATCGTAGGGCAGCTTCGGCCCCATCCCCCCGCCCGTCGGCGGCGGCGCCGCCCGCCGCGACGCCCGGGTGTAGCTGCCGCCGTCCGACCGGCTGATCCGCCGCTCCGCGACCAGCGCCTCGAGCACCAGCTCACACGCGGCGGCCGTGTGGCCCTCCGAGTCCTCCCGGCTCAGCCCGGCCAGACGCACCGCGTCGAGCAGGCCGGGCACCGTCCGGAAACCCTCCAGGCACGCGGCCGCCGAGGCCGTATCCGCGAGTTGCAACACCCCGCCCCGGTCGAAGTAGAGCACCACCTGCTCGAGCGCGGCCTCCACCGCCTCGCTCTCCGCCGGGCCTCCCAGCCCCGCCAGCCGCTCCTTCCACGTCTCGCCCGCCGCCCGCGCGATCAGCTCCCGCGCGATCCGCGTCGCCCCGACCAGCTCGCCTTCGTACTCCAGCTCCAGCTTCCCCGTGATCGCCGGCAGCGCAGCGTACACATCCGCCATCCGCGGAATCACCCGTGCCTCCCCGCACAACACCGCCCGGCGCTCCGCGTTCGAGACCGCGTTCTCCAGCGTCGTGATCGGCATCCGCTGGCTCACCCCCGAACGCTGGTCCACCCGCTTGTCCTGCCGCGCCAGGAACGCAATCCGCTCGACCACCTCGGCGATGAAGTCCGGCACCTCGACCGGGCACCCGTCCCGGTCCAGCCAGGCCTCCTGCCGCGTGATCGCCAGCCCGAGCTCCACCGTCTCCGGATAATGCGTCGACACCTCCGCCCCGATCCGGTCCTTCAGCGGCGTGATGATCTTCCCCCGCGCGGTGTAATCCTCCGGGTTCGCCGTGAAGACCAGGAACACGTCCAGCGGCAACCGCACCGGGTAGCCCTTGATCTGGACATCCCCCTCCTGCATCACGTTGAACAGCGCCACCTGCACCTTCGCCGCCAGGTCCGGCAGCTCGTTCATCGCGAAGATCCCACGGTTCGCGCGCGGCAAGAGCCCGTAGTGGATCGTCAGCTCATCCGCCAGCACGTGCCCGCCCCGCGCCGCACGGATCGGGTCCACATCCCCGATCAGGTCCGCAACCGTCACGTCCGGCGTCGCCAGCTTCTCCACGAACCGCGCCTCCCGCGGCAACCACTCGATCGGGGCGTCGTCGCCGTGCTCCTCCACCAGCATCCGCCCGTACTTCGACAGCGGACGCAACGGATCGTCGTTCACCTCGCTCCCGGCCAGCACCGGTACCGCCTCGTCCAGGAGCGCCACCAGCTGGCGCACGATCCGGCTCTTTGCCTGGCCCCGCAGCCCCAGCAGGATCAGGTTCTGACGGGAAAGCAGCGCGTTCACCACCTGCGGGATCACCGTGTCGTCGTAGCCGATGATCCCCGGAAAGAGCGGCTCCCCGCTCCGCAGCTTCCTCAGGAGATTGGCCCGGATCTCCTCCTTGACCGACCGGGGCTTGTAGCCGCTCTCCTTCAGCTCGCGGAGGGTGGTAGGGCGAGAATCTTGCATGAATGAACCCCCGAACGTGTGAGAGGACCCGTGGTTGGGATTCTAGCGCCACCGTGACGGGAGATCGCCATGTCCTCCGCCGCCGCACCACCGCCCGGCGCCGCAACACCTTCGCTGGTCTCCGAACTCTTCCGCCTGATCCGCCACCCCGAGGAGACGTTCCCGGATCTCTTCCGCCGCGGCAAGAGCGGTGCCGTGCTCTTCTTCTCGGCCGTCTCGGGCATCTATGTCGCCTACGCCGCGGCCCGCGGCCTCAACCTCGGCGACACCTTCGGCTTCGGCGCCACGGCCATCGCCGTCGTCCTGGTCGGCGCGGCCCTGGGGCTCATCGCCCTCTACTTCGCCGGAGGCCTGCTGTCCTGGAGCGCCGAAACGCTCCGCGGCACCGCACCGACCGAGCGGATGTACGTGGTCTTCGGCTACGCGACGTGGCCGTTCCTCCCGCTCCTGCTCCTGATCGTGCCCATCGAGCTCGCCCTCTCCGGCACCGACCTCTTCTCCGCAACCCGCGCCGACGCGCGCTCCCCCATCACCTTGATCCTCCGCGTCCTCGAGCTCGCGACCATCGGCCTCTGGCTCTACCTCATGGTCAAGGGCACCGGCCTCGCCGCCCGCCTCTCGGAGGCCGAAGCGGTCGAGACGCTCGGCCTCTCACTGGTCGAGCTCGCCGTGATCCTGCTGCTCCTGTTCGTCATCCTGGTGGTCGCGTTCCTGATCTGAACGCCTGCACCACCGCGAGGCTCGCCCGGTCCCACGCCTCCGGGTCCTCCGCCACCAGCGCGCGGCGGAGCGCCTCCCGCTCGCCTGGCCGCAACGCCCCCAGATCGACCCGGCCATTCGTCGCCTCGTCCATGCCGTTCACGTGCCGGGCCAGGTCCTTGAACCCGCGCCGCGCCAGGGGATCCACCCACAGCTCGTTCGCCACGAGCCCGCTGTACGCTCGCGACCCGCCAGCGTCGTGGGTCACGGCCACCCACACCACCCCCCACCGCTCGGGCGCCTCCAGCTCCTCCTTCGAACCCACCCACTCGATCCCCGCCTCCACCAGGCTCCGGCCGTGCAGCGCCCCATCGTCGAAATGTGCCTCCCCGTCCCGCACCAACACCGCATGCAGCGAGACCCGGGTAGCCGGCGCCGGGGCAGCCTGGACGCGGAGATCCTCAGGAACGCCTTCGATCATGGCCCGCCCCCGACACCGGAATCTAACACCGGCCTACTGCTCCTCCAATTGTCGCATCCGCTCGAGCCACGCGGTGATGTCCCCGGCCGTGATGATCCCGACCAGCCCCCCATCCCGCGTCACCAGCACCCGCCGCACCCCAGACCGCTCCATCTTCTCCAGCACCTGCGACATCCGCTCCTCCGGCCGCACCATCACCGTCTCGTTCGCCGGCACCATCACCTCCCGCACCACCCGTCTCGGCCACTCCTCCCGCGGCACCTCCCTCACCTGATGGAACGCGATAACCCCCACCGGACGGCCATCCTCCGCGACCGGGAACGCCATGTAACGCCGCCGGAGGAAATACTCGTCCACCAGCTCCTGCAGCGTCAGGTCCGGCGGCACCGTCTCCGGGTTCTCCGTCATCAGCGCCCGCGCCCGCACCGTCTCCAGCAAGTTCTTCACCATGAGCTGGTGATAGCTCGCGATCGCCGCGTTCCGCAAAAACCACCCGATGAAGACCAGCCAGAGCCCGCCCAACGGGTTCCCCGCGAAGATCTGCCAGATCCCCAGCCCCACCAGCGCGTAGCCCAGCCACTGCCCTCCCGTCGACGCGATCCGCGTCGCCCGCGTCAGGTTCCCCGTCAGCTTCCATACCACCGAACGGAAGAGCCGCCCCCCATCCAGCGGGAAACCGGGCAGCAGGTTGAAGAGCGCCAGCGCCAGGTTCAGGTATCCCACATACCCCGCCACCCCCGTCACCGCCGCGCTCCAGCCCGCATTCCGCCCCACCCACCACACCAGCCCGAACAGCGCGGCCAGCACCACGCTCGAGACCGGGCCCACAACCGCGATCAGGAACTCATCCCCCGGACTCTCCGCCTCCGTCCGCGTCCGCGACACCCCGCCGAAGACGAACAGCGTGATCCCCTCCACCGGCACCCCCTTCGCCCGCGCCACCAGCGAGTGCGAGATCTCGTGCACCAGCAGCGAGGCGAAGAAGAGAAGCGTCCCGCTCACCCCCATCCCGATGTACACCCCGGGAGAGAGCCCCGGGAAGTTCGCCGGGAAGATCCCCGCCGTGAACGTCCAGAGGATCAGGAAGAAGATGATGAACCACGAAAAGTCGATGCGGATCTCGAGGCCGAAGATCGAGCCCAACCGGAAGTCGCCCATGGAAGCCTCGCCCCCCTGTCGCGCGCCAGGATCCGCCGTAAGCCAGCAAGCACCGTTCCACGTCCCGCCCGCCACCCCGACCTGGCCGCCGCGACACGCCCAGGCCCCCGCCCCACCGCGCCCGGCCCCGAACCACGCACCCCGCCGCCACTTCAGGTGGGAATAATCCTTGCACGATTCTGCGTTGACCCGGCGCTTCACCGCGGCCGGGAGGCCGCCGCGATGGCAGGGCAGGCGAGTCCGGGCCTCGCGCCAGCTTCCCCGCCTACGACGCCGCCGGAACGAGAGGTAGGGAGGTACGTATGCGCTTCGTTTCTACACGGTTCCACGGCGTGATGGACTACGTCTTCGGCATCCTGCTCATCGTGGCCCCGTGGCTGCTCGGCTTCGCTC
>DATCLG010000116.1:0-48182 GCA_036564015.1 Longimicrobiales bacterium
CTCAGAGGCCCCGGGCGGATTCGAACCGCCGGATCGAGGTTTTGCAGACCTCTGCCTTACCACTTGGCTACGGGGCCACTGCTGCGAACCGGCCAGAAACCCTGCCCGCCCCGGCGCCCCTGCCCTCCGCGGCCCGAGGCACGCCGTCTCGAGCGGGTTTCGCGGTTCAGACTTCAAATGTAGCGAAATAGCAGGCACAGGTCAACCGCCCGCGCCGCGCCTGGCCGCCTCGTACAGGGCCTCGTACACGGCGGCGGAGCGCGCCCAGGACCGGTCCAGACGCATGCACCGCCGCCGCAGCTCATCCCAATCCGGGCCTCGCCAGGCCGCGATCGCGCGCTCCACGGCGCCGCACAGGGCGCGCGGCGACGCCTCCTCGAACACGAAACCGGTCCGGCCATCCTCCACCGTGTCGACCAGCCCGCCGGTGCGCCGGACCACGGGCGGCGTCCCGTAGCGCTGGGCAATCATCTGACCCAGCCCGCACGGCTCGTAGAGCGAAGGCATGAGGAAGAAGTCGCCGCCGGCGTAGAGGCGGCGGGCCAGCCCGTCGTCGAAGCGGAAGAACGCCGCCACCCGCCGCGGGTGCCCGGCGGCAGCCCGCGCCAGCGCACGCTCGTACTCCGGATCGCCATCCCCCAGCACCGCGATCCGCACACCGCGCCTGAGCAGCCGCGGTAGCGCGCTGACCAGCAGATCGATCCCCTTCTGATGCGCAAGGCGCGTGACCATGACGAAGAGCGGTCCGTCCCCGTCGAGCCCCAGCTCGCGCAGCAACGCCTCCCGGTTCTCCTCCTTGCGCTCCAGGTGCTCCGCATCGTACGGCACCGGGACCGCCGGGTCCGTCGACGGGTCCCAGGTCCGGGTGTCGATCCCGTTCAGGATCCCCGACAGCACCTCCCTGCGGTGGCGGAGCAACCCGTCGAAGCCGGCGCCGTACTCCGGCCGCTGGATCTCCTCCGCATAGGTCGGCGAGACCGTGACCAGCCGATCGCTCAGCGCCAGCCCGGCCTTCATGAAGGACGCGTGGCCGTAGAACTCGATCCCCTCCTCCGGGCGATAGAACTCCCACGGGATCCCGATCCGCGGGAGGAGCTCCGGCGGGAAGTTGCCCTGGTACCCCAGGTTGTGGATGGCGAAGACGGTGACCACCGGCGGGCCGTCCATCCGCGCGTAGACCGGCACCAGCCCGGTCTGCCAGTCGTTCAGGTGGACGACGTCGGCGCCCCACGTCCTCGCGCGCTCGACGACCGCCCGGCAGAAGAACGCGAACCGGAGCCCCGGCTCCAGAGGGTCGCCCGACCGCGCCCCGTAAGGCCTGTCCGTGTGGAAGAAATCGGGCTGGTCGACCAGCACCGCCCGCGCGCCGCTCGCCGGGCGGTGCTCCAGGTAGCGCACCGGCACCGGCCCGTCCGGCCACGAGAGCCACGTGCGCCCGACCTCCTCCAGCGGCAGCCCCTGCGCCGCCACCGGCGCGTACAGCGGCAGCAGGACGACGACCTCGTGCCCCCGTGCGGCCAGCGCATCCGGGAGCGCGCGCGCGACATCGGCCAGCCCACCGGTTTTCCAGTAGGGAACGGCCTCGGACGTGGCGAAAAGAATCTTCACGCGATCAGTAATGCCCGGTCGACAGGCGCCGGTTCCCCGGCTCCGGCTCCAGGATCAGTTCGTCCCCGTCATGGATCTGGTTGCCGATCGGACGATCCAGGACGAGCCCGCGGTTCGTCCGCCCCACTCCCCGCAGCTTCAGCCGGTAGGGGAACTCCCTCTGCTTCCTGGTGTCCAGGCCGAAATGGTAGAGGCTGCGCAACAGGAGCTGGTCTGCCCGCTCGTCGGGCTCCACTGCGGCGTGGTAGACGTCGTCCTGAAAATGAACCGTCACCTTGAGCGGCCTCTCCATGACTCACCCCCCGGAACCGGGTCCTTCTATCCCGGCCAGAGGTGCAAGAAGCGCTCCCCCTCCCGCCGGTGTCTTGACGCTCCATCCCGGCACCGGGTATAGTGGAACCACTACGCCCGCTAGAGAATTACCCCGAAAAAGGGGACAACGCAATCGGGGAATCCGTACCTCATTGTACCCTTTCTCCATCTGCCCGGCCCGGACGTCGGTTCCCGGGCTGGCGTTCGCAACCACCTGCGACCCGCGAGGTTTGCCATGCGCGCTCGTTACGGGAGGCTACCCCTTGTTGCTTTCTTACTCCTGCTGCTCGCCGCGGCCGACGTCCGGGCCCAGACCGGCGCCCTGACCGGTCGGGTGCTCGACTTCGAAACGAAGGGCCCTCTGGCCAACGCCAGGGTCGAGGCGCTCGCCGCGGACGGCCGGATCGTCGGTAGCGCGTTCACCGACCAGGAGGGCCATTACCGCATCGCGAACCTCCAGCCGGGGACCTACGCTCTGACCTTCACGCTGCTCGGGTACGAGGCGCTCCGGCTGCCCGGCGTGCGGGTGACACCCGGCGAGCCCCAGCTCCTCGTGACCGAGCTGACCTCGCTCACCTTCCGCCTCAACCCGATCGTGGTGTCGGCCTCGAAGCGCAGCGAGAAGACCGTGGACGCACCCGCGTCGGTGGCCGTGATCGACGGCCAGAGAGTGGCCGAGCGGCCCACCACCTCGCTCGCCGACCACCTCCGCGGCCTGAGCGGCGTCGACATCGTGACCCAGGGCGTGCAGTCCGCCAACGTCGTCACCCGCGGGTTCAACAACATCTTCTCGGGGTCCCTGCACGCTCTGACCGACAACCGCATCGCGGGCGTCCCCTCCCTCAAGGTGAATCTGCTGCACCTGGTCCCCGCCACCGACGACGACATCGAGCGCATGGAGGTCGTCCTCGGCCCGGGCGCCGCGCTCTACGGCCCGAACACCGCCGACGGCGTGCTCCACGTCATCACGAAGTCCCCCATCGACTACCCGGGATCGACCGTCTCCGTGGCCGGCGGCGAGCGGAGCCTCCTCCACGTCACCTTCCGGAGCGCCAGCCGTCTCAGCGACCGCTTCGGGATCAAGGTCTCCGGTCAGTACCTCTCCGCCGACGAGTGGCGCTACACCGATCCCGTCGAACGGGACGAGGCGCAGAAGTTCGCCTCCGATCCGTTCTACAAGGAAGACCTCAAGAACGCCCTCGACATCGACGACGCGGAGGCCGACCGGCGCATCGCCCGCATCGGGAAGCGAGACTTCGACCTCAGCCGCTGGAGCGGCGAGCTCCGCGCCGACTGGCGTCCCGCGCCCGACCTCTCCGCCATCTTCACGGCCGGCGTCACCCACATCGACAACAGCATCGAGCTGACCGGTCTGGGCGCCGCCCAGGCGCGGGACTGGCGGTACACCTTCCTCCAGGCCCGCGCGAACTGGCGCCGCCTCTTTGCCCAGGCCTACGTCAACATGAGCGACGCCGGCGAGACCTACCTGCTGCGCAACGGCGCGCCGATCGTGGATCGGTCGAAGCTCTACGTCGCCCAGCTCCAGCACGGCTTCTCGCTCGGGCAGCGGCAGGACTTCACCTACGGCCTGGACCTGCTCTACACGGATCCGGTGACCGAGGGCTCCATCAACGGGAAGTACGAGGACGACGACCAGACCACCGAGTTCGGCGCCTACCTCCAATCGGAGACGGCCCTGACCGACCGGCTCAGCCTCGTGCTCGCCGGCCGCCTCGACACCCACTCCGCGTTGCCCGAGGCGGTCTTCTCGCCGCGCGCGGCGCTGGTCTTCAAGCCGAGCGAGGACCAGGCCTTCCGCCTGACGTTCAACCGCGCGTTCTCGACGCCCAGCTCGCTCAACCAGTTCCTGGACCTGGCCAGCCCGATCCCGGACGCGAACGCCGCGCGGCTCGGCTACAGCCTGCGCATCCAGGGGACCGGGACGACGGGCTTCCACTTCCGCCAGCCCGACGGCAGCTACCTGATGCGCTCGCCGTTCACGCCAGACGAGCTCGGCGGCCCGGCCCAGCCCGTGCAGGCCAACGCAGCGCTCTACTGGAGGGCTGCCGTCGAGGTGCTGCGGCAGGCGGGCGCGATCGACGGCGCCACCGCGGCATACCTCAACTCGCTCAGCGGCGACGCGGTGAACGCGATCTCGTCCAACTACTTCCACCCGAGCCTGGGCACGGGCAAGCTCGCCGATCTGGTGCTGCCGGACATCGAGCCGATCCGCGAGTCCACCAGCACGACCTTCGAGGCGGGCTACAGGGGCGTGCTCGGCCAGCGCTTCCTCCTCGCCGTGGACGCCTGGTACTCGAAGCGCGAGAACCTCGTCACACCGCTGACCATCTCGACGCCCTTCGTCACCCTCAACCCGCAGGAGACGATCGCCTTCCTCACCCAGCGGTTCGTGAGCGACCGGGGCATGAGCTCGGAGCAGGCACAGACGCAGGCGACCTTGCTCGCCTGCGGCGCCACCGATGGAACCTGCCCGCGCGGCCTCGCCACGATCCCGCTCGGCGTGATCACCTCGCCCGAGGTGAACGCCAACGGCGCGCAGGTCCTAACCACGTACTTCAACGTCGAGGATGAGCTCGACCTCTACGGGCTCGACCTCGCGGCCACCGCGCTGCTCTCCGAGTCGTGGTCCGTGAGCGGCACGCTCTCGCTCGTGAACGAGGACATGTTCGAGACGAAGCGCGGGGAGAAGGTCACCCTCAACGCGCCGAAGACGAAGGGTAGCTTCTCGGTGGCATACCGGAGCCTCCAGAACGGCTTCAACGCGGAGCTCCGCGCCCGGTACAACGACGACTTCCCCGTCCGCTCGGGCGTCTACAACGGCACGCTGTGCATCGGCGGCACGGAGCCGGGCGCCGAGGACTGCGTGAAGTCCTACACGCTCCTCGACCTGGTGGCCGGGTACCGCCTCCGGATGATCCCGGGCGCCTCGATCCAGCTCAGCGTCCAGAACCTCCTGGACGAGGACTACCGGAGCTTCCCGGGCGTGCCGGCGATCGGGCGGATGGCGCTGCTACGGTTGAAGTACGAATTCTGAGACCGGGCTCGTCGGAACGGCTCACCGCGGGCACGAGCCCGGGCGTGCCCTGCGGCCGAGCCGCCCGGTCTGACCGGCGACCGAAACGAAGCGGCGCGGTGATCGGAAGATCACCGCGCCGCTCGTCGTAGGATCCCGCCCGCGAAGATAGGGGCGCCGCGTCGCCGGCGAGGGCGACGGGTCACCCCGCCCGCCCCGCCACGCCCAGCAGCTCCCGCGCGTGCTCCAGGCTCGCCGCGCTCTCCGGATCGCCGCCGAGCATCCGCGCGAGCTCCCGGACCCGCGCCTCCGCGTCCAGCTCCGTGACGCGCGTGAAGGTGCTCCCGTCCCGATCCACTTTCTCGACCAGCAGGTGATGGTCGGCCCGGGAGGCGATCTGGCCCAGGTGCGTGATCACGAAGACCTGGTGGTGCTCGGCGACCCGGCGCAGCTTCTCCGCCACCTGCACCGCCACCCGCCCGCCGATCCCGGTGTCGATCTCGTCGAAGACCAGCGTGGGCACGCGGTCCAGGCGCGCCAGGATCGTCTTGAGCGCCAGCATGATGCGTGAGAGCTCGCCCCCGGACGCGACACGGGCGAGGGGCCTCGGCTCGAAGCCGACGTTGAGCGCGACACGGAACTCGACCGCCTCGCCGCCCTCGGCCCGGATCTGCTCATACGGCGTCAGCGCCACCTCGAACCGGCCTCCCCCGAGCCCGAGCTCCGGCAGGATCGCCATCACCTCGGCCGAGAGCCGCTCCGCCGCCTCCCGGCGCCGGACGCTCAGCTCCGACGCGAGCCGCTCCAGCACGCCCCGCGCCTCCGCCTCCTCCCGCTCGAGCGCCTCCCTCTCGAACTCCGCACGCTCCAGCAGGTCGAGCTCCTCCCGAGCCCGACGCCCGGTCTCGATCACATCGGCCAGCGTGGGGCCGTACTTCAGCTTCAGCCGGAAGATCAGGTCCTGCCGCCGCCGGATCTCCTCCAGCCGGGCCGGATCGTGCTCGACGAGCGCCGCGTAGTCGCCCATCCGGCGCCCGAGCTCCGAGAGCGCGTAGTAGGCGTTGTCGAGGACCTCGCGGGCATCGGCCTGACTCGAGTCGAACCGGATCACCTGATCGATGACCCGCCGCAGCTCGGCGAGCCGCGCCACCACCGCGTCCTCCGCCGCGTAGAGCGTCTGGTGGATCCGCTCCGCCAGCCGCGCCAGCTCCTCCGCGTGCTCCAGGCGCCGCGCCTCCTCCTCCAGCGGCTCCTCCTCATCCGCACGGAGCGCCGCCCGCTCGATCTCCTCCACCTGGAAGCGAAGGAAGTCTGCGCGCTGCTCCGCCTCCCGGCGCCGCTGGTCCAGCTCCTCGAGCGCGCGCCGGGCCCGCTCCAGCCGCGCGTGCGCGGCCCGCACCTCCGCGACCAGCGCCTCGTGCCCGCCGTACGCGTCCAGGATCTCCCGCTGCTCCTCCGCCCGCAGCAGCGTCTGGTGCTCGTGCTGGCCGTGCAGATCCACCAACCGCCGCCCCAGCTCGCCCAGCACCCCCGCCGTCGTGGGCGAGCCGTTCACCCACGCCCGCGCCCGCCCCTCCGCCGCCACCTCCCGCCGCAGGATCAGCAGCCCGTCCTCCGGCTCGAGCCCCTGCGCCTCCAGCGCCGCCAGCACCTCCGGCCGCCCCGCGACGTCGAACACGCCCTCCACCACCGCCTTCGCCGCCCCCGGCCGCACCACCTCCGCCGAGGCCCGCTCTCCCAGCAGCAACGAGAGCGCCCCCACGATGATCGACTTCCCCGCCCCCGTCTCCCCCGTCAGGACGTTCAGCCCCGGCTCGAGACGCACCGCCAGGCGCTCGATCACGGCGTAGTCCTGGATTCGCAACTCGATGAGCATACCGCAGAGTATACCCGGGGCGCTCGGTGCCGTTCAATAGGCGATCGGGCCGCTACACCCCTACCTCCCCGCGCTCCCGTCGCTCGATCCCCCAGTGCAGCTTCCGCCGCAGCGTCGAAAAAAAGCTCTGCCCCGGGAAGCGCACCAGCGGCACCGTCGCCTCCCCACGCCGCACCACCAGCCGCGCCCCCGTCTTCAGCCCCTCCCCCTCCTGCCCGTCGATCGTCAGGATCAGCTCCTCGCTCGGCGAGACCACCTCGATCGTGATCGTCGTCGTCGCCGGCACCACGAGCGGGCGGACAGCCAGCGTGTGCGGGCAGATCGGCGTCGCCAGGATGCAGTCCACCGTCGGCACCACGATCGGCCCGCCCGCCGACAACGAGTACGCCGTCGAGCCCGTCGGCGTCGAGAGAATGATCCCGTCCGCGTTGTACGTCCCCACCTCCTCCTGCTCCTCCCCCACGTACACCGCCAGCCGGATCGCCCGCGCGAACCCGCCCTTGTGCAGCACCGCGTCGTTCAGCGCCACGTAGGGCGAGCCCCGCTGCCGCCCGTTGTCCACCACACGCGCCTCGAGCGTCAGACGACGGTCCAGCCAGTAATCCCCGGCCAGCAGCCGCGCCAGCGAAGCATCCAGCTCCGGCGGATGGATCGACGTCAGGAACCCGAGATACCCGAAGTTGACGCCCAGGACCGGCGTGTGGTAAGGCGCAACCAGCCGCGCGCCCCGGAGCAACGTCCCGTCCCCGCCCAGCGTGAGCAGCAGGTCGACCCGGCCCGGCTCGAACTCCGCCACCCCGGGCAGCAGGGCACGCAGTGGCTCTTCCGCAGACAGCTCGATCCCGTGCCGATCCGCGAAGCGCCGGACCGTGCCCAGCGCCTCCTCCAGACCAGCGTAGCCGACGTGTCCGACCAGGCCGATCCGCCGGAACACCACCTCCCCGTCCATCACGCCGATTCCCTGACCTGGATCGCCCCGCGGCTCCCGGCCAGCTCCCGCACGCACCGCGCGATCCCCTCCGCCGTCAACCCGACCTCCTCCAGCTGCTCGCTGCGGTCCGCGTGCTCGATGATCCGGTCCGGAACCCCCAGGATCTCCACCTGCAGCCCCGGCCGCTCGCGTCGGGCCGGCTCGAGCTCCCGGGCCAGCGCGGCCCCGAACCCGTTCACGATCGTCCCTTCCTCCACCGTCACGATCACATCGTGCTGCGCGGCCACCCAGTCGAGCGTCGCCCTGTCGATCGGCTTCAGGAACCGGCAGTTCACCACCGTCACGTCCAGCCCCTCCGCCTCCAACTCCCGCGCCGCCTGCAGCGACGGCACCACCATCGTCCCGACCGCCAGGATCGCCACCCCGCGGCCCCGACGGAGCACCTCCCACGTCCCGTACTCCACTCGCGGGATCTCCTCCAGCGACGGCACCTGCTCCGGCACGGAATCGCGCGGGTAACGGAGCGAGAACGGCCCGGTCGCCTCCTCCACCCCCAGCCGCAGCAGCGCCAGCATCTCCGCCCCGTCCTTCGGCGCCGTGACCGTCATGTTCGGCACCGCCAGCAGGTACGCGATGTCGTACAGCCCCATGTGTGTCGGCCCGTCGTTCCCCACCAGCCCCGCCCGATCGATCGCCAGCACGACCGGCAGGTTCTGCAGCGCCACGTCGTGGATGATCGAGTCGTACGCCCGCTGCAGGAACGTCGAGTAGATCGCCGCCACCGGCCGGATCCCCTGCGTCGCCAGCCCCGCCGCGAACGTCACCGCATGCCCCTCGGCGATCCCCACATCAAAGAAGCGATCCGGGTACGCCTCGCCGAACCGCCCCGTCCCCGTCCCCTCCGGCATCGCCGCCGTGATCACCACCAGCGACGGGTTCCGCGCACCCAGCTCCACCAGCCCACGCCCGAAGACGCTCGTGTACGACGGCAGGCCATCCCGCTTCCGCGCCAGCTCCCCGCTGATCTTGTCGAACGGCGTGATCCCGTGCCACACCACCGGGCTCCGCTCCGCCGGCGGGTAACCCTTCCCCTTCCGCGTCAGCACGTGCACCAGCCGCGGCCCCTTCATCCGCCGCACGTTCTCGAACGTCTCGACCAGAGCGTCGAGATCGTGCCCGTCCACCGGCCCCACATAGCGGAAGCCCAGCTCCTTGAACAGGATCCCGGGCGCCAGCATGTTCAGCACGCTCTCCTCGAACTTCCCCGCCAGCGACCCCATCGTGTCGCCCAGCGTCCCCGGCGCCGCCCGCAGGAGGTGCTTCAGCTCGTCCCGCACCCGGTTGTACAGCGGGTTCGTCACCATCCGGGTCAGGTACTTGTGGATCGCGCCCACGTTGCGCGAGATCGACATCTCATTGTCGTTCAGCACGACGATGAGATCCCGATCCGTGTGCCCGGCGTTGTTGAGCCCCTCGAACGCCAGCCCGCACGTCATGGCCCCGTCCCCGACCACGGCCACGACGCGGTAGTCCTCACCCTTCAGGTCGCGCGCAGTAGCGATCCCCAGCGCTGCCGAGATCGAGGTCGCCGCGTGACCCGCGCCGAAGACGTCGTACTCCGACTCGTCGCGCCGGAGAAAGCCCGAGAGTCCGCCCTTCTTGCGAATGGTGGGGAACGCCGCGTTCCGGCCCGTCAGGATCTTGTGCGGGTACCCCTGATGCCCCACGTCCCAGATCAGCTTGTCCCGCGGGGTGTCGAACACGTAGTGAAGCGCGATCGTCAGCTCGACCACGCCCAGCCCGGGCGCGAAGTGCCCGCCGACGCGGCTGATGACGTCCACCATCCGCTCGCGCACCTCCCGCGCCAGCTCCGGGAGCTGCGAACGCGGCAGGCGGCGAAGGTCCTCTGGCGAATCTATCCGATCCAGGAGTGGCACGAACCCCTCCTCTACGGGTGAAGCACGAGCGCGAGGATCACTCCGTACGCCGTCCCCACGAACACCTCGAGGGGCGTGTGGCCCAGGAGCTCGATCAGCCGCTCGCCTTCCACCGAATGGTGCGCTTTCAGGTCATCGATCACCCGGTTGAGCACCCTGGCCTGCCGGCCAGCGGCTCGCCGGATCCCGGCGGCGTCGTACATCAGGATGCTCGCGAAGAACGCCGCGACGCCGAAGAGCGGCGAATCCCAGCCCGCCTCCAGACCGATCGAGGTCGCCAGCGCGGCGCCCGAGGCGGCGTGGCTGGACGGCATCCCCCCCATCCCGGCCAGACGCCGGAAGTCCACACGGCCTGTCGTGACGATCGTGACGATGAACTTGAAGATCTGGACCGTGGTCAGGGCCAGGAACGCGAGGACGAGGGGAGGATTCTTCGAGATGAGACTTTCCAGGAGGTTCACCGGTCACGCTCTATGGAGAAACGGGCCAAAGCCTCGAGTTCCGGGGTCGCGATCCCCGCCCGGCGCAGCGCGTCGATCGCGGCGTCGGCCTCCGCCTCCGCTCGTCGCCGCGCGGCATCCAGCCCCAGGAGCGCAGGGAACGTCGCCTTCGCCAGCGCCTGGTCGCGTCCGGCCGTCTTCCCGATCACCGCGGTGCGGCCCGTGACGTCCAGAATGTCGTCGGCGATCTGGAATGCAAGCCCGATACAACGGCCGTAAGCGCCCAGCGCTTCGAGCGCCTCGCCGCTCGCCCGAGCCGCGAGTCCGCCCAGCCGGAGCGACGCCGCCAGCAGCGCGCCCGTCTTGGCACGGTGGATCGCCTCCAGCTCCTCGAGCGCCACGGTCGTCCCTTCCGCGGCCAGGTCCAGGACCTGCCCTCCCACCATCCCCCCGCCCCCCGCGGCGGCGCAGAGTTCCCGGACCAGCGCCATCCGTTCCTCCGGCCGCAGCCCGAGCGACCGCCCGCCGCGCTCGACCGCCTGCGCAGCCAGCGGGATGAGCGCCGCGGCCGCCACCATGGTCCGCTCCTCGCCGAAGACCCGGTGCGCCGTAGGCCGGCCGCGCCGCAGGTCGTCATCGTCCATGCACGGCAAATCGTCGTGCATGAGCGAATAGGTGTGGATCAGCTCGATCGCGCAAGCCACCGTGCGAATCCCACCCGGCTCCTCCCCCTCCCCACCTCCCCGGACAGCCCGGTAGGCCGCCACGCACAGGATCGGACGCAGCCGCTTCCCGCCCGACTCCACCGCGTACCGGATCGGCTCCGCGATCGAGGCCGGCGAGCCCGCCAGCAGCTCATCCACCAGCCCCGACAGGACGGCTTCGACCCGCTCGCGCTCGCGCGCCAGGAACCCCGCCGCGTCGAATGCGCCCCCTGCTACCCCGCTCACTTCGGATCCCGCCCCATCGGCTCGAGCACCACGCGCCCGTCCTCTTCCAGCAGCCGCTCGATCCGCAGCTCGCTCCGCTCCAGGATCTCCCGCGCCGCCCGGACGTGCCCGATCCCTTCCTCGAAGAGCTCCAGCGCGTCCTCCAGCTCGAGGCCCTCGCCCTCCAGCGCGGCCACGATCTCCTCCAGCCGCCGGAGGCGCGCATCCAGCCGCAGATCCCCCTCAGACTCCCCAGCCATCCCCCACCTCCGTCAGCCGTTCGACCTGCACGTCCTCCAGCCGGCCCCGCACGCTCCCATCGGCCAGCCGCAGGCGAAGGTGCATCCCGCTCCGGAACTCGTCGACCCGCCGCAGGACACGGCCGTCCGCCCCCAGCGGCACCGCATAGCCACGCCGCAGCGCCGCTAGCGGAGAAAGCGCCTCGAGCTTGCTGACCCCCCGGAGCAGCCGCTCCCGGCGCGCGCGAACCACGCCCCGGATCGCGTCCACCAGCGCGTCCGACTGAAACCCGAGCTCCTTCCGCCGCTCGGCCACGCGCCACCGCACCGCCGCCTCCAGCCGGCTCCGCACGTTCTCCAGATCCCGCCCGAGCGCCACCCGGTCGGGCACCGCGCGCTCCGCCGCCGCCGAGGGCGTGGGCGCCCGCACGTCGGCCACCAGATCGGCGATCGTCGCGTCGATTTCGTGCCCCACCGCGCTGATCACCGGGATCGGCGACTCCGCGATCGCGCGGGCCACCACCTCCTCATTGAACGCCCAGAGATCTTCCGTCGAGCCCCCACCGCGCCCCACGATCAGCACATCGGCCGCACGCGTCCGCCCGAAGAGCCGGATCGCACGGGCGATGTCTTCCGCCGCGCCGTCCCCCTGCACCTTCGCCGGGCAGAAGACCACCCGCACCCACGGAGCCCGTCTCCCGATCACGTGGAGAATGTCGTGCAGCGCAGCGCCCACGGGCGAGGTCACCACGCCTACGGTGGCGGGAAAGGGAGGAAGCGGCCGCTTCCGCTCGGGAGAGAGCAGCCCCTCGGCCTCCAGCTTGGCACGGAGCCGCTCGAACGCCAGCCGCCACAGCCCACCGACCCCCCGCCCCTCCAGCTCCCGGACGACGAGCTGGTAATCCCCCCGACGCTCGTAGATCGTCAGCGTGCCCAGCGCCAGGACCTCCATCCCTTCCTCGGGATCGGTCGGCAACCGCTGCGCGTCGCTCCGGAACATCACGCAGCGGAGCTGGGCCGCAGAGTCTCGCAGGGAGAAGTAACAGTGGCCCGACGTGTGACGCTTCCACCCCGTCACCTCCCCGGCCACCCACAGCGGCGGGAGCGAGCCCTCCAGCACCTCCCGCGCCAGCGCGTTCACCACCGACACACTGTACGCGTATCCGCTGGAGGCCGACCTGAGGCCGGCGACCACCGGATCCGGCAACCCCGCCCCCACCCCTCCAGCCACCAGCTCGGCCGCATGGAAGAGCTCCCAGCTCATCGCACGCCCTTCCCGACGCCCCGGCGCGACATCGCCCGGCGCGCGAAGATCGCACGCCCACCCGCCCCCGCGCCCCGCGCGAGCCCGCGCCGCATCGCCTACGCCCCCTTCGCCCGCCCGGCCCGCTGCAACCGCTTCGCCGCCTCCAGCGTGTTCCGGAGCAGCATCGTGATCGTCATCGGACCCACGCCCCCGGGGACCGGCGTGATCGCCTCCGCCACCTCCGCCACCTCCTCGAACGCCACGTCGCCCACCAGCCGGTAACCCTTCGGGCTCCCCGGATCCTCCACCCGGTTCACCCCCACATCGATCACCACTGCGCCCGGCCGAACCATCTCCCGCGTGATCAAGCCCGGCCGCCCCACCGCCGCCACCAGGATCTCCGCCTCCCGCGTCACCGCCCCCAGATCCCGCGTCCGGCTGTGCGCCACCGTCACCGTCGCGTTCCCGCCCCGCCCATCGCGCAGGAGGAGGAGCGCCAGCGGACGGCCCACAATGTTCGACCGCCCCACGATCACCACCCGCCGCCCGGCCGGGTCGTAGCCCGACCGGAGCAGCATCTCCACCACCCCCGCAGGCGTGCACGGCGCCAGCACGTCCGGGTCCCCGATCGCCAGCCGCCCGACGTTCTCCGGATGAAAGCCATCCACGTCCTTCGCCGGGTCGATCCGCTGGATCACCCGGCGAGCATCGATCTGCGGCGGCAGCGGCAACTGCACCAGGATCCCGTGAATGCCCGGGTCCGCGTTGAGCCCGTCCACCACCCCCAGCAGCTCGTCCTCCGACGCCTCCGCCGGCAGCCGGATCTGCCGCGAATGGAACCCCGCCTGCTCCGCCGCACGCCCCTTGTTCCGGACGTAGACCTCGCTCGCAGGATCGTTCCCCACCAGCACCGTCGCCAGCCCAGGCTGCACCCCCGTCTCCGCCCGGAACGCCCGCGCCTCCTCCGCGATCTCCGCCCGGATCGCCTCGCTCAGCTCCGTCCCGCTAATGATCTTCGCCACGTCTCCTCACCGGGCAAAATCCACCGCCCGCGTCTCCCGGATCACGACCACCTTGATCTGCCCGGGATACTGCAGCTCCTCCTCCAGCCGCCGCGCGATCCGCTCGCTCAGCTCCGCCATCCCGGCGTCGTCGATCTGCTCGGGATCCACCATCACCCGCACCTCACGCCCCGCCTGAATGGCGAAGCAACGCTCCACGCCGGGGAAGCTCTGCGCGATCTCCTCCAGCTTCTCCAGCCGCTTGACGTACGTCTCGAACATCTCCCGCCGGGCACCCGGCCGCGCCCCGCTGATCGCGTCCGCCGCCGTGACCAGGAACGTCTCCGGGTACCGGTGCGGCTCCTCGTCGTGGTGCGCCTTGATCGCGTTCAGCACCTGGTCCGGCTCGCCGTACTTCTTGCACAGCTGCCAGCCCAGCTCGACGTGCGTCCCCTCGTGCTCGTGCGTCAGACCCTTCCCGATGTCGTGCAGCAGCCCCATCCGCTTCGCCATCGCCACGTCCAGCCCCATCTCCGCCGCCATGTTCCCCGCCAGGATCGCCACCTCACGGGCATGCTGCAACTGGTTCTGGCCGTACGAGGTGCGGAACTTCAACCGCCCGAGCACCTTCACGATCTCCGGGTGCAGGCCGTGGATCCCGAGCTCGTACAGCACCTCCTCCGCCGCCTGGATCATCGACTCCTCGACTTCCTTGCGGCTCTTCGCCACCACCTCCTCGATCCGGCCCGGGTGGATCCGCCCATCCGCGACCAGCTTCTCCAGGCTGAGCCGCGCCGTCTCCCGCCGGATCGGGTCGAAGCCCGAGAGGATCACCGCCTCCGGCGTGTCGTCGATGATCACATCGATCCCCGTCGCCTGCTCGAACGCCCGGATGTTGCGCCCCTCCCGCCCGATGATCCGCCCCTTCATCTCATCCGACGGCAGACTCACCACGGAGACCGTGCTCTCCGCCGTGTGGTCCGCCGCGATCCGCTGGATCGCCAGCGCAATGATGTTCTTCGCCTCCCGCTCCGCCTCCCGCTTCGCCGTCTCCTTGATCTCCCGGACCAGATTCGCCGCCTCCGACCGCGCCTGATCCAGGAGCTGGGCGATCAGCTGCTTCTTCGCCTCCTCCGCCGTCAGCCCCGCCAGCGACTCCAGCCGCGCCCGCGCCGCCGCCACCAGCCGATCGTACTCCCCCGCCTGCCGCTCGACATCCTCCAGGCGCGCCAGCAGCTCCTTCTCCCGCTCCTCGAGCTGGCGTTCCTTCTCGTCCAGGAGGTCGTACTTCCGGTCCAGCGCGGCCCGCCGCTCCTCCAGCCGCCGCTCCGCACGCTCGATATCCTCGCGCCGCCGCGCCTCCTCCCGTTCCCAGGCCTCCTTCGCCTGATACGCCGCTTCCTTCCCGGCCAGCTCGGCAGCCTGCCGGATCCGCTCCGCCTCCTGCTCTGCCGCCTCCCGGATCCGGGCCGCCTCCTGCTCGGCCCCGGCCTTCGCCCGCTGAAGACGCCACCGCTCCAGCCCCCAGCCCAGCACCACCCCAACGAGCGCGGAACCGAGCACGGCCGCGATGACCAGCACGGGTGTGTCCATGGACTCTCCAAAAAAGGCGCCCGCGGCGCCCCGGATGACTAACTTGGCGGATTGACGTGAGTTAGCGGTCGCCGGCCACCGCCAGTGCAGACACGTGCAAACTAGGAAAAATCACCGACGCAACGCAAGATCCTCCGCCGCCATCGTCGCCTCGATCTCCCCGGCCAGCTTGCCCGCCAGACGCGCCACCTCCCGACGCAGCGCCTCCGACTCGCTACGGGCCTGGAAGAGCTGATCCGCCAGCGACAGCGCGGCCAGAATCACTGCCTTGTGCACCTCCACCAGCGAGCCCTGCTGCAGCACCTCCTCGACCAGACGGTCGACGTAGGCCGCGCACTCCTTCACGTACTCAGGGGACGCATCCGAGCGGATCGCGTACTCCTCCCCCGCGATCTCGACCGTGACGGTGGTCTTCTTCACCCCCTCGCTCACCGCTCCTCCTCCAGGAAGCGCAGCCGCGCCACGATCCGCTCGACCTTGGCGCGCGCCTCGGCCAGCCGCCCACGGAGCGCACGGTTCTCCTCCTGGAGCGCCTCGATCCGCGCCAGCAGTGCCAGGGGGTCCAGCGCGCCCCCAGTGATGTCCCGGAGCGTCGCCTCCAGCTCCTGGACCCTCCGCTCCGCGCCCCGCGCCCGCCGCCGCCAGAGGTCGTAGTCGTCCAGCAGCCGCCGGACCCCGAGCTCGAGGCGGTCCCACTCCGGCGGCAGCGTCGCCGTCGGCTGCCTAGCCTCTCCGCTCGACACCGAGCTCCTCCCCCAGCCGGCGGAGCACCCGCGCCACGGCTCCGTCGACTTCTTCGTCCGTCAGCGTCCGGTCTGCGGCGCGGAAACGCAGCCGGTATGCGATGCTGCGCATCCCGTCCGGGATCCCGCGCCCGCGGTAGAGATCGAAGGGCGCCACCCACTCCAGGAGCCTGCCCCCCGCGCTCCGGATGCACGCCTCGACCCGGGCCGCAGGCAGGTCGTCCGGGACCAGGAGGGCCAGGTCACGCTCGATCGCCGGGAACGCAGGCAGCGGCGTGACCGCCCGCGCCTCCCGCCTCGCCATCGCGGGCGACAGCTCGACCTCGAACGCCAGCACCGGGTCCGCCCACGCCGGCGCATCCACCGCCCCCGCCCTCACCTGGCCGCCACCGCCCACCCGCTCGCCCTGCTCGTTCACCACGTGGAAGGCAAGGGACGGCACGAACAACCCATCGTCCGTCCCGGGCCCCGGCCGCACCGCCGCATCCCCCAGCCCCAGCACCCGGGCGAGGTCCTCCAGCAGCCCCTTCAGGTCCCAGACATCGAACGCTGCGGCCTCCGCCGCGCTCCAGTGCGGCGGGACCCTCGCCCCCGTGAAGACGCCACCGATCCGCCGCGCCTCCAGCGGCGGCTCCGTCGGACCCGGACCGGCCGCGAACACCGTCCCGATCTCGAAGAGACGCACATGCCGCGTCCCCCACGCGAAGTTGCGCTCCACATGGCGGATCAGCCCCGGCACCAGCGAGCGCCGCAGCCGGGCTTCCGCCGACGAGAGCGGGTTCAGCAGCGCCACCTCGCCCTCCGACTCCGGCGCAAACCCCGCGCTCCGCGCCTCCAGGAAGCCCCGCCCCACGAAGAAGTCGCGCAGCCGGTCCTCCAGCACCGCCATGACGTCGTCCGGCACACTGCTCGGCCGGAATGGACGCAGCTCGTCCGCGAACGCGTCGTACCCGTGCCGCCGCGCCACCTCCTCGATCAGGTCGACCTCCCGCTCGACGTCGTACCAGCGATGGCCCGGGACCCGGAACCGCAGCGCGTCGGCCTCCTCACCCACCAGCTGGAAACCGAGCGGCTCGAGGTAACCCCTGACCTCCTGCGCGCCGAACGTCTCGCCCAACACCAGGGAAACACGCGACGGACGGACCGCCACCACCGGCGCCTCCCGCGGCTCCGGGTACAGGTCCACCGCCTCCGGGTCTACCTCCCCGCCCGCCACCGCGACGATCAGCTCCAGCGCGCGCTCCGCCGCCCGCACCATCCCCTCCGGGTCCACGCCCCGCTCGAACCGGTAGCTCGAGTCCGTCGACAGGCCGAGCGCCCGCCGCGTGCGACGGATCGCCCGCGCATCGAAGAGCGCGCACTCCAGGAAGATGTCCCGCGTCTCCGCCGTCACCCCGCTCTCCTCACCGCCCATGACACCGGCCACCGCCACCGGACGCTCCGCGTCCGCGATGACCACCATGTCCTCGGAGAGGACCCGGCGCACACCGTCCAGCGTGACGATCGTCTCCCCGGCCGCGGCCCGCCGGATCACGACCTCCCCGCCCGCCAGACGGGCCAGGTCGAAGGCGTGCAGCGGCTGGCCCAGCTCGTAGAGCACGTAGTTCGTCGCGTCCACCACGTTGTTCACCGGCCGCAGCCCCACCGCCCGCAGCCGCGACGCCAGCCATTCGGGCGAAGGCCCCACGCGCACCCCGCGGACGACCGCGCCCAGGTACCGCGTGCAACCCCGCGAATCCTCCAGCACCACACGAACCCCGCCGGCCCGCCCCTCCCGCGCCGAGCGCCGGAACTCCACACGCCCCACCCGCGCACCGGCCTCCGCCCCGCCGGCCGCGCCCACGCCCGGGAGCGGGAACGCCGGCAGCCGCAACCCCCGCTCCCCACCAGGGGCGAGCTCCCGCGCGATCCCGTAGTGCGAGAGGAGATCCGGCCGGTTCGGCGTCACGTCGACCACCAGACGCACGTCGTCCAGCCCGACCGCCTCGAGGAACGGCTCGCCCGGCGTGAAGCGCCCGTGCAGCTCCATGATCCCCGTGTGGTCCCGCCCGAGCCCCAGCTCCCGCTCGCTGCAGAGCATGCCCTGGCTCTCCACCCCACGGATCTTCGCCGCACGGATCGTCACCCCCCCGGGCAGCTTCGCCCCCACCGGCGCAAACGGGTAGTAGCCGCCCGCCCGAACGTTCGGCGCACCACAGACCACCTGCAGCCGCTCGCCCGTCCCGGCATCCACCTCGCACAGCGAGAGCCGGTCCGCGTTCGGATGCCGCTCCACCCGCTCGACCCGGGCCACGACCACCCCGGTCAGGTCCCCACCCAGCTCGACGAGCTCGTCCACCGGCGCGCCGTACATCGCCAGCCGGTCCGCAATCTCCTCCGGAGAACTGGCCAGCTCCGGTGCCAGGAGCTTCAGCCAGCGGTAGCTCACGTTCATGAACGACCCACCGAAACGGAAAGTCTCGCCCCGCCCGACCTGAGCGCCACCTCAGACGAACTGCTCGAGGAACCGGACGTCGGCCTCGTACAGGAGCCGGATGTCCGGGATCCGGTAACGCAACATCGCGATCCGGGCCGGCCCCATCCCGAACGCGAACCCGGTGTAGCGCTCCGTGTCGTACCCCACGCTCTCGAACACGGCAGGATCCACCATCCCCGCCCCCATGATCTCGATCCACCCCGTCCCCTTGCACGCGCTGCACCCTCCCCCGCCGCAGATCATGCAGCTCACGTCCACCTCGGCGCTCGGCTCCGTGAAGGGGAAGAAGGAAGGACGGAAGCGCACCCGCGCCTCGGCGCCGAAGAACCGCCGCGCGAACTCGGCCACCGTGGCTTTCAGGTCCACGAAGGTGATCCCCTCATCCACCGCCAGCCCCTCGATCTGCTCGAACGCCGGAGCGTGCGACGCGTCGAACGGGTCCCGGCGATACACCATCCCCGGCGCCACCACCCGGATCGGCGGCCGGTACGCCTGCATCGTCCGGATCTGCACCGGTGAAGTGTGGCTCCGCAGCAGGATCCCGTCGGCTAGATAGAAGGTGTCGTGCATGTCCGCCGCCGGATGATCCAGCGGGGTGTTGAGCGCCGTGAAATTGTACCAGTCCGTCTCCGCCTCCGGCCCACGCACCCGCGTGAAGCCCAGCGACCCCAGGATCTCGCAGACCTCGTCGATCACCAGCGTGACCGGATGCCGCCCGCCACGCCAGACAGCCCGGCCCGGAAGCGTGAGGTCCGGCCCCGCCACCTCCCTCGGCCGCGCCGCCTCCAGCTCCGCCGACCGCGCCTCCAGCAGCTCCGTGATCGCCGCCTTCACCCGGTTCGCCTGCGCGCCCACACCCGGCCGCTCCTCCGGCGGCAGCTCCCCCAACCGCCGCAGGATCGCGGTAAGACGCCCCTCCTTCCGGCCCAACAGCCGGATGCGAACCGCTTCCAGCCCCGCCGGAGAATCCACCCCGGCGATCGCCTCCCGCGCCTCGCGCTCCAGCGCCTCGATCTCCTGAATCAGATCCAGAGCCATCCGTTGCCGCAGCCTTCCTGTTCCAGCCGCTTCTCCCCCGACTCCGCCGCGCCCACCACGCACCCACCACTCCATGCCCCACAAGCACGCGCGGCGCAACGATCCTCCTGGAGCGATGCGCCGCGGGCCCGTGCGAGGTGCACGCCGTCAGATTCCCCAAAATCTAAGGATGGCTTTCCTCGTCTCGCTCGCTCAGCGTCGACTCCGCCATCCCTCCGTTCGCGGATCGCCGGACCGGGAAACACGAGCCTGCGCGGCCGGCCCCAAGGCGACGACCGCGCAGCATCCCACGGGCACCGCACACCCCCGAACCCTGCCCACCGGACCCGGGTGGCGGCCTCTCAGCCCTCCTGGTGAGCCTGCCCTGGATTCACCCCGATGCAGACACTCAGGGTCGGCTGTCCGCCGACCCTCCACTCAGCCCAGCTGCGCCTTCGCGCGCTCGACCAGCTCCCCGAACGCCTCCGGCTCGTGCACCGCCAGATGCGCCAGCACCTTGCGGTCGATCTCGATCCCCGCCCGCCTCAAACCGTTCACGAACCGCGAGTAGTTGAGGCTCCCGTCGTGCTGCCGCACCGCCGCGTTGATCCGCGTGATCCACAGCCGCCGGAACTGGCGCTTCCGCTGCTTCCGGTCCCGGTACGCGTACTGCCAGCCCCGCTCGACCGCGTTCTTCGCGATCCGCCAGAGCTTCGAACGCCCGCCCCAGTAACCCTTCGCCGCCCGCAGGTACTTCTTCTTCTTCCGATGCCGGGCAACCGCATTCGTCGCGCGTGCCATCGCCTCACACCCCCAGCAGCCGCTTGATCCGCCGCGCGTCCGCCTTCGAAACCAGGTCCGGCTGGCTCAGACGCCGCTTCCGCTTCGCGTTCTTCTTCGTCAGGATATGGCTCTTCATCGCACGGCGCCGCTTCAGCTTCCCGCCGCCCGTCAGCCGGAACCGCTTCGCCGCGCTCTTGTTCGTCTTCATCTTCGGCATGTTCGCCTCCCCTGGCTTCCCCGCCGCCGCCCGACGCGCATCAGCGCTTCGGGGCGATAACCATTGTCATCGTCCGGGCTTCCATCGTGGGCTCGGACTCGACCCGACCCACATCCGACAGCGCCTCCGCCACCCGATTCAGCACCTCCCGGCCGAACTCCGGGTGAGCCACCTGCCTCCCCCGGAACATCATGGTCGCCTTGACCTTGTTGCCTTCCATGAGGAACCGCCGCGCGTGCCGGACCTTGAACTCGAAGTCGTGCGGCTCGATTCCCGGCCGGAACTTGACTTCCTTGACCTGGATCTGGTGTTGCTTCTTCCGCGCTTCCCGCGCCCTCCGCGCCTGCTCGTACTTGTACTTCCCGTAGTCCATGATCCGGACTACGGGTGGACGCGCGGTGGGCGCCACCTCCACCAGGTCGAGACCCTGGGCCTCCGCTGCGGCCAGAGCCTCCTCCACCGGCATGATCCCGAGCTGCTGCCCGTCAGGCCCGATCACCCGGACCGGGCTGATCCGAATCTGCCGGTTGACACGAACGCGCTTTTCGACAGTTATGGTGCTTCCTCCGGGATGGCACAACAAAAAACAGACCCTTCCCGACGGGTCTGCCCAAACGCCACACGTCGCTCGGCCAAAATCCCGCCAACGGCCGGCCGAACGTGTGCCACAGAACCCGGCGGTGCCGCAATCGCGGACCGAAGGGTGGGGAGTTCACTCGTCTCCCGCTTCATCGGTTCTGGAGCCTGAAGGTATCCCGCCACGGCCCGGATGTCAAGAGAGCGCCCGGGATTCGATCTCCTCCCGGAGCCGCGCAATGAACTCCGCCCGCGGCATCACCTCCTGCTTCGCCCCGGCGCCCCGCTTCCGCACCGCGACCGTCCCCGCCTCCGCCTCCCGCCGCCCCACAACCGCCATGTACGGCACCTTCTGCGTCTCGGCGTCCCGGATCTTGTAGCTCAGCGTCTCCGCCCGCGAGTCGAGCACCGCCCGGATCCCCGCCTTCTTCAGCTCCCCGTGCACCGCCGCCGCGGCCTCCGCCACCTCGTCGCTCACCGGCAGCACCCGCACCTGCTCCGGCGCGAGCCACAGCGGGAACGCGCCGCCGTAATGCTCGATCAGCCCACCGATGAACCGCTCCATCGAGCCCAGCAGCGTCCGATGGATCATCACCGGACGATGCGGCTTGTTGTCCGGCCCCGTGTACTCCAGACCGAACCGCTCCGGCAGATTGAAATCCAGCTGCAGCGTCGGACCCTGCCACTCCCGGCCCAGCGCGTCCACCAGCATGATGTCGATCTTCGGCCCGTAGAACGCACCCCCACCTTCCTCCACCTCGTACTCCAGACCCCGCCGCTCCAGCACACTGCGCAGCTGCTCCGTCGCCGCATCGTAGACCGCCGGATCCCCGATCGCCTTCTCCGGCCGCGTCGACAGGAACGCGTGGTACTCGTACCCGAACGTCACCATCATGTAGTCGACCAGGTCCAGCAGCCGGTCGAACTCCTCCGGGATCTGCTCCGGCGTGCAGAAGATGTGCGCATCGTCCTGCGTGAACCCCCGCACCCGCATCATCCCGTGCATCACCCCGCTCCGCTCGTAGCGGTAGCACGTCCCCAGCTCCGCGTAGCGGATCGGCAGGTCACGGTACGACCGCGTCTCCGACCGGTAGATCAGGATGTGGTGCGGGCAGTTCATCGGCTTCAGGCGATACGCCGGCTCGCCCTCCACCTGCATCGGCCCGAACATGTTCTCCGAGAACGTGGCCAGATGCCCGCTCTCCCGGTACAGCTCCTCGCTCGCGATGTGCGGCGTGAAGACCAGGTCGTAGCCGTGCTCCAGGAGCGTCTTCCGCAGGAACTCCTCGATCGTGTAGCGGATCAACCCGCCCTTCGGGTGCCAGAGGATCAGCCCGGGCCCCACCTCGGGGTGTACGCTGTAAATGCCCAGCTCCCGCCCCAGCTTCCGATGGTCCCGCCGCTTCGCCTCCTCCAGCCGCTGGAGGTACTCCTCCAGCTCCTCCTGCGTGAACCAGGCCGTCCCGTAGATCCGCTGCAGCATCTGGCGCCGCTCGTCCCCACGCCAGTAGGCGCCCGCCGTCGAGAGCAGCTTGAAGTGCTTCACGTATCCCGTCGCGGGCACGTGAGGGCCACGGCAGAGGTCGATGAACGGCCCGTTCCGGTACACCGTGATGACCTCGTCGTCGCCCATCTCCTCGAGCCGCTCCAGCTTGAGCGGATCATCGGCGAACAGCTGGCGCGCCTCCTCCTTCGTCACCACCCGGCGCTCGAAGGGATCGTTGCACCGGACGATCTCCTTCATCCGGCGCTCGATCTCCTCGAGCTCCTCCGGCGTGAACGGCTTCTCGACCTCGAAGTCGTAGTAGAAGCCGTTCTCGATCGGCGGCCCGAAGCCGATCTTCGCCTCGGGGCGGATCTGACGCACCGCGGTCGCCAGGATGTGCGCGGCGGAGTGCCGGAGCAGATCCAGCGCCTCCGGGCTCTTCTCCGTGATGATCTCCAGGCTCACGTCGTGCTCGAGCGGGCGCGACAGGTCCACCACCTGGCCGTCGACCCGCGCGGCAAGGGCGGCCTTGGCCAGGCGCGGGCCGATCTTCTCCGCCACCTCCCGCGGGGTCGACCCGCGCGGCATCTCGAGGACCTTGCCGTCGGGGAGCGTGACCTTGATGCTGTCCGTGACCGTGTTCGCCATACCTAGCTCTTTTCGTGGAACCGAGCGGCTATACCGAAAAGGTAGGCCGTGGTTCCATCTCCTGGCAAGCCGCGGCCGCCCCGGTGGCACGGCGGGCAGGACGCCGCACGGTCGGCCGTGCGCGGGGAGGCGGGATCCCGCGGACGCGCCCGGGGGGTCGCGCCGCAACGGCGCAGCGCACGCCCCTGCGCGACCGGAGGCGGGGCGGTATCTTCCACGGGTCGCCCGTGCGGCTGACCGGAGGTGCCGTGACAGAGAAAAGCACATTCGAGTTGTTCCCTGAAGCGTTCGTCGCCCGCAGCCGCGCCCTCCTGGGCGCGGAAGAAGCCACCCGCTTCCTCGAGGCGCTCGCCTCCCCGCGCCAGGGGCTGCGCGTCAACACCCTGCGCCTCACGGTGGAACGCTTCCTGGAGCTCTCGCCCTTCGAGCTCGTCCCGCTCCCGTACCCGCCCGGCGGCTTCCAGGTGACGGGCGGCCCGCGCCCGGGGCGGCACCCGTACCACGCCGCGGGGCTGTATTACCTCCAGGACCCCGCGGCGATGGCCGCGGCGCCGTTGCTGGACCCTCGACCGGGCGAGCGCGTCCTCGACCTCGCGGCCGCGCCGGGCGGCAAGACCACGCACATCGCCGCCCTGCTCCAGGGCGCGGGGATCCTCGTCGCCAACGAGGTCCACCCGGGTCGCGCCCGTGAGCTGATCGGGAACCTGGAGCGGTGCGGCGTCCGGAACGCGATCGTGACCTCCGCGCCCGCCGATCGCCTGGCCGACCACTTCGGAGCGTACTTCGATCGGGTCCTGCTCGATGCGCCGTGCTCGGGCGAGGCGATGTTCCACCGGAGCGAGCTCCTGCGGTGCGAGTGGAGCCCTGCGGCGGTGGCCGGGTGCGCGCGCCGCCAGCTCGGCCTGCTCCGGGAGGCGGCTCGCCTGGTGAGGCCCGGGGGGCGGCTCCTGTACGCCACCTGTACCTTCTCGCCCGAGGAGAACGAGGAGGTGGTCGCGCGTTTCCTCGAGGGGCGAAGCGACTTCGAGCTGGTCGACGTGGGGTCGGTGCCCGGCGCGGCGCCGGGGCGCCCGGACTGGGTTGCCCCCGCCCTGGCGAGGGCCGACCTGGCGCGTACGCTCCGGCTGTGGCCGCACCGGGCGCCTGGCGCGGGCCATTTCTTCGCCGTGCTCCGGCGAGTACAGGGGGATGAGGCAGACCCCGGGCGCTGGTCGGTCGCGCGCGCGCCGCAGCCGGCGACCCAGGCGCTCGAGGCGTTCCGACGCGAGCATTTGACCATCGACGGGTTCGACCGCGGGAGGCTCATGCTCTCGGGCGCGGAGCTCTACCTGCTCCCGGAAGACGCGCCGGCACCCGGCCGCCTCCGCGTCCTCCGCCCGGGGTGGTGGCTCGGAACGGTCCGCAAAGACCGCTTCGAGCCCAGCCACGCCCTCGCCATGGGCCTCTCCGCCAGCGACGCGCGGGAACCGCTGGTCCTCGGCCCCGAAGAACCCGACGTCTACGCCTACCTGCGTGGCGCCCCGCTCTCCCGGCCCGGGGCGCCCGGCTGGGTCCTCGTGACTGTCGACGGTTTTCCGCTGGGGTGGGGGAAGCGGACCGGCGAGATGGTCAAGAACCACTACCCCAAGGGGCTGCGCTGGCCGGAGCGCAGCGGCCCGGCAGGGCCGTAGGGGCCGTCGGCGGCGGACCAGGCACCGCTGTCCATTCCGGAACTCAAGGTCTTGTCTGGTGTCAAGCGTCTCATCCCCACGGACCCGGCACCCATTCTCCACTCCTGACCCGGCACGCGATCCGTCTGCCCCGGGCCGCTATCCGTTCGGCCCTCACGCCAGTCGAGCCCTCGGGCCCTGGCTCGGGGGGCGCGTAGAGCCGGCCGTGGCCCGGCACCCGGGCAGGCCGGGGCGGGGGGCCGGGCCCGTTAGGCGCGAGAAAAGCGAAAGGCCCCTTCGCCTCGGGGCGAAAGGGCCTTTCGTGCGGCAAGGGGCAGGAGATCAGTACATCCCGCCCATGCCGGCGCCGGGGCCGGAAGCCGCCTTCTCCTTCTCCGGCTTCTCGACCACCACGCACTCCGTCGTGAGGAGCAGGCTCGCGATCGACGCAGCGTTCTGCAGCGCCGTCCGCGTGACCTTCGTGGGGTCGATCACGCCCGCCTCGACCAGGTCCTCGTACTTGTCGGTTTGGGCGTTGTAGCCGAAGTTGACGTTGTCCGACTGACGGACACGCTCGACCACGACGGAGCCCTCGACGCCCGCGTTCTCCGCGATCTGGCGGATCGGCTCCTCCAGCGCGCGGAAGACGATCTGCACGCCGACCTGCTCCTCCGGGTCGTCGACCTTCCAGTCACGCAGCCGCTGCTGCACACGCAGCAACGCCACGCCACCACCCGGCACGATCCCCTCCTCCACCGCCGCGCGGGTCGCATGCAGCGCGTCCTCGACGCGGGCCTTCTTCTCCTTCATCTCCGTCTCGGTCGCCGCGCCCACGTGGATGACCGCGACGCCGCCCGCCAGCTTCGCCAGCCGCTCCTGCAGCTTCTCGCGGTCATAGTCCGACGTGGACTTCTCGATCGCGACGCGGATCTCGTTGATCCGGCCCTTGATCTTCTCCGGATCGCCCGCGCCATCCACGATCGTGGTGTTGTCCTTGTCGACCACGATCCGCTTCGCACGGCCGAGGTCGGACAGGACCGCGTTCTCGAGCTTGAAGCCGACCTCCTCGGAGATCACCTGCCCGCCGGTCAGGATCGCGATATCCTGCAGCATGGCCTTCCGGCGATCACCGAAGCCAGGCGCCTTGACCGCGCAGACCTTCAGCGTGCCGCGCAGCTTGTTCACCACCAGCGTGGCCAGCGCCTCGCCCTCGACGTCCTCGGCGATGATCAGCAGCGGACGGCCCGTCTGCGCGACCTTCTCCAGGATCGGGAGCAGGTCCTTCATCGTGCTGATCTTCTTGTCATGGATCAGCACGAACGCATCCTCCAGGACCGCCTCCATCCGCTCCGGGTCGGTCACGAAGTACGGCGAGACGTAGCCACGGTCGAACTGCATCCCCTCGACCGTCTCCAGCGTGGTCTCGAGGCCCTTCGCCTCCTCGACCGTGATCACGCCGTCCTTGCCGACCTTCTCCATCGCGTCGGCGATCAGGTTCCCGATCTCCGGATCGTTGTTCGCAGAGATCGTCCCGACCTGCGCGATCTCCTTCTTGCCCTTCGTGGGCGTCGAGATCTGCTTCAGCTCCTCGACCACCCGCTGGACGGCCTTGTCGATCCCGCGCTTGATCGCCATCGGGTTGGCGCCCGCGGTCACGTTCTTGAGCCCCTCGCGGAAGATCGCCTGGGCCAGAACGGTCGCCGTGGTGGTGCCGTCACCCGCCAGATCGCTGGTCTTGGTGGCGACCTCCTTCACCATCTGGGCGCCCATGTTCTCGATGGGATCCTCGAGCTCGATCTCCTTGGCCACCGTGACGCCGTCCTTGGTGACCGTCGGCGAGCCGAACTTGCGATCGATGACCACGTTGCGGCCCTTCGGGCCGAGCGTGACCTTGACCGCCTCAGCCAGCTGATCGACGCCGCGCTTGAGCCTCGCGCGGGCCTCTACGTCAAACTGCAGTTCCTTTGCAGCCATGGCTGCCGTCCTCCCGTCTCGAATCCGCCTCAGGTCCTCAGCTCTGGATCACCGCGAGCACGTCCGACTCGCGAAGGATCAGATACTGCTCGTCGCCAACAGTGACCTCGGTCCCGCTGTACTTGCCGTAGAGGACCCGGTCGCCCTCCTTGACCTCAATCGGGATCCGCTTGCCATCCTCGGTGAGCTTGCCGGGGCCTACGGCGATGACCTCACCCTGCTGGGGCTTCTCCTTGGCCGTATCCGGGATGTAGAGGCCGCCCCTCATCTGCTCGGTCTCCTCGAGGGGCTTGACGACGATCCGATCCGCGAGCGGACGGATCTGCGTTCCAGCAGCAGTTGCCATACGGTGCTCCTCCTTTGAGACAGGATCCTGAGAACACTCCTGCTAGCACTCGGAGCGATCGACTGCTAACAAACCGCCGCTAATGTAGCACGATATTACGCGAAGTCAAGGGGTGACGGCGATGGACGATCGGCCGCCAGGCGCACTCGCCGCACGCCTCGGGCTGCCGGGAACACCGCTTGCGGGGCGGAGCCGGACCGGAGCGAAGGGGGCGATCATGTGGCCCGAGAAACCGGCGTACCGGAACCGGGACGAGGCGGGCGAGCGACTCGCAGAGCTGCTCCTGCCGTACCGCGGCGAGCGACCGGTGGTGCTCGCCGCGCCGAGAGGCGGGGTGCCGGTCGGATCCGTGGTGGCGAGCCGGCTCGATGCGCCGCTCGACGTGGTGCTGGCCCGCAAGCTGCCCGTGCCCGGGAACCCGGAGTTGGGGTTCGGCGCGGTCGCCGAAAGCGGCGCGCTGGTGCTGAACCAAGATGTCATCCAGATCGCGAGGATCGGCTCGGAGGAGATCGAGACCATCGTCGCGGAGGTCCGGCGGGAGCTGGCGGAGCGGGCGCGACGCTACCGGCAGGCGCGTCCCCCCATCGGCCTAGAGGATCGGACGGCGATCCTGGTCGACGATGGTCTCGCGACCGGGGTGACGATGGAGGCTTGCGTCCTGGAAGCGCGCAGCCGCCGCGCGCGCCGGGTCGTCGCTGCGGCGCCGGTCTCGTCGGCGGAGGCCGCGCGCCGGATCGGTCGCGTGGCCGATGACTTCGTGTGCCCGCTGGTGGAGCCGGTGTTCCTTGCGGTAGGCGCCTATTATCTGGAGTTCCCGCAGCTCACGGACGACGAGGTGGTTCGCCTCCTCGAGGCCGCCCGGCGCCGAGCAGGGGAAGCGACGCCGTCGCCTCCCCCACCCGCGTGAGCCCCCTCTCGGCGCCAGGTCAGAAGCCCCCGCGATAGCCAGGCTGGCGGCGCGGCCGCCCCTCTCGCGTGAACGCTTCCGACCCGGGCCGCTCCTCCCGGCCACCGGCCTGCTGCGCTTCCAGGCGCACGACGTTCCGGGCCTTGAGGCCCCTCGGCTCATCGATCACATCGAACTCGACCCGCTCTCCCTCTCGGAGCGTGCGGAATCCGCCCCCCTGGATCGCGGAGTGGTGGACGAACACATCCACGCCGTCGTCCCGCTCGATGAAGCCGTACCCCTTTTCCTCGCTGAACCACTTCACTCGCCCGCTGCTCTGCATTTCGCTTCCTCGTGTCGATCGTCTCCTGCGGCCGGGCAGCCCGGCGGTGGCAGTACCCGCACGGATCGTTCCGCTCAACGGGCCCGGGCTCGACTCCGGGCCAGGCGTCTCCGCGCGGCGGCGCTCTTCCTCTTGCGAGCCTCGCTCGGCTTCTCGTAGAAGCGCCGCTTCTTCAGGTCCTTGAAGAGCCCCGCGCGGATGAGCTTGCGGCGAAAACGCTTGAGCGCCCACTCCAGGCGATCGTTCTCGTTCAGCGTCACTTCGACCATGACCACCCCCCTCGATCGTGGAAAAAAGAAGGGATCCGGGCCTGCGCCCAGATCCCGTACACGACTCTGGTCCATGGCGCTGGCGGCAAGGCCGCCATCTTTGGCGTTCGTTCAATCTAACACTCGCACGTGGTCCCGTCTACGGGCCCGGCGAGGCGCCCCGTGCCACGCGGCGATCCGTGCGGCCGTCGCGGCCCGAGGCGGGGCGGTCTCACACGCGGCGGCGCCGGCTCTCACGCTTGAGGGGCGTGAGCCGGGTCCCGGACTTCTGCTGCTCGACGTAGCGGTAGGCCAGGTTGATTCCGTAGAGCGTGAGGAACGGCTCGATCTGGTCGACCGTCTCGCAATGAGGGGCGAGCAGCGGCGCGAGCCCGCCGGTCGCGACGACGAGAGCGTCGGGCCGACCCCACTCGGCCTTGATCCGCCTCACGATGCCGTCGATGGCGTCGATGGCGCCGTAGAACACGCCGCTCCGGAGGGAGTTCTCCGTGCGCCGGCCGATGACCTGGGCCGGCCGGTCGAGGTCCACCCGCGGGAGCTTGGCCGTCCGGCGCACGAGCATCTCGGCGCCGGTGCGGACGCCGGGGGCGATGACGCCGCCCACGAAGACGCCATCGGCGGTGATGCAGTCGAAGGTGGTGGCGGTGCCCAGATCCACGGTGATCGTGTCGCGCCGGTAGAGTTCCGAGGCGGCGAGGGTGTTGACGATCCGGTCCGCGCCGACGGTGAGGGGCTCCTCCACTTCGAGGCGGACCGGGAGCGGGGTGCGCCCATCGATCACGGCGACCTGCACGCCGATGTGCCGGTCGCACATCTCGACGAGGATGGGAGTCATCGGGGGGACGACGGACGCTATGGCGGCCGCGCGGATCCGATCCACATTGAACCCCGACTCCCGAATCAGAGACCGGACCAGTAGGCCGAGCTCGTCGACGGTGCGCTCCGGGTGGGTGGAGATGCGCCAGTGGTCCAGGAGCGCGTCGGCCTCGAACAGGCCGATCACGGTTTCTGTGTTTCCGACGTCGAAGACCAGGATCATGTCAGGTGTTCCGAGCTCTTTGCCGGGGGAGACGGCCGCGTCGCCGTCCCCTCGTGTTCCAGGACGCGGACGGTCCCGGCCCGCACCGGGATGGTGCGAGCCGCGTCCGTTCGGAGGAGCAGCGCTCCATCGCGCGCGATGCCCGACGCGATGCCCTCTGGCCCCGGCTCCACTGCGATCCGCCGACCGCGCAGCACGTCGCGAGACTCGAGCTCGGCCAGGATCTCCGGGCTCATGGCTGCGACCTCGCCCGCGGCGACGCGCATGACGTTCTGGATGATGGCGGTGGCCAGGTCGGCCCGCGAGATGGTGCGGCCCGTGACCAGGCGAAGGGAGGTCGCGCGCTCGCGTACATCGGGCGGCCAGTCCTCAGTCGTCTGATGCACGTTGACCCCGATCCCGACAACGACGAAGGCGTTGCCGGGCCCGGTGCGGGCTCCCTCGCAGAGGATCCCCGCGAGCTTCCTCCCGCCGACCACGACGTCGTTCGGCCACTTGATCCCGGCATGGACGGGCGTGGCGCCCGGGGTGGCGCCGGTGACCTCGTCCACCGCGCGGGCGACGGCGAGCCCCACGAGCAACGGCAGCACGCCCGGGGTGGCCTCCTCCGTCGCGGGGAACCGGGGTCTGAGGAGGATGGAGAGCAGGAGCGCCTTTCCTGCGGGGGCATGCCACGGCCGCCCGTGGCGACCTCGCCCCGCCGTCTGCTCATCGGCGAGGACGACCGTTCCGGCAGGCGCACCGGCCTCGCCGAGCCGGCGAGCGATGTCGTTGGTCGAGCCGACGCGCTGGTAGAGGTGCACCTGGGGGACCCGCCAGCGGGCCTGCCAGTCGAGGGCAGAACGCCCTTCCCACGTGCCGGCGACGACTTCGCGGCCCGTCATCGCTCCGCCCCGGCGCCGGCCCGCGCCGGCCTCCCTCTATCAGCGGCCATCGGAGACCCGGTGGAGGCGGTCACGTTGCCCGCACCTTCTCGTAGTACGCCTCGTACCGGGCCACCATCTCGTCCGCGCTGAAGCGCTCCGCGACGGCGCGCGCCGCTTCGCTCGCGGCCTTCCAGCGCACCGGGTCGCGCAGCAGCTCGATCCCGGCCTCGGCCATCTCGTCGATCGCGCCAACGGGCGCCAGGTATCCCGGCCCGCCGTGGGGGATGAGCTCCGGCACCCCGCCGACCCGGGTGGCGATGACGGGTACGCCACACGCCATCGCCTCGAGCGCCACGAGCCCGAACGCCTCCGACGCGCTCGGCAGCAGGAAGAGATCGGCGCACGCCAGCAGCTCGGCGACCGACTCCTGCTTCCCCAGGAAAAGCACGCGATCGGCCACCCCCTCCTCCTCCGCCGCCGCCTGGACGCGCCCCCGTTCCGGGCCGTCGCCCACCAGGACGAGCCGCGCCGGGACGCGTCGCACGATCCGCGCGAAGATCCGCACGACGTCGTCCACGCGCTTCACCGGCCGGAAGTTCGAGATGTGCAGGACGATCTTCTCGCCCGGGAGCGCCAGCTTGCTCCGGTGGCAGGGGTACCGGTCCCGGCGGTACTGCTCCAGGTCGACGAAGTTCGGGATGACCTCGATCGACTCCGGAGGCACGGAAAAGTGCTCGACGGTCTCGTTGCGCAGGTACTCGGAGACCGCGGTGATGCCGTCCGATTTCCGGAGCGAGAACTCCGTGATCGTCTTGTAGGAGGGATCCTGCCCGACGAGCGTGATGTCCGTCCCGTGCAGCGTGGTGATGACCTTGAAGTCGGGGCGCCCCAGCATCTCCTTGGCGATCCACGCCGAGGTGGCGTGGGGGATCGCGTAGTGCACGTGCAGGAGGTCGAGCTTGCGCTGCACGGCCGTGCTGTGCATGGCGACGGCCAGGGCGAGGCTATAGGGCGCGTGCTCGAAGAGGGGGTAGGTCGGGACCTCGACCTCGTGGTAGTAGATCCGCTCCTGGAAGTACGGCAGCCGGAACGGCAGCGCGTAGGTGATGAAGTGCACCTCGTGGCCGCGCTGGGCGAGTTTGATGCCCAGCTCGGTGCCGACGACGCCCGAGCCGCCGTAGACCGGGTAACAGGTGATGCCGATCCTCAGGGTTCCTGCTCCTTCCGCCAGGTTTCTGCGATCTGCTCCGCCAGCACGGCGTGCGGGCGGGTCGCGTCCAGCCAGATGGCGCCGGGCGGGAGCTGGTGCCGGAACCAGGTGAGCTGGCGACGCGCGTACCGCCGCGTGTTGCGCTGGATCTCGCGGATGGCCTCCTCGAGCGTGCGTTCCCCCCGGAAGTAGGGGATGAGCTCGATGTACCCGGTGGCGTTCATGCCCGGGTCAGACGGCTCGTAGCCTTCCTGGAGCAGGCGCTCCACTTCCTCGACGAGCCCTGCTTCGATCATGTCGAGGACCCGCGCGTCGATCTTCCGGTCCAGCTCCTGCCGCGGCAGGTCGAGGACGAAGATCAGGAGATCGAGCGGTTGGGCCGTCGGTGGCGCGTGGGCGTGCCACCAGGAGAGGGGCCGTCCGCTGAACCACGCGACCTCGAGTGCGCGCTCCAGCCGCTGTCGGCCGACGCCGCCCGCGCGCTCGCGGAATGTGGCGGCGATCACCGGATCGAGGGCCTCGACCCAGCGCACGAGCCGGTCGATCGGTTGCCGGTCGAGGTAGCGCCGGAGTCGTTCCCGGCGGTCGGCCGGCAGTTCCGGCTCCTGGAAGAAGGGGTGGGTCAGGGCGCGGAGGAAGAAGCCCGTTCCCCCCACCAGGATCGGGACGGCGCCACGGGCGCGGATCGCCTCGATCCAGCGGCGCGCGTCGGCGGCGAAGCGGCCGGCGCTGTAGCGTTCATCGGGGTCGACGAGATCGATTCCATGATGGGGGATGCGCTCCCGTTGCGCCAGCGTCGCCTTGGCGGTGCCGATGTCCATGCCGCGGTAGACCTGGCGGGAGTCCATGGAGATGATCTCGCCGTGGAGGCGCTCCGCCACCTCGATGGAGAGCGCGGTCTTGCCCGTGGCGGTGGGGCCGGTGATGACGAGGGCATCTTTAGCCATTCCGTCCGAATCGGCGCTCGAGTTCGGAGAGGGAGAGGCGGACCACGGTGGGCCTGCCGTGGACGTCGTGGGAGGGGAGCTCGGTGGCGAAGAGCCGGGTGTAGAGCTCGTCCATTTCGCGCTGGGAGAGGCGCTGGCCGGCCTTGATCGCGGCCTTGCAGGCGAAGGTCATGGCGATGCGCTCGTGCTGGTTGCGCGCGGCGCGGGTGAGCTCGCTGCCGTTGGCGAGCTCGGCGAGCATCTCGCGGAGGCAGCGTTCGGCGTCGAAGTAGGGGTGGGGGTTCGGCGCGGCGTGGACGATGATGGTGCGCCCGCCGAAGGGTTCGATCTCGAAGCCCGCGCGGGAGAAGAGGGACTGAAGGTCCTCGACGACCGCGTACTCGGCGGGCGAGAGGCGGAGCGTGATCGGGAAGAGGAGCCGCTGGCTGGTCGTGCCGCCGTTGGCGAACCCGCGCATCAGCTCCTCGAACAGGATCCGCTCGTGGGCCGAGTGCTGGTCGATGATCAGGAGCCCGCTGCGGGTTTCGGCCAGGATGTAGGTGTTGTGCACCTGCCAGAGCGGGGGCAGGGACGCGGCCCCCGGCTCGGCCAGGGGGTCGGACCGCTCGCGGGCGAGCGCCTCGGCCGCCTCCGTCAGGGCGGGGGCGGGGCGAGCCGCCGGGATGAAGAGAGCGAGCTGGTCGGCCGCCGGCTCGGGGCGGGGCGGCGGGGCGGGGGCCCGGCGCAGTTGCAGTTGCGGGAGCGGGGGCCGGTGGTCCAGCGTCGCGGCGCTCTCGAGGCTGGCGAGCGCCTGGCGCACGGCGGCCTCGATCGCGGCCTCGACCGCCGCCCGGTCGCGGAAGCGCACCTCGGCTTTCGCCGGATGGACGTTCACGTCCGCGGCGCCGGGCGGCACGTCGAGGTAGAGGAACAGGGACGGCCGGACTCCGTGCGGCAGGGTCGTCCGGTACGCGCGCTCGGCGGCGTGGACGAGCTCCGGGGCTCGGAACGGGCGGCCGGCGAGGAAGAGGTAGACCCGGCGCGGGCCGGGCGTGGCGGCATCGGGGCGCTCGACCAGCCCGGCGACGGTGATCCCATCCACCTCGTGGGCCACGGCCACGAGGCGGCCCGCCGTCTCGTCGCCCCAGAGCGAGGCGACCCTCGAGACGAGGTCCGGCGCGGGCGGCAGATCGAGCAGGACCCGGCCGTTGGACACGAGGCGGAACGCCGCCGAGAGGTTGGCGAGCGAGAGCGTGGTCACGACGTCGGCCACCGCCCTGGTCTCGCTCGCCGCGCTCTTCAGGAACTTCGCCCGGGCGGGCACGTTGAAGAAGAGGTTCCGGACCACCACGGTCGTGCCAGCCTGGCGGGCGCAATCCTCGACGCCGAGGATGCGCCCCGCGGCGACGCGTACCCGGGTCCCCAACGCCCCCGCCTCGGCCGTCTCGATCGTGAGGTGCGAGACGGAAGCGATCGAGGGGAGCGCTTCCCCACGGAAGCCGAAGGTCCGGACCGTCCGGAGGTCCTCGAGCGTCGCGATCTTGCTCGTCGCGTGGCGGTCGAGGGCGAGCAGGGCATCCTCACGGCTCATGCCGCACCCGTCGTCGGCCACGCGGATCTCCGTCTTCCCCCCGTTCTGGATCTCGAGCTCGAGGCGAGTCGCCGCGGCATCCAGCGAGTTCTCGATGAGCTCTTTGACCACCGATGCCGGGCGCTCGACGACCTCGCCCGCCGCGATCTGGTTCGCCAGAGAGTCTGGGAGAATGTGGATCCGACGGCTCATGCGCTGCGTTCCCGGGGACCGCCCGGACGCCGGGCCGCCCCCGAAGCGATCTCCTCACCGCCTGTCCGCTCGGCCACGCGCCGGTGGCCCGGGTGCTGGAAAATTATACCCCGTTAGAGGGAAAAAATCACGGCCGGGCCGGCGCTGACCCCGGTCGAGCGTCGGCCCGGCGGTCACCCGGAAAGGCCGTAGAGCTCGCACGCGTTCCGCGTGGTCGCCCAGGCGACCGCTTCCGGCGGCTCCCCGCGGAGCCGCGCCACGGCCTCGGCCACCACCGCGACGAACGCAGGCTCGTTCCTCTTGCCCCGGTGCGGCACCGGAGCCAGGTACGGGCTGTCGGTCTCGACCAGGAGGCGATCGGCCGGCACGGCCCGCACCAGCTCCGCGCCGGCGTAGTTGTGGAACGTGATCAGCCCAGAGAAGGAGATGAACCAGCCGGCCTCGAGGCCGGCCTCGAGCAGCGCGGGACTGCCGTCGAAGCAATGCAGGACCCCTCTGACCTCCCCCGCCGCCTCCCGCAGCAGCGCGATCGTGTCCTCATCGGCACGGCGCGAATGCACGACGACGGGCAGGCCCCTGTCACGAGCGAGCTCGAGGTGCCGGCGGAACGACCGCCGCTGCGCCTCGCGGGGCGAGTGCTCGTAGTGGTAATCCAGCCCGGTTTCTCCCAGCGCGACGACCTCGGGGCGCGCCGCGAGGTCGACGAGCCGCGCGAAGGCGTCCTCGCCCGCCTGCTCGGCCACGTGGGGGTGGATCCCCGCCGTCGCCCAGACCCCGTCGTACCGCGCCGCCACGGCGCAGGCGCGTTCCGCGTCCTCCAGGTCCGAGGCGACGGTCACCAGGCGAGTGACCCCCGCCTCCCGGGCCCGAGCCACGACATCGTCCAGATCGCCCGAGAAACGCTCGTCCGTCAGGTGGCAGTGCGAGTCGAAGAGCATCGTCTCTCGAAGAAAAGGCCGCCCGGCGTCTCCCCGTGGCGGCCTCCTCCAACAAAATCGCGTCCCGGGACCGTCAGACCCTCGCCCCCGCTGCACGCGCGGGCTTCGCACCCGCCCGCGCCTTCCCCACCTCGCCCCACCGCTCCTCGATCTCCAGCAGGATCGGCGACGCAATGAAGATCGACGAGAAGGTGCCGATCACGATCCCCAGGAAGAGGATCAGCGCGAAGTCGCGAATGATCGGCCCACCGAGGACCAGCAGCGCCAGCAGCACGGCCAGCGTGCTGCCGCCCGTCATCACCGTCCGCGACAGCGTCTCGTTGATCGAGCGGTTCAGGATCGCGATGTAGCTCTCCCGCCGGCCCGTCCGCTTCAGGTTGTCGCGGATCCGGTCGAAGACCACGATCGTGTCGTTGAGCGAGTACCCGATGATGGTCAGCACGGCCGCGACCGTCGTCAGCGAGACCTCGAGCCGGAACGCCGAGATGATGCCCAGCGTCAACAGCGTGTCGTGCACCGTGGCGATCACGGCCGCCACCCCGAAACGCCACTCGAACCGGAACGCCAGATAGACGAGCGTGGCAAGGAACGAAAGGATAACTGCAATCGCAGCCTTCCCCTGCAGCTCGCTCCCGACCTTCGGACCGACCGCCTCGATCCGCGTCACCTCGAAGCTGTCCGCGCCGAACCGGTCGCGCAGCGCGGATTCGACCAGCCTCGATCCGCTCTCCGCCTCCGTGCCGAACTGCGGCGCACGGATCAGGAACTCGTTCTCGCCACCGAACCGCGTGACCTCCGTCCTCGGCATCACCGGCTCGATCACGCTCCGGACGTCCTCCACCGGGACCGCCTCCCGGAACCGGATCTGCACGAGCGTCCCGCCCGTGAAGTCCACGCCGTAGTTGAGCCAGGAGCCACGGGTGACCTGCCAGAAGATGGCCATGATCACCATGACCCCGATCACCACGCCGCTGACCAGGTACGCCAGGCGCCGGTGGCGAATGAAGTCGAAATTCGTGTTCTCGAAGACGCGCATGATTCTGCCTGGCTCCCTATCCGATGCTGATGGTTTCCAGCGGGCGCTTCCTCTCGACGTAGAGGAGGAAGAGCGTGCGGGTCACGAAGACCGCCGAGAAGAACGAGGCGACGATCCCGATCGAAAGCGTCACCGCGAACCCGCGGACCGGCCCCGTCCCGGCCCAGTAGAGGATCAGGCCCGTGATCAGCGTCGTGAGGTTCGAGTCGATGATCGCGGACATCGCGCCATCGAACCCGGCGTCGACTGCTGCCCGCACGGTGCGGCCGGCCGCCAGCTCTTCCCGGATCCGCTCGAAGATGAGCACGTTGGCGTCGACCGACATCCCGATGGAAAGAATGATGCCTGCGATGCCGGGCGCCGTGAGCGTGGCATCGAACGCCGCCATCCCGCCGAGGATCAGCAGGACGTACACGCCGAGGGCAATGACCGCGAGCACCCCGGCGAAGTGGTAGAAGAAAATCATGATGGCGAGGACCAGGATCACCCCCACGATCCCGGCGGTGCTGCCCCGGGCGACCGAGTCGTCACCCAGCGAGGGGCCGACCTGGCGCTGCTCGATGATCTGGAGCGGCGCCGGGAGCGCCCCGGCCCGGAGCACGAGGGCCAGATCCTGCGCCTCGGCCAGCGGAGCCTGCCCGAGCTCGATGCGCCCGCGGGAGCCGATCCGACTCCTCACGACCGGAGCGCTGAAGACCTGGTCGTCGAGCACGATGGCGATCCGGTCGCCGATGTGCTCGGCGGTCACCCGCTCGAAGATCCGGCCGCCGCGCCGGCTGAGCTCGAAGTTGACGACCGTCTCGTTGAACTGCGGATCACGGCCCGCGACGGCGTCCTCCAGCATCTCGCCCGTGAGGAACGGGCGGGCTTCGAGGACGTACAGCCGCCGGTAGACCTCGCCGCCGCGACTCACCGTCTCGACGCCCCAGCGCAGCTCGGTGTCACGGGGCAGGAGCTGCCGGACCTCCGGGAGGGCCAGGTAGCGGTCGACGGTCGCTTTGTCCCGCTCCGCGACCAAGAACTCGCCCTCGGCCTCGCCCTGGAGGAGCAGGCTGGTGAGCGGCCGTTCCGTCGACTGGACGGCCGCAGCGCCCGTGTCGGCTCTGGCCGCCGTGTCGCGCCGGCCGAAGAAGAGCTCCTGGATGTCCTGCTGAGGCCCGGCCTCCGTGGGGGCCTGAGCAGGCGCCTGACCGGGGCCGAGCGCCGCCACGATCGCCGCATCGATGCGCGGCAACGCCGCCCTCAGCTCGCTCGTGGACTTGACGAGCTGGAACTCGAGGAACGCCGTTCTTTCGATGACCTGCTTCGCCCGCTCCTCGTCCCGGATCCCGGCGAGCTCGACCACGATCCGGTCATTGCCGACCTTCTGGATCAGCGGCTCCTCCACGCCGAACTCGTCGATCCGGGTCCGGATGACGCGGAGGGCGCGATCGGTCGCGTCCGCCCGAGCTTCGGGCGTCATCGTGCCCTCCGGGTCCGAAACCTCCAGCGCCAGGTGCATGCCGCCCTGGAGATCGAGCCCCAGCTTGAGGCCGTTGCGGTAGAGGTAGAACCCGGATACCGCGATGACGGCGAGAATGATCAGGATCCGGCCCCTCAGTGTGCCGATCATGAAGCGTCTCTCTACCGGTGTTGCTCAGGGATTCAGCGGACAACTCCTGTCCGGTACAAATGACGTAAGTTGGCGCCTCCCCGGCCGCTTGTCAACGACGGCCGGGAGAGGCGCCGGATGATGGAAACACTTACCGGGTACCGGCATACACGACTCGCCAGATGCGGCCGCCGGCGTCGTCGGTGATGTACAGCGCGCCGTCAGGCCCCTGCGCGAGCCCGGTAGGCCGGTGCCGCGCGGTACCGGGCTGGACGTTCTCTCCGGCGAAACCGTCCGCGAAGGTCTCGTAGCCACCGGCCGGCCGGTCGCCATTGAACGGGACAAAGACGACCTTGTAGCCGGCCTGGGGGAGCGGCGCGCGGTTCCAGGACCCGTGGAACGCGATGAAGGCGCCGTTCCGGTACCGCTCGGGGAACTGACGTCCCGTGTAGAAGAGGATCGCGTTGGGCGCCCAGTGCGCGGGGAACGCGAGCAGCGGCTCTTTGGCGCTGGCGCAGCGCCCGACGGTCCGGCCATCGCCGCCGTACTCGGGGGCGAGGACTTTGCGCCGGAGCTCGGGGTCGTGGTAGCAGTACGGCCAGCCGAAGTCGTCGCCTTCCTGGATCCTGATGAGCTCTTCCGACGGCTTCTCCGCGCTCTGCTCCGCCGTGAAGAGGTTGGACCAGTTGGCGTAGAGCTGGTCGCGGCCGTGCTGCACGCCGTAGAGGCCGCCGTTCACGGGGTGGATCGTCAGCGCGACGGCGTTGCGGATCCCGGTGGCGTAACGCTGGCCGTCGGACTGCTTCTGGCGCAGCCGGTTAGCGCTGAACTTCCAGATCCCTGCGCGGGTCTCGAGCTCCGGGCAGGGGTCCATCCCCGGCGAGCCCGGCTGGCGGTCCTGCACCTGACACGCGTTGGACGGCGAGCCGATGTTGACGAACAGGTTCCCTGCGTTGTCCACGACGATGGTCTTGGCGGCGTGGTTCCGATCGGCCGGCAGGCCGGCGACGATCGTGTCCGGGCGGCCGGAGGCCTTGAGCTGGCCCGCCGGGAGCCGGTAGCGGAGGACGGCGTCGTTGGGTGCGAAGTAGAGGTAATCGCCCCTCAGTGCGATGCCGTTGCCGCCGTTCTCGCCGAAGTGTTCCTGTACGTCGGCCTTGCCGTCGCCGTTCGTGTCGCGGAGGGCGAGCACGCCGCCGCGCTGGCCGCGGCCGCCGGCGAGGGCGACGAAGACATCGCCGCTCGGCGCGACGACGATGTGGCGCGGGCGTCCGACCCCATCGGCGAAGACCGTGGCGCAGAACCCCTCGGGGAGGGTGATCCCGCCGTTGTCCGGATCGCAGGGGGGTCTGCGGGCAGGGCCGGTTGTCTGGCCGGCGAGTTCCGCCTGCGAGGCGAGCACCGCCAGGGCGATCATCGGGATGCAGGCGGCGCTCGTGACGTAGCGAACGCGTCGTCGCATAGAACCCCTCGACTTGGATTGTGGGATCGGAAGCTGGCGCCCGCGGGGGTGCGGCGCCCGTGACGAGCGTGATAAGTATGGAGGCTCTGGCGGCTGCGCGTCAATCACGAAATTTCGGCGGGGGTGGCGGGGCCGGGGCCGTGGTCTGCCTGCCGGGTGTGATCGCGCTGCGCCGGCTCGCCAGGTGGAGCGTGCGCGGGCCGGCGCGAGCTCGCACGGGAATGGGCCCGCTGGGACTCGAACCCAGGACCTGCCGATTATGAGTCGGTTGCTCTGACCGTCTGAGCTACGGGCCCCAAGAAATAGAAATTTAGCTGATCTGCAGGCGCCGAACAACCGCTGGCCGCTCGCGTGGGGCGGCGGGACAGGGCCGTGCGACGCGAGGGGCGTCGTGTCGTTCTCCGGTTCGGGTTTCCGTCCGGGCGGCTGGCACGCTTGGTGCCCGAACTGGAAAGACGATCGGGCCGAGGAGTCTGAAATGAAGACGAGCAATCTGAAGATCCGGGCGCTGACCTGTCCGCATTGCGCGAGAGAGGTGGAGAAGATGCTGGTGGCGGAGCGGGGGGTCCGGACGGCCGCGGTGCGGCCCGGCGCTGTTGCGGGGGCAGAGGTGGAGTACGACGAGACGACGGTGACGCCGGAGCAGCTGGTGGCCGTCCTGCGGCGCAAGGGGTATGATGCCGAGATCGGAGGCTACAGCGCCGGGGGCGCGCCCTGAGCGGTGACCGGGGTTCGCGTTGTACGGGTGTCGAACCGGGTACGAGTCCGCGCGAGGTGACGGTGGCCCCGCATGGGGCGGCCCTCCCGGGGCGGTGGCGGGAGTTCGTGGCGCGAGGACGAGCGCAGGGGTGGACGTCGCATGGGGCGAGCGATGGGCGAGGGCGAATTCTCGGTCTTGCGGCGGCGGATGATCGAGGAACAGCTCATCCAGCGCGGGATCCGGGACCAGCGGGTCCTGGAGGCGCTGCTGAAGGTTCCCCGGCACATGTTCCTGCCGCCGGACCGGCGGGCCTACGCGTATGTGGATGGGGCCGTCCCGATCGGCCATGGGGCGACGATCTCGCAGCCTTACGTCGTGGCCGTGATGACGGAGGCGCTGGCGCCGCAACCGGGGGACCGGGTGCTGGAGGTCGGGACGGGGAGCGGTTATCAGACGGCGGTGCTGGCGGAGCTGGCGCGCGAGGTCTACACGATCGAGCGGAAGCCGGAGCTGGCGGAGGAGGCGCGCCTTCTGCTGGAGGAGCTGGGTTACGGCAACATCCGTTTCCGGGTGGGGGATGGGACGCTGGGCTGGCCCGAGGCGGCGCCATTCAACGGGATCCTGGTCACGGCCGGGGCGCCCGCGGTGCCGGAGGAGCTGAAGGCGCAACTGGATCCGCGCGGCGGGCGTCTGGTGATCCCGATCGGCAGCCGGCGGGAGCAGGAGCTGTACCGTTACACGCTCCGCGACGGGGAGCTGGTGCGGGAGTGGCTCATGAGCTGCCGGTTCGTGCCCCTGGTCGGGGAAGCGGGCTGGGAAAATTTCTAGCGCCGGGCGACGCCGCGTGTGTCGGCCCGGTCCTCGAGCCCGTCGGCGGCCGGGGCGGCTGTCGAGCTGACGGCCATGGCGAGCAGGAGGAGGACGAGCAGGCGGCGGGCCCAGCGGGGCCGTCTGGCGCGGCGGCGCTCCCGGGCGATAGCGTCGACGAGGCGCTGGGCCTCGGAAACGAGGGCGCGCCGCGTCTCCGGCCCGGGACGGTCGGGCGCGAAGCGAGCGTGCTCGATGCGGTTCAGGAGCTCGGCGGCGCTCTGGGCGAGCTCGCTGGAGGCGCCGTGAGTCTGGAGGATCTGGTGCACGGCGTCCGGGGTCGCGCGCGCGAGCTCGGGGACGCCGAGCTGGGCGGCCAGGGCGGCGCGGAAGGTCTTGCCGAGCCGGGTGAGGAGCTCCGGGTCGGCCAGCGCCGGCGGGGAGGCGAGCTCGGCCAGCGCGCGTGCGTCGCCGGGGGCCGGGCGGAGTTGCGGGGGGGTGGCGGCGCGGGCTGCGCGCCTCCTGCGTCGAACGACCCAAACGAGGCCGAGCAGCGGGACGAGGGGCAGCGCGAGCGCGGCCGTAGCGGGAGAGCGTAGCCAGGCCAACCGCCGGCGGCCGGCGGATCCAGGCCTGGGGTCGTGGGCCGTACCCTGTCCGTCGCCCGCGTCCGCCGCCTCCTCACGGCCGGCACGGGCAAGGATCGTGAGCGGTCGCGTGCGCGCGAGCTCGTACGCGCGGCGATCGGGGTCGAAGTACGCGTACTCGATGGCGGGGAGCTCGATCCGCCCCGACCGACGAGGAACGAGGATCCAGGTGAACCGTTTGACGCCCCGCACCTGACCGTCCACCACCTCCACCACCGCGTCCTCACCCGGCGGGTAGACCTCCACACCGGGGAGCTCGGGAAGAGACGGCGGTGGCAGCGCTTTGACGTTCCCCCGCCCTTCCACCTCGAGCGTCAGCAAGGCTGTCTCGCCAGCCGGCACCTCTTCCGGCTCCACCCGCGCCCGCACCGCGAACCGGCCCACGGCCCCGCCGAAGCTCGATGGCCGGCCGGCCTCCGGGAGCGGGAGCACGACCAGCTGCAGCGAATCGCTGCGCAGCTCGCGAGTCTGCGCGGCCGAGAAGTACCCGCCGTAGACCTCGTAGGCGAGCCGCGCCGGCGGGATCGTGTAACGTCCCGGCGCCAGCGGGAAGAACGCGCGCCGAAAGGTCTGCACCGCGTAGACCTGGTCGCCCACGACCTGCGTGGTCGTGGACGGCGGATCCGGCAGATCGTGGATCCAGAACCCCGACGGATTCGGCGGCTCGTATTCTGGGGAACGCCTCAGCCGGAATTCGACATCCGCCGAGAAGAGCGCCTCGGCCTGAAAGGTGGTCTGCTGCCCGACGAAGACCGTCTCCGGCACGACCGAAGCCCGCAGGATGACTTCATCGCCTGGCCCGCGGCCGGGGGTGGGGCCGTTCCCCGCGGTCGCGCCGGCGGTGACGAGCAACGTGAGGGAGCGCGTCTGGTAGCGACGGCCCTGCACCCGGATCGAGACGGGCGGGATGGTGAAACGGCCCGGCGCCCGGGCAACGAGCAGGATCTCCCGCCGGACCACGCGGCTGCGGCCGCCTGGCAGGGTGAACTGGAACTCGGTGTAATCGCTGGTGCGAAGCACTTCGAGGCCCGAAGGGAGCCGCGGCGGCTCGATGAAGTCGGGCTCGGGCCCGCGGGTCGCGACGGTGATCGTCAGGGTGGCAGAGGCGCCGACCGGGACTGTTCCCGGGGAGATCGTCGCCTCGACGCGCACGGGCGTCTGCATCGAGGTGGGCGCCAGCAGGACGAGCGACAGCAGGGCGAGCCGCATCACCAGTCCCTCAACACGGGCGTCTCCCGCTGACCCGCCCGGCGCAGCCTGGAGCGGAAGAGCTCCCGCTCATCCTGCCCGGTGGCGCGCAGGATACGCTCGGCCTCCTCGCGGCTCATCGGCGGCGGAGCGTCATATCCATCCGGGTAATCGGCTCCCCCACCCCCTCCCCCGCGCGGAGGCGGAGTGGCCTGCTGCTGCCCACCACCCCCGCCTCCCTGCTCCCCCTGCTGCCCCTGCGTGCTCGGGCCGCTGGAGCCCTGCGGTTGTTCCTCCCGATCCCGCAACGCCAGCTCGAGGTTCCATTTGGCGTCCTGGTCTCCGGGCCGGAGGCGGAGCGCCTCCTTGTAAGCGTCGACGGCCTCGTCCAGGAGGCGAGTCCTGGCTTCCTCATCCGGCTTGCCGTCGCGCGCCTCGAGGAGGTAGCGATTGCCGAGATTGTAGTACGCGCGATGCCGGAGCTCCGGGTCCGCCGCACGGACCGCCTCGCGCAGGTGCCGCTCGGCTTCGGCGTAACGGCCGAGCTGCAACAGCGCCGTCCCGAGGTTGTAGTGGAGCTCGGGGCTCGCACGCCCGCTCGCGAGCGCGGCGCGGTACGCCTCGACCGCCTCGGCGTACCGCCCCTCCCGGTAAAGGCGATTCCCCCGCTCGACATCGCCGGTCCCGAACGGCGGGAGCGCGAGCCAGGCGACGAGGGCCAGACCCGCCCACCTCATCCCCGCACCTCCCTGGCGGCGGACGGCTTCTCCGCTGCCGCGAACGCGACGGCCCGCGCCGCGCGCACGGCGTCCGACCGGCGCGCCAGCACCGCGTCGAGCATGAGAAGCAGCAGCGCCGCCGCGATGAACCAGTGCGAGCGATCCTTCTGCTCCACGCGCCGCCCCTCCCGCCAGCTCACACGCTCCATGCCCCGGAGCGTCGAGATCAGCCGCTCCGTCGCCCGCGGCTCGTCCAGCCGCACGTACCGCCCCCCGGTCCGCGCGGCCACCTGCCCCAGGAGCTTCTCGTCGAGCCGAGAGATCACGATCTCCCCGTCCAGGTCCCGCTTGTAGCCGCTCACGCGGCCGGTGTTCGGATCGCGCTCAGGCACCGGCGCGCCCTGCGGCGTGCCCACGCCCACCGTGTGAACGACGACGCCCGCCCGCGCCGCCCGCTCCGCCGCGGCCAGCACCGCCGCCTGGTCCTCCAGCGCCTCGCCGTCCGTGATCAGCACGACCACGCGATCCCCGCGCACCGACTGGTCGCCGCGCACCAGGTCCGTCGCGTGGCGCAAGGCGGAGGCGAGAGAGGAGCCGCCATGGCTCACCATCCCCGGATCCAGCGCATCGACGTACAGATCCAGCGCGCCGCGGTCCACCGTGAGCGGCGAGAGAACGTACGCCCGGCCCGCAAACGCCACCAGGCCGATCCGGTCACCGCTGAGCTCCCGGAAGAGCCGCCGGGCCAGCAGCCGGCCCCGCTCCAGGCGGTTCGGCTCGACGTCCCGGGCCAGCATGGATTTCGACACGTCCATCGCGAGCACGAGGTTCAGCGCACGGCTCCGGCTCTCGACCACCTCCGTCCCCCACCGCGGCCCCGCAGCGGCAAAACCCAGCGCGGCCGCCGAAAGGCCGACGAGCAACAGGCTCCGCGTCGGGAACGCGTCCAGGCCCGCAGCGCCGAGCCGCTGGATCAGCCCCGGATCGCCCAGCAGCTCGAGGAACCGCCGCCGGCGCCGGCCATATCGATACACGCCGACCGCGACCACGAGCGGAAGGCAAGGCACGAGCCACAGCAGGTCCGGCCGCGAGAAGGTCATGGCACCCTCCCCCAGCGGCTCGCACGCAGCAACCACTCCCCGACCAGCAGGCACGCGGCCGCCAGCAGGAAGGGCAGGTAATGGGGCGTGTACTCCACGTACCGACGGACCCGGAGAGGCGTCTTCTCCAGGGCGTCGATCTGCCGGTAGATGCTGTCCAGCGCCGCCGCGTTCGTCGCCCGGAAGTATTGCCCCCCGGTTAGTTCCGCGATCTGACGGAGCAAATCCTCGTCGACGTGGACCTGCAGGCTGGCGTACTGGCACCCCCCGAAGATCCCGCAGGCGACGGGCACGGGGGCCACGCCATCGCTCCCGACGCCGATGGTGTAGATCTTGATCCCGAACGCCGCGGCCGCTCTCGCCGCGGTCAACGGGTCGATCTCGCCCCGGTTGTTCTCGCCGTCCGTCATGAGGATCATCACGCGCGACGGCCCGGGCACGTCGCGCAGCCGGTTGGCGGCCGTGGCGATCGCCGTGCCGATGGCCGTCCCGTCTTCCAGGTCCCCGATCCGCAGGTTCTCGATGGCGCGGTAGAGCACGGGATAATCGATCGTGATCGGGACCTGCGTGAGCGCCTCGCCGGCGAACGCGACCATGCCGATGCGGTCGTAGCGGCGGCCGCGGATGAACTCGGCGACCTTCTTCTTGGCGACGGACAGGCGGTTCTCCGGGTGGAAGTCCTCGGCCAGCATCGAGCTGGAGATGTCGATGACGACGGCGATGGCGATCCCTTCCGTTTCGACGTCCACGGAGGAGAGCCCCGTCCTGGGGCCGGCCAGGGCGATGATGAGGAGCGCCACCGCGCCCGCGCGCAGGCGGGCGGGCAATCGAACCAGGAAGTCCGCGCGCCCTTTCCCGATCCGCGCGAGGCTCCCGGTGCGCGAGAAGACGAAGGCGCGGCGCGGCCAGCGCCGGCACCACAGGCCGTAGGCCGGGAGGGCGAGCAGGAGGAGCAGCGCCCAGGGATGCGCGAACCCGAAGCTCATGCGACCTCCGCGGTGGCCGGTAGATCCGCGGCCGGTCGAGGCGGCCAGTCGAATGCCGCGACCCAATCGCGCGCGGCCCGCCACTCGGCGATGGCTTCCGCCGCCGTCGGGACCCGGCGCGCGAACTTGACCAGGTCCGCCGCGTCGAGCACCCGGCGGAGCGCGCTGGCGGTCGGCTCGTCGACGTCGCGGCGGAAGCGGGCGATCAGCTCGGAGGTGGTGAGGTCGGCGCCCCACCCGGGATCGAGCTCGGCCAGGTAATGGCGCACCGCCTCCGTCACGAGCGAGTAGAAGGCCTTGAAGTCGCCGGCCTCGATCAGCCCCGCGTTCGCCGCCCGGTCGAGTGCGGCCAGGGCCCGCTCCTTGGGCGGGGCGGACGGGCGGACGGGGGCGGCGGTCGGGCGGCGGTGGCGCCGGATCAGCCAGAAGCCGAGGGCTTCGCCGGCCGACAGCATGGCCAGCGCCGCGATGATGAGCGGCCAGACCGTCCCGATCCCGCCCAGCACGTCCTTCAGAGGACGCGGCTGGATCCTGCTCGTGTCCGGCGGCAGCACGGAGCGCACGGTCAGGACCGGCAGCGTCGCCTCGACGACCCGGTTCTCCTCCGGGCCGATGATGCGGATCGGCACCGCCGGCAGGCTCGCCGGGCCCGGGCGCCAGGCGGTCAGCGGGTAGGAGACGGTGAGCCGCTGACCTCCGTCGGGCAACGTGTCCACCGCCTCGCGCCGCGGACCCGCGTTCTCGAGGTCGCCCGCCACCGGCAGGCTATCGGGCGCCTCGACCTGGTACCCGGCGGGCAGGTCGACACGCACCGCGGCCCGGAAGACGTCGCCCACCGTGACGGTCTCCGGCACGACGGCCGTCCGGATCTGCTGGGCCGTCCCGCGGCCCGGGAGCGCCAGGAGCGCGGCGGCCAGAAAAAGCACGAACCGTCGGGCGTTCATCGCCTGAGCTGCCGCTCCCGGCGGCGGAAGAACGCGAGCAGCGGCTGGATGTAAGAGGCATCCGTCCGCACGTCGATCTCGTCGATGCCCAGGCGCCGGAAAAGCCGCTGCATCGCCTCCCGTTCGCGCGCGATGGACTCCCGGTAGAGCGCGAGGACCCCCCTCCGGCCCGTGTCGATCGCCACCTCTTCGCCCGTTTCCGGGTCCGTCAGCACCACCAGCCCGACGTCCGGCAACGCTTCCTCCGTACGATCGGTGATCCGCACCGCGACCAGGTCGTGGCGGCGGGACGCCACCCGGAGCGCGCGGCTGAGACGGTCGCCAGCCGCCGCGTCCGTCAGGTGGAAGTCGCTCAACAAGAAGAGGATCGAGCGGTGCGGCAGGAGCCGGGCCGCGTAATCCAGGGCCCCGCCGATGTCCGTCCCCCTGCCCTGCGGCCGGAACGCCAGGAGGTCGCGGATCAGCCGCAGCGCATGCCGCCGGCCTTTCTGCGGCGGAACGAAATGCTCGATGCGATCCGTGAATAGCAGCAGGCCGACCCGATCGTTGTTCCGCACGGCGGACAGCGCCAGCACCGCGGCGATCTCACCCGCCAGCTCCGCCTTGAAGCAGCCCCGCGTCCCGAACTGCTCCGAGCCCGAGAGGTCGACGGCGAACAGGACGGTCAGCTCCCGCTCCTCGACATGCTGCTTCACGTACGGGTGCCCCATCCGCGCCGTGACGTTCCAGTCCAGATTCCGGACGTCGTCCCCGGCCTGGTACTCCCGGACCTCGGCGAACTCGACCCCCTGGCCCTTGAAGACCGACTGGTACTGGCCACTGAAGATCGAGTCCACCCAGCCCCGGGTCCGCAGCTCGATCAGCCGGACCTGGCGAAGGATCTCCCGATTCAAGGGACTTCCACAGCCTCGAAGATTCGGGCGATCACGTCGTCGGACGTGATCTCTTCGGCTTCCGCCTCGTAGCTGGTGATGATGCGGTGGCGGAGGACGTCCGCCCCGATCGCTTTGACGTCCTCCGGGAGCACGTACCCGCGGCCCCTGAGGTACGCGTGCGCCCGGGCGCAGGTGGCCAGGTAGATCGTGGCGCGGGGGGACGCCCCGTACTCGATGAGAGGCTCCAGCTCGGGCAGGCCGTACGCCGCCGGGTCACGGGTGGCGTGGACGAGGTCGACGATGTAGTCGCAGATCTTCTCGTCCATGTAGAGCGCGGCGATCTCACGGCGCGCGGCCAGGACTTCCTCGGCCGTGGTGACCGTTCGCAGCGGCGGGAGCTCACGCCCCGCCATACGCCGCATGATCTCCTTCTCCGTCTCCCGGTCCGGGTAGCCGACCTTCAGCTTGAACATGAACCGGTCGAGCTGCGCCTCGGGCAGCGGATAGGTGCCCTCCTGCTCGATCGGGTTCTGCGTCGCCAGCACGAGGAACGGCTTGGGGAGCGGGAACGTCTCGCCGCCGATCGTGACCTGCTGCTCCTGCATCGCCTCGAGGAGCGCCGACTGCACCTTCGGAGGCGCGCGATTGACCTCATCCGCGAGGACCAGGTTCGCGAAGATCGGACCGCGCCGGGGCGTGAACTCCCCCGTACGCTGGTTGTAGATCATGGTCCCCATCACATCGGCGGGGAGGAGGTCGGGTGTGAACTGGATCCTCTCGAACGAGGCGTTGAGGGTTTCGGCCAG
>DATCLG010000117.1:0-1877 GCA_036564015.1 Longimicrobiales bacterium
ACCCGAACAGAGGAGCGACCCATGAGCACCCGCCCGAGCATCCGCGGCACGCGTACCCGGCCGGCAGCGGCCAACGGCAGGGCGGCCTCCGCCAGCCAGCCCGGCGATTACGGCGACGCTTTCCCCAATTCCCGCAAGGTCTACGTCGAAGGTCGGTACGGCGTCCGCGTGCCGATGCGCGAGATCACACTCTCCGGCGGCGAGCCGCCGCTCCGGGTCTACGACACCAGCGGCCCGCTCGGCTGCGACGTGCGCGAGGGACTGCCCCCGGTTCGGCGCGAGTGGATCCTCGCCCGCGGGGACGTGGAAGTCGTCGGCCACCAGACCGGCACGGCGCGCGGCTACCCGGCCGAGCCGGACACGGGTTCGCCCGACCCCGGCGCCGCCCGGAACGGCCGGCCCGAGATGCCCGAGACCCTCCTCCGCCCCATCCTCCGCGCCAAGCCGGGCCACCGCGTCACCCAGATGCACTACGCCCGCCGCGGCGAGATCACGCCGGAGATGGAATTCGTCGCCATCCGCGAGGGGTTCGACGCCGAGTTCGTCCGCGCCGAGGTTGCCCGCGGGCGCGCGATCATCCCGGCCAACATCAATCACCCCGAGCTCGAGCCGATGATCATCGGCCGCAACTTCAAGGTCAAGATCAACGCGAACATCGGCAACTCGGCGGTGACCAGCTCGATCGAGGAGGAGGTCGAGAAGCTCCGCTGGGCCACCCTCTGGGGCGCCGACACCGTCATGGACCTCTCCACCGGCAAGCACATCCACGAGACGCGGCAGTGGATCATCCGCAACTCGCCCGTCCCGATCGGCACCGTGCCCATCTACCAGGCGCTCGAGAAGGTCGGCGGCGTCCCCGAAGAGCTGACCTGGGAGATCTACCGTGACACGCTCATCGAACAGGCCGAGCAGGGCGTCGACTACTTCACCATCCACGCCGCCGTCCTGCTCCGCTACATCCCCCTCACGGCCAACCGCGTGACGGGGATCGTCTCCCGCGGAGGCTCCATCATCGCCAAGTGGTGCCTCGCCCACCACGAGGAGAACTTCCTCTACACCCACTTCCGCGAGATCTGCGAGATCCTCGCGGCGTACGACGTCGCCATCTCCCTCGGCGACGGCCTCCGCCCCGGCTCGATCGCCGACGCCAACGACGAGGCCCAGTTCGCCGAGCTCCGGACCCAGGGCGAGCTCACACGCATCGCCTGGGAGTACGACGTCCAGGTGATGAACGAGGGCCCGGGCCACATCCCGATGCACCTCATCAGGGAGAACATGGACAAGCAGCTCGAGTGGTGCGACGAGGCGCCGTTCTACACGCTCGGGCCGCTCACCACGGACATCGCGCCAGGCTACGACCACATCACCAGCGCGATCGGCGCCGCGCAGATCGGCTGGTACGGCACCGCCATGCTGTGCTACGTCACCCCGAAGGAGCACCTCGGGCTGCCCAACAAGGAGGATGTGAAGCAGGGCGTCATCGCCTACCGGATCGCCGCCCACGCCGCGGACCTCGCCAAGGGTCACCCGCGCGCCCGGGAGTGGGACGACGCGCTCAGCAAGGCGCGCTTCGAGTTCCGCTGGGAGGACCAGTTCAACCTATCGCTCGACCCGGCGACCGCGCGCGCCTACCACGACCAGACGCTCCCGGCGCCGGGCGCCAAGCTCGCCCACTTCTGCTCGATGTGCGGGCCGAAGTTCTGCTCGATGAAGATCACGCAGGAGATCCGGGCGAGCGCCGGAGCGGGCCTCGAGGAGCAATCCGCCCCCGGCACGGCTGGGCCCGCGGCGCCGGACGAGACGATCCGCCGCGGACTGGAGGATAAGGCCCGCGAGTTCCGGGAGCTCGGCGGCGAGATCTACGTCCCGAGCTCGTA
>DATCLG010000118.1:0-2558 GCA_036564015.1 Longimicrobiales bacterium
CCCGTGAAGCCCGACGTGGCCGAGCGCTGGGCCGCGCGGGTCGCGGACCTGGACCACTTCCACTACACGGCGAAGCTGTGGCGGCGCTTCACGCACGAGCGGGACCAGGCCTGGACGCTGGCCGAGGTGCGGAGCGTGCGCAGCGGCTTCGACCCGCTACACGAGGCCGGGAAGCTGGGCGCGGTACTCATCCAGTTCCCGTGGTCGTTCAAGAACGACGAGGGCAACCGCGAATGGCTCTCGGACCTGGTCCGGGCGTTCCGCAAGTACCCCCTCGTCATCGAGGTCAGGCACGAGAGCTGGAACGAGCCGGAGTTCTACGCCTGGCTGGCCGAGAAGGGCGTGGGCTTCGTGAACATCGACCAGCCGCTCTTCCGGCGGTCGATCAGGCCGATGGCGAAACGGACCGGGCGCGTGGGCTACATCCGCGTGCACGGGCGGAACTATCGAGACTGGTGGCGCAGGGATTCGGGCCAGGCGCGTTACGATTACCTTTACGAGCCCCAGGAGCTCCGCCCGTGGGCCGCCCGAGCGCGCGAGATCGCGCGCGACCCGACGACCGCCGTGCTGCACGTCGTCTTCAACAACCACACGAGAGGGAAGTCGGTGGTCAACGCGATCCAGTTCCGGAAGATGCTGGTCGGGAAAGCGGTGCCGGCCCCGCCTTCGCTCTTCGATGCCTTTGGCGCGGCGCTCGAGGGCTACGGCCGGCCGACGCCGCCGGAGCTGGCAGCGCCTCGGGAGGAGAGGAGGGCGGCGTAGGCAGCCCGGGCGGCGATCCTACTCTTCCTCTTCTTTTCCCTCTTTCTCTTTCCGACGGCCCTGCTCCCGAAGGCGCCGGGCCCGTTCGGGGCTGATGCCAGGGAAGGTCGGCACGGTGGCACCTGGCGTCTGGATCCCCGCGCTGCGGCCCGCGGTTCCGGTCGTGCCGCCGACCGAGCCCGGGAGGGTTCCGCTCTGGCCGCGCCCGGCACCCGCGATTCCCTCCGCGGCGGTCTCGTACTCGACCAGCTCGCGCGTGAGCGGCCGGGCGCGTTCGGCCTCCGCCTCGCGCTGGAGGCGGCGGGCGGCCTGCTCCTCGGCCGTAGGGGCCTGGTCCTCGGGCACCGAGAGCTCCCGGGCCACTTCTCCTGACCGTGGTGGCCGGGGATCAGCCCCGGGGGGCGGCATCTTCCGGTCCTCGCCAGCCATGTCCTCCCTCTCGCTCGGATGCCACGTCCTCGGGTGGCACGCCTGCGGCGAGGGTCGCAAGCGACGTGCCCTGTCCGAACGCCGCGGGCCGGCGCGGGACCGTCGGCTCCGCCGCCGTGATCGCGCCGTCGCGCCCGATCTGACCGGCTCGTGGGCCGGCGCGTCCGTGTTCAGGCCTGCAGGTGGCGGACGAACCAGTCCCGTGCGAATGCGGCCACCTGTTCGAGTGCGCCGGGCTCCTCGAACAGGTGCGTCGCGCCGGGGATCACCACGAGCTCCTTCTCGCCGCCGAGCCGCTCGAACGCCTCACGGTTGAGCGAGAGCACGGGCTCGTCCTCGCCCCCCACGATCAGGAGCGTGGGCGCACGCACGTCGCCGAGCCGATCCGCGGCCAGGTCGGGGCGTCCGCCCCGCGAGACCACCGCGCCGATCTCATCGCCCAGCTCGGCCGCAGCGATCAGCGCTGCCGCCGCCCCGGTGCTCGCCCCGAAGTACCCGATCCGGAGGCCGGCGGTCTCGGGGTTCCTCTGGAACCAGCGAGTCGCGGCGATGAGGCGCCGGGCGAGGAGCGGAATGTCGAAGACGGCGGCCCGATCCACCTCCTCCGAGGCGGTGAGGAGGTCGAAGAGGAGCGTTCCGAGGCCTGCCTCGCGGAGTACTCCCGCCACCAGCCGGTTCCGGGGACTGAAGCGGCTGCTCCCCGCCCCGTGGGCGAACAGCACGATGGCCGACGCCTCCGGCGCCAGGGCGAGCGTCCCCTCCAGCTCCACGGAGTCCGCCGGGAACCGCACCTCACGCACCAGCGGCCCGCCAGTCGTGACCATGAGCATCCCTCCATCCAGCTTGCGGTTCCCTGTTCCCGCCCGACCCTCTGGCGGGCGCACGCCGTCGTGGGGTCGGGTCGCGCCGGGTCATCCTCGCCGGCGACCGCAGCGCCCGAGCCCCCTTCAGCATCCGTGCCGCGCCGCGGGGCGTTCCCGACGCCGGTGCCCGTTCTTTCGTCCCCAACCCCGGCGCGTCGGACGCCGGAGGGCGGAATCATACAACCGATCACTTCCTGAAATGTGTTCGGGCGGAGATCGCGCTGCGCCGGTCTCGCGGGGAGACTGTCGGCCCCGACGAATCTCCCCAGCGCATTCGCGCCCAGCTGGCGCCGCCCTCCCCCGTGGTCCCGCGGTTGCATCGCCCGCGGGTGAGGCGGCCGGACGTCCGCCTGAACGCCGTTCAGTCCTGCGCCCGGGCAGGGGCGGCCCCGCCATGCCGCCAAAACGCTGCCCGTTCACGGGAACCCGGCTGGACGAGCAGGCCGTGCTACAGGAGGACAGCACCATGCCAGGCAGGTACGAATTCGGTTTCGGCTACGGCGA
>DATCLG010000119.1:0-25787 GCA_036564015.1 Longimicrobiales bacterium
TCCCGGATGTCCGCCTGGATCGCCGTGATCGAACGCGCCACCGGGCCGAGGCGCTCCGTGGCCCGATCGAGCATGGGGCGGCTCAGATCCACCAGCGTGACGTCCAGCCCAGGCAGCGCCTCCAGGAGCTTGAGCGTGTAGTTGCCGGCCCCGCACCCCACGTCCAGGACGCTCCGGGCATCCGGATTGGTAGCGGCCGCGGCCTGCGTCACCAGCTCCAGCATGAGCGGTGAGTCCACCGCCGTGCTCTGGCCCGTCTCCAGGTTGGCGAACCGATCCACCTCCTGATCGAAACGCCGGCGGATCTCCTCGACCGATGCCTTCATCCCCCGTCCTCCTGAAACGGCGGGAACCACCCTCCCGCCCCGCCGCTACGCCAGCAACCCCCGCCGGACCAGCTCATCGCGGAGCTGCGCCGGCGACTCGAACCGGATCGCCTGGAACCCGAGCTGCTCCGAGGCCGCCACGTTCGCCGGCGAGTCGTCGATGAAGAGGCACTCGCCCGCCGCGCGCCCGCTCCGCTCGAGCAGCACCTCGAAGATCCCCGGCTCCGGCTTGCACATCCGCACCTCGCCCGACACCACGATCGCGTCGAACCAGCCGAAGAACTCGTACCGATCCCGCACCAGAGGGAACGTCTCCGCCGACCAGTTCGTCAGCCCGTAGAGCGGGTAGCCCTGCCGCTTCAGCTCGCCCAGGATCTCGACCGTCTCCCAGATCGGCCCGGAGATCGACTCCTCCCAGCGGTGGCGGTACGCGGCGATCAGCTCCGCGTAGTGCGGGAACTCGCGGCTGAGCAGTGCGACCCCCTCGGCGAAGGGTCGGCCGCGGTCCTGCTCGTGGTTCCACGCAATGAAGTCGATCTCCCGGAAGAAGCGCTCCATCGCCTCCTCGTCGGCGAAGAGCTGGCGGTAGAGGTACCGCGGGTTCCAGTCCACGAGCACCCCGCCGAAATCGAAGACGATCGCACGGATGGACGTGCGTCCATCCAGCGCCAAAGGCCGTTCCTGCATGCAGAACCTCGACGTGACCTGGAGTGGAATCACCGACGCGCGCGCCCGCGCCGCGCGAATCTTACTCGCCCGCCAGCGCCCGCGGTAGCCCGGCCGCGACCCGGCACGCCACGAGAGCACGGCCATGAACGAGCGCGAGACCCCGCTGCAAGCCGCAGCGGGGTCTCGCGCGACGGTCCGCCGGCGGAGCTCCGATGCCCCCGCTTCAGCTCTTCGCCGACGCGGTCCGGCTCAGGTCCGGGACGACGTAGGGCGGCCGCGTCTCCTGCCGACGCAGCAGCCGGTTCGCCTCCTCGTCGCCCACGAACTGCTCCCGCGTCCCGTCGAACGCCAGCTCCCGGCCCAGCCGGTACGAGATGTTGGCCAGGTGCGCCAGCGCGCTCGAGCGGTGACCCTCCTCGATGTCGCAGTTCAGGTCCTCCCGCCTCCCCGACCGCACCGCCTCGATGAAGTTCAGGTAATGCCCGCTCGAGCCCGTACCCACCAGGATCCGCGCGTCCGACTCCTCCTCGGTGATCGTCGACGAGTCCGGACCCGGCTCCCCCTTGTGCCCCATGTACGTCTTCCACCGCCCCGCATCGTCGATCTCGAGCCGGCCTTCGCTCCCGTAGAAGATCACCCCGATCCGGATCCCGCCGTCCGGATTCGTCGGCAGGCCGCGCGTCGCGAACTCGAAGATCGTGCCGTCCGCGTACTCGAAGATCGTCGTCTGCGTGTTCGGCGTCTCCTGGGCCGAGTCGCCGTAGATGAAGAGCCCCCCGGACGACTTCACCTTCACCGGGTACTCGTGCTTGTTCAGGCCCCAGCGGCCCACATCGAGCTGGTGCGGCCCCTGGTTCCCCGTGTCGCCGTTCCCGTAATCCCACTGCCAGTGCCAGTTGTAGTGGAAACGGTTACGGTTGAACGGCCGCATCGGCGCCGGGCCCACCCAGAGGTCGTAGTGCACCTTCTTGAGGTACTCCGCCGTGTACGGGGGCAGGTAGTCCGTGCTGTCGAGCGTGAATGCGAACCGCTCGCCCTCCTGCATCGGCCCGTCCGGGTAGCGCCCGATGTTGCCCCGGGGCTTGTAGCAGAGCCCCCGCGCCATGTAAACCTTGCCGATCCCCCCTTCGTGCAGGAACTTGATCGCCGCCCGCGTGTTGCGCCGCGAGCGGTTCTGGAACCCGACCTGCACGAGCACGTTGTAGGCCCGGGCCGCGTTGACCATCTGTCGGCCCTCCCAGATGTCGTGCGAGGCCGGCTTCTCGACGTAGACGTGCTTGCCCGCCTGCGCCGCCCAGATCGTCCCCAACGCGTGCCAGTGGTTCGGCGTCGCGAACGTCACGGCGTCGATGTCCTTGTCATCGAAGACCCGCCGCATGTCGTACTCGGTGCGGGGCTTGTAGCCGAACTTCTCCTGGATTTCCCGGACCCGCGCCGGCCAGAGGTTCTCGTCCACGTCGCAGATCGTCTTGATCCGCACGTTCTCGAGCCGGCCGAAGCCGTTGATGTGCGCGCCCCCCTGGCCACGGATGCCGATCACGGCGATGACGACCCGGTCGTTGGCGCCGAACACGCTCTTCGGCACGAACATCGGGGCCACGCTGGCGGCGGCCAGACCGGCGCCGGTCTGCTTGAGGAAGTTCCGGCGGGAGATCCCTTGACCTTCGAACATGGTAGCGGTTCTCCGGACGTGGGGTGGATCTTGAGAACGCCGCCGCGAGGACGGCGGCCGTGCGTTCCATGGCGGCTGGATCAGCCGCGGGGAATGCCACCGCACAGAGCGGGCAGACGGCGGCGTTCGGAGGTGGATGTAGTTAACCATACCGTCGCGACGCCGGGCTGACAAGAGTCGCCTGCCGGCGCCCGTGGCCCACACGGCCGCAAGCTCGCCCCGCCTGCTTCGCCCCGGTCGGCGCTCCGCTCGCCGGAGCGGCCGCGTTCCCGCGGTGATCCCGTCCTGCCCGGGCAGCCCCACGGCAGAGCCCGGCGGCTCGCTTCCTCCACGCCCCTTGCCTCATCTCACCGCCGCCCGGCTCCCGCGCGAGCCGGGGACACCCCTGCTCGCGGCCCCCTGGGACCGCATTCTCCAGGCAGCCGGCCTCGGGCCACCGAAGCATCCAGCTCTCCGGTCTCCAGCCGCCTGGACCCGCGAACGCCCCGGCCCGGGTCGATCGCATCGCCGCGTCGCAGCCTGCGACGACCTTGCTGCGCGGTGGCCGACGATTGCATAGATGAGCAACGAGGGGCGTTCCGGGCTCGGAACCCCGCCATGGGCGTCTCCCGCGCCTGGATCCGACCGATCCGCTCTCCTCGGCTCAACTCGTCGATTCGAGAGGGGTGAACGCTTTGCCCACACCGGCGGCATCCGCCGCACCGAGCCGATCACACACGCCCGCCTGAACGAAGCGCGCCAACGACGGCTCCAGAACTCGATCCACGTCGATCACGCTCGACCAGAACCGGACGGGCTCCGCGTCGGCCCCGGGAGGAGGCCATGAGACACCTGATGGTCGCGTGCGCGTTGTTGAGCAGCGTGCTGGCCTGTTCGGGAAGCGACGGCGATTCGCAGGAGAAGGGCGCGGCCACGGTCAGCGCCGTGCCGATCCTCGACATCCCCGGTACGACGCCCGCCGCGAGGAGGGTTTCATGCACGCGGCGGGAGCGACCCGGCTGTCGAACGGTGTGATCGTCGTGGCCGACCCGGGCGCACCCGCGATCCGCTTCTTCGACCCGTCAGGGCGGCCTCTTCGCACGGTCGGTCGCGGCGGGCAGGGCCCAGGAGAGTTCACCGCCCCCTGGTGGCTCGGGCAATGCGGCGCCGACTCGGTCTTCGTATGGGATTACGCGCAGCAGGAGATGACCGTGATCGACAGCGCCGGCCGCATCGCGCGCGAGTACCGGGTGCTGCGCGATCCAGCGTTTTTCTATTGCTCGCGGGACGGCCTCTTCGCCATCCACCTGAGCCCCCGGGAGCCGCTTCCCGCGAACGAAAAGGTTCCGCACCAGACGGCGGCCCTGTGGCTGGCGGATGCGAGCGGCAACTACACGCGCCTCCTGGGAGAGGTGCCGATCGGGGAGAACCGCCCTCTTGGAAAATTGACGCGCATCGCGGTCACCCGGGACCGGCTCTACGTGGGGACGGCGGATTCCGCCTTCGTGGATGTCTACACCCTCGATGGGCAACGCGCCGGCGCCCTGCCGGTGGGTGTGGCGCCGCGCCGGCCGACGGAGCGCAACTATGAGCGGGCGATCGACGCTCAGGTCGCGATGCTGGGCGACCGGGAGACCCGGGAGGCCGCCAGGCGCCTCCTGCTGGAGATCCCGATGCCCGAGTATCGGCCGCCGTATACGAACCTGTTCGCCGACCCTGGAGGGACGCTGTGGGTCGTGACCTCGGCGCCGGGCGACCCGGTGACGGAGCTCCGCGCGATCGGCCTGGATGGACGTACTCTCAAGGTCCTGCGCCTACCCGTGGAGCTGACCGTGTTCGAGGTTGGTCACGATCATCTCCTGGGCATGTACGAGGACGAGACCGGCGAGCAGCACGTCGCGCTGTACCGGTTGCAGCAGGCGCGCTGACGCACGCCGCGACCGCATCACGCCTCGGCTCCAGCCTGCGACGCGGGGGCCCGACTACGCTGCTTCTCTTTGGCCCGAGCGTCCTCCGAGCCCGTCACCGCCAGCGCGCCTCTCCCGGGCGCACGGAGCCGCAGCCGACCCCGCGAACGCGGCGGGCGAATACACGAGAGGGTCGCGGCGCGGGTCCTTCGCCCTTCGCCGCGACCCTCTGCCGGCTCCGGCGCTCCCGGGGTACCCGGGGCGTCACACCGTCGCCAGCTGGCCGAGCTGGGCCTTGATGATGCGCGTCGCCTCCTCCAGCTCCTCGCCCACCAGCTCGAGCCGCGGCGGGCGCACCGTCGTCGTCCCGCGCCCCACGTACGCCTGCACCAGCTTGATGAGCTGCACGAACTTCGGCACCGTGTCGAACCGGAGGAGCGGGAGGAACCACTGGTAGAGCTCCTGGGCTTCCTCCATCCTCCCCGAGCTGGCCAGCTCGAAGAGCCGGACCGACTCGACGGGCAGCGCATTCACGAGCCCCGCCACCCAGCCCGTCGCACCCACCGCGATCCCCTCGAGCGCCATGTCGTCCAGCCCGACGAAGATCGCCAGCCGATCGCCCAGTAACTCCCGGATCGCCGAGACGCGCCGCGCGTCCCCGCTCGACTCCTTGACGGCGTGCAGGTTCTCGTGGCGCTGCGCCAGGTACTCGATCTGCGGCGCCGTGAAGTCCGTCCCGTAGGCGATCGGGTTGTTGTACAGCATGCAGGACAGCGGCGTGGCCGTGATGACCGCCGAGACGTGCGCCTCCATCTCCCGCCAGTCGCCCCGGTAGACGTAGGGCGGGAGGACCATGAGACCGTCGCAGCCTGCGTCCGCCGCGGCCTTCGCCAGCGTGACGCACTCCGCGGTCCCGAGCCCCGAGATCCCTGCGACCAGCGGCGCACGGCCTTCCGTCGCCTTCTTGCACACCTTCAGGATCTCGATCTTCTCATCGAAGGTCAGCGTCGCCCCCTCCCCCAGAGAGCCCAGCGCGACGATCCCCTTGCAGCCGCTGTCCAGCAGCCACGTCACGTGGTTCTCGAGAGCCTCGTAATCGACCGAGAAATCCTGCTTGAACGGCGTCGTGATCGCGGGGAATACCCCGGCCCAATCGCTTCTCTGCATAACGACACACTCCTAGGCCGCCCCCTGCGGCGCTTCGATGTCAGAAAGAGTGGCCACCGTCGCGGGCGCGACGGGCGCGCGCACGGTTTGCATCGGCCACCCGAGCATGAACTCGAGCGCGGGCCCGCAGATCCGCCCCTGACAGGGGCCCATTCCGGCCCGGGTGAACAGTTTGGCTGATCGGGCCGAGCGCTCCTGGCGCAGTCGGCCGTAGCAAACATCCTCGCACCGGCAGACGATCGTTTCGTCGTCAGGCAGCCGGCGCAGTTCCTCCCGCAACGCAAACGCGGCTTCGAGGCGGCGGGCGAAGCGCCGCGCGCGGGCGAGAGCAGTGGCCCGGCTCGTCACCTCCCCCTCCCGCCCCGCCACGGCGTACCCGGCGATCTCGCCCTCGAGGAGCGCGACCTCCGCACCGCCGATCCCCGTGGGCTCCCCCGCGCAGTAGACGCCACGAACGGTGGTCTCCTGCCGCCGATCGACGACCACCCGCCCCCCTTCGACCGCACAACCCAGCAGCCGGGCGAGCTCGGTGTTCGGCACCAGGCCGTAACCGACGCAGAGCAGGTCGCACGGCTCGGTCCACGTGCGCCGGCCATCGGTGAGCGTGACCTCGCGGACCACGTCATCGCCCGAGGCCCGCACCACCCACGTCCCCCACGCGTACCGGGCCCCGCCGAGCGCGGCGCGATACCCGGCGGCCTGGAGCAGCTTCCCGGGCCAGCGCCAGAGCCCCACCAGGAACGGCAGCACCGCGGCCGCCGGCGCCTGCTCGGCGACCACCGCGACCCGCGCACCCGCCTCCGCCAGCCCCGCCGCCACGGCGAGGAGCAACGGCCCCGAGCCCGCCACCACCACCCGCTTCCCGGCAAAGGACGCCCCCGCCTTCAGCAGCGCCTGCGCCCCGCCCACCCCGACCGTGTTCGGCAGCGTCCAGCCCGGGAACGGCAGGTACCGCTCCCGCGCGCCGGTCGCGAGGACCAGCTTCCCCGCCTCCACGATCATCGGCGCGCCAGGCTGCTCCACGGTCAGCCGGCCCTCCGGCGCCGCATCCACGACCGTCGCCTGGCAGAGCACCCGCGCGCCCGAGCGCTCCAGCCGCCCGAGCCAGCGCCGCGCCACCGGCGGCAAAGCGTCCGGCGTCCGATGCCGCCAGATCTGCCCCCCGGGCCGGAACCCCTCATCCACCACGACGACCCGGAGCCCCGACTCCGCCGCCCGCACCGCCGCCGCGATCCCCGCCGGCCCCGCCCCCACCACGGCGACGTCCGCCTCGATCCGGCTCACGACCCCGTCAGCCACCGGTCACCACCTTCATCCCCGGCACCACCGGCTCGAGACACGCACGGCGGTGCGCGACCCCGTCGATCGTGACCCGGCACTCGAAGCACACCCCCATCCCGCAGAGCGGGCCGCGCGGGCTGCCTCCCACCGACCGCCGGAACACCGGCTCCCCCGCGTCGAGCAGCGCCGCGGCCAGGCTCACGCCCGCACGCACGCGGACCACCTTCCCGTTCACCTGGATCTCGACCTGCTCGCTCATCCTACGCCGTCGCTTCCGCCTGCACCCGACCCGGCGCGTACGGGGCCGGGTCCAGCTCCGGCGTCCGCCCCAGCACCAGGTCCGCCAGGATCCGCGCCGTCCCCAGCGCCGTCGTGATCCCCAGCCCCTCGTGCCCCGCAGCGATCCACAACCCGTCCGCCTCCTCCCAGCGGCCGATCAGAGGCAGCTTGTCCGGCGTCGCCGGGCGGAACCCCGTCCAGACCCGGAGCGCCTTGAGCGACGCCAGGCCCGGCATGAACTCGATCGCCCGCCGCAGCATCTGCCCCACCAGACGACGATTCACGGCCGCATCCCACCCCACCAGCTCCCGCGACGAGCCGATCAGCAACTGACCCGTCGCCCGCGGCTGGACGTTGAACGCCACCGACTCCGACGTCAGCACGTGCGCGCTCTTCAGGTAGCCCAGCTCCACGACCTGGTGCCGGCAGAATCCCGGGTAGCGGTCCGTGACGACCAGGTGCCCCTTCCGCGGCATGATCGGCAGCCCCGGCGTCAGCTCGGCCGCCGCCGCACCGGCAGCGTTCACGACCAGCCCGGCCTCGATCCGCTCCCCGCCCACCAACACCGCCCGGCCCTCGATCCGCTCCACCCGGCACCCCTCACGCAACCCGGCCCCGTGCTCCCGCGCCCTGGCCAGCAGATACCGCGCGACCGCCGGCGGGTAGACGACCCCGTCTCCCGCCACAAGCAGCCCGCCCGCCAGCGGCGTCCGCAGGTTCGGCTCGGCCTCCGCCACCCCCCTCGCGTCCAGCAGCTCGGCCTCGACCCCGCGCGCCGTGTAGAACGCGGCCTTCGCCCGCAACGCCTCGAGCTGCGCCTCCTCCTCCGCCACCCACAGCGTGCCGCACGGCAGGAACTCACAGTTCTCCGGCAGCTCCGCCGCGAGCTCGGACCACAGCCGCCGCGAGTAGCTGGTCAGCGCGAACTGCGCCTCCGAATCGTCCATGACGACGATGTGCCCCATCCCCGCCGCCGTCGTCCCGCCCCCCGCAATCCCCGCCTCCAGCACCTCCACTCGGAGCCCCTCGCGCGCGAGAGCCTCCGCGCACGCCGCGCCGACAATGCCGGCGCCCACCACGATCGCATCGGGTCTCCGGCTCAACTTCCGCCTGCACTCGCCATCAGGAAGACCGGAACCCCGCCCGGAACGGGTCGCGGGGGTCGAACCGCAGCGTGGCCTGGCCGGTGACGAACGCCCGCCCGCGGATGTGCGGGATCAGGCTCCCGTCCTCCTCCGTCAGCCACCCCGTGAACAGACTCCCGGTCACGCTCTCCTGCCGCCACAGCGCGCCCGGGGCCAGCTCGCCACGCGCGTGGAGCACCGCCATCTTCGCCGAGGTCCCCGTCCCGCACGGCGAACGGTCGTACTCGCCCCCCGGACAGAGCACGAAGTTCTTCGCGTCGGCATCCTCCCGGCTCGGCGGGCCCCACAGCTCCACGTGGTCGATCTCCGCACCCCCGGCCCCGGTGATCCCCTCCCGCTGCAGCGCACCCCGGATCGCCCGCGTCACCCGCAGCAGCTCCTCCAGGTTGCCCAGCTCGATCCGGCAGCCCGGCACGTGCGTGATGAAGAACCAGTTCCCGCCGTAGGCGATGTCGCCCACCACCTTCCCCACGCCCGGCACATCGACCGCCACGTCCAGCGCGTGGCAGTACGCCGGCACGTTCCGGATCGCCACCGAGCCGTCCGGCTCCAGCTCCGCGCTCACCGTCCCCACCGGCGTGTCCACGCGGACACGCCCCGGCCCGATCCGCCCCAGGAACTCCAGCGTGCGGACCACGCCGATCAGCCCGTGCCCGCACATCCCCAGGTAGCCGACGTTGTTGAAGAAGATGACGCCCGCCACCGAACCCTCGTTCACCGGCGGCGTCAGCAGCGCGCCCACCAGCGCCTCGTGGCCCCGCGGCTCGCACACCACCCCGCTCCGCAGGTGATCGTACCGACGGCGGAGCTCCTCCCGCCGCTCCGCCATCGTCGCACCCGCCGGCTGCGGCCAGCCCTCCACCACCACCCGCGTCCCCTCACCCTCCGTGTGCGAATCCACGACGGTGATGGACTCCGGAAAGCTCAGGCCGCTCACCCCGGCCCGATCCGACGCTGCAGAGGTCTGCACGGTCATGACCTGTTCATCCCTATCGGCCGCGATCCCGGGCAATCGCGCACCACCGGGCGCCCGCCCACGACGCAAGGCGACCCACCCGCTCTCCGGCCCCGCCGCCGGGCGCACCCCGGCGATCGCCGCGCGGAACAGCGCCTCAGGCGTTGATCTGTACCGTTTTGATTTCCGTGTAGAACTCCCGTGCCGCCGAGCCCTGCTCCCGACTCCCGGAGCTCGACCCCTTCACCCCCCCGAACGGCGCGTGAGGATCCACCCCCGTCGTGTCCCCGTTCACCCGCACCAGCCCCGCCTCGATCCGACGCAGGTAGGACAGCACGTTCCCGATGTCACGCGTGAAGAGCGACGCGCTCAGCCCGTAGCGCGTCCGGTTCGCCACCTCGATCGCCTCGTCCAGGTCCTCCACCACGAACGTCGCCAGCACGGGCCCGAACAGCTCGTCCTGCGCCACCGGCGACGCCGGATCCACGTCGCGCAGCACGGTCGGCACGAAGAAGAACCCCCGCGCAAAACGCGGATCGGTCGGCAAACCGCCCCCGCACAACCGCTCCGCGTCCGCAGCCTCCACCGCCCTCCGCACCCGCTCCCGCGCAGCCTCGCTGATCAGCGGACCCACCGCCGCCTGCGGATCCTCCACCGGCCCGAGCGGCAGCGCCTCCACCTCCCGCCGCAGCTTCTCGAAAAACGACTCCGCCACGCTCCGCACCACCACCGCCCGGCTCGTCGCCGTGCACTTCTGCCCCGCGTACCGCATCGCCCCCGACGCCGTGAGCCGCGCAGCCAGATCCAGATCGGCATCCCCGGCCACGATCACGACGTTCTTCCCGCCCATCTCCGTCTGGTACCGGATGTTCCGCTCCGCGCAGATCGAGGCGACCCGCCCGCCGATCGTCGCCGACCCCGTGAAGCTCACCGCCCGCACCCCCTCCGCACGGATCAGCGACTCGCCCACCTCCGCGCCCCCACCCAGCACCACGTTGAACACCCCCGCCGGCAGACCCGCGGCCTCCGCCGTCTCCGCCAGCAGCGTCGCCACATGAGACGCCTGCTCCGACGGCTTCAGGACCACCGTGTTGCCGAACGCCAGCGCCGGCGCCGCCTTCCACAACGGGATCGCAACCGGGAAGTTCCACGGCGTGATCAGCGCCACCACCCCCACCGGCTCCCGCAGCGTGAACTGCAGCGCGCCCTCCACCTGCGCCGGCACCACCTCCCCCACCTCCCTCACCGCCTCCCCCGCGTAGTACCGCAGGATCACCACGCACCGCGCCACCTCGCCCCGCGCCTCCCCGATCGGCTTCCCCACCTCCCGGCTCACCGCCCGCGCCAGCTCCTCCTTCCGCTCCTCCACCACCGCCGCCCAGCGGTACAGATGCTCCGAACGCGCAGGCCCCGGCAGCCGACGCCACGCCTCCAGCGCTCCCTGCGCCGCCTCGACCGCAGCCCGCGCGTCCTCCGGCGACCCCGCCGGCACCCGCGCCACCACGTCCGACGCATCCGACGGATTCAGAGCCGTAATCAGCCGGTCGCCCGACCCCTCCCGGAATCGGCCGGCGATGTAGTTCCGAAGCACCGTGCCTTCGGCTACCGTGGCCATGACTCGTCTATCCCAGGAAAAACCTTCAGCTCCCTTCTTCCGAGCGCGACCGGTGCTCCCGCAGGAACTCCACCAGCACACGCCCCGCCGAAATGATGTGCGCCGCCAGCAACGCACACGCCTGCTCCACGTCCCGCTCCCGCACCGCCCGCGCAATCTCCCGATGCTCCTGCGCCGCCCGGCTCTCCCTGTGCGTCAGCGACAGCTGCAGACGCGTGTACCGGTCGCTCTGGTTCTTCAGGTTCTGCACGACCCCCATCGTCAGGGGCCGATCCGCAGGCAGGAGCAGCGTCGAGTGGAACCGCCAGTTCAGCTCGCCCCACAACGCGACGTTCCGCTCCCGGATCGCCGCGTCGTACTGGTCGAGGATCTCATCCGCGCGGTCCAGGTCCTCCTCCCGGATCCGCGGAATCGCGCGCCGCAACAGGTCCGTCTCCAGTAGCGCGCGCAACTCGAACAGCTCCTTGATCTCGCTCAGCGAGAGGCTGGATACGACCGCCCCGAAGTGGGGCACGAAGGTCACCAGCCCCTCGGCCTCGAGCTGTCTCAGCGCCTCACGGACCGGTATTCGGCTCACTCCCAGCTCAGCAGCCAGCGTATCCTGCCGGAGCGGTGCACCCTCGGGGTACTCACCTCGGAGGATCTTCTCGCGGAGGGCTTCCACGGTAAGGGCGGTGACCGTTTGCCGTCGGATCGGCCGCTGCCCGGCCGCCGGCTCGGCCGCCGCGGACCGCTGGGACGCTGTGGTGACTCGATCCATGAGGCTCTCCGATATTGTATAAAGTATACACTGTGGTGGGACCCGGCAAGGTCGGCGGTCAGAACGCCGGCTTCCAGCCCGCGCCCCCCGCTAGCCGCCGCGCCGACACGGCACCCGCCGGCGGACTCGGCTGGCCATTTCATCAAATATACGGAGAAAGAAAACTGCGCCAGACCGAACTGCGAGCGCCCGGCAGCGGCGCCGGCCCCGCACACACCCGGCGCTCACCCCTCCGGAACACCCGACGGCGCCGCCTCCGCCGCCGCCACCCGCTCGCCCGCGCGCGCCCGCCACAGGAAGTAGACCGGCACGCCCAGAAGGACGAGGAACAGCCCCGAGAAGGTGTAGACCGGCTTGGCGAACAGGAGGATCCCCGCCACCGCCGCCGCCGAGAGCATGTATACCGCCGGAACGACCGGGTACCCGAACGCCCGGTACGGGCGCGGCAGGTCAGGGCGCCGCACCCGCAGCGCGAACAGCGCCACGATCGTGAGCGCGTAGAACAGCAACGCGGCAAAGATCACGTAGTCGAGTAGCTGCCCGTACGTCCCCGTCAGCGTCAGCAACACCGCCCACACCCCCTGCAGGAACAGCGCCCAGGCAGGCACCTGCGTCCGCGGCGACAGCACCCCGGCGATCCGGAAGAAGAGGCCGTCCCGCGCCATCGCGTAGTAGACCCGTGCGCCGGCCAGGATCAGCCCGTTCAGGCACCCGAACGTCGAGACCAGGATCGCGACCGCCATCACGTAGAGCCCGGGCTCGCCCAGGATCCGCTGCAGCGCCAGTGTGCCCACCCGATCCTCCGGCGCGTTCTGGATCTCCGGCAGCGGCAGCACCATGAGATACGCAATGTTCGCCAGGAGATACAGCACCGTGACGGTCCCCGCACCCAGGCCGAGCGCCAGCGGCAGGTTCCGCTCCGGTCGCCGCACCTCCGCCGCCGCGAACGTCACGTTGTGCCACGAGTCGGACGAGAAGAGCGAGCCGACCATCGCCGCGCCGAACGCCAGCACGAGCGCCATCCCCGACGGCGCGCCCGTGAACATGTCCCGGAAGTTCACGGCCGTCGCCTCGGACGCCCACCCCACCGCGACTCCGAGCACGATCAGCCCGATCAGCGCGCCGGTCTTGGCGACCGTGAAGATGTTCTGGACCCACTTCGCCTCGCGCAGCCCCCGGATGTTCACGGCCGTCAGGATCGCGACGACGATGATCGCCACGATACGCTGCGGCGAAACCCCCAGCTCGATCTCACCGCCCGGCATCGGGATCCGGCCCAACGACAGGAAGACGTCGGGCGAGACCGCCGGGAAGATAACGCCGAGGAACCGCGCGAACGCCGCCGCGACCGCCGCGATCGTCCCCGTCTGGATCACCACGAAGAGCGTCCAGCCGTAGAGGAACCCCGCCAGCGGCCCCAGCCCCTCGCGCAGGAACACGTACGTGCCCCCCGCCCTCGGCATCGCCGCCGCCAGCTCCCCGAACGAGAGCGCCCCGAAAACCGTCAGGATCCCGGTCACCAGCCAGACCAGGAGCAGCCACCCCGGAGAGTTCATCTGGCGCGCGATGTCCGCCGTGACGATGAAGATCCCCGAGCCGATCATCGCGCCGACCACGAGCATGGTCGCGTCGAACAGGCCGAGGGAGTGCGGGGCCTCGGGGGAGGCAGCCGGTTCCGCCTTCCTCCCCGAAGCGGATGCGTGGGCCGACATGCGTTCTCCTGTCATACGTTGCAGATGAAACCGCGGAGCTGTGCCCGCCGTCCCGGGTCCTCGCCCCGCAACGCCCGCACGGGCGCACCCGGGCACCGGCCGGGAGAGGCGAACCGGACCGTCGGCCGCTGCCGCACCGCCGCGGACGACAGCCGTGGACGCTGGGCGCCGGCGCCGTCGGGCTCTCCCCGCCGGCCTCCGTCACCCCATCGGTATCCTGCACAGGGTTGGAGAGTTCCTCCGCAGGCACGCGCTGCTGCCGATCGACCGCGGTGACCACCCGCGGCCCGAGCGCGTCGCCCGGCAGTCTCCACGCCACCCGCCGCCCCATCCGCCGGGCCCGATCGACGCCCGCTGGAGCTCAGCAGAGCGCAATGGCCCGCTCGCGGGCCGACTTCGAGGAGCTCTCCCGTCGTCCACCGGGCGATGCCGCCGCCGCCACGACCTCCGTCAGCCGGGCGGCGGCGAGCTCGGGAGCGAACCGCGTGAACAGCGGCTCGTCTCCCGGAGTGAGTCAGGACCGTCCCTAAGACCGGCCCGGCGATTCGCCCGGCGCGCCCGAGAGAGCGACCTCTCCTTGGCGCCTGACGGCGCGCGCGCACACCAAGACCCCGTACGCGCCGCCCGACCGGCTCAGCGCCCGGCGCTCTGCGAGAGCCGCGGCCTCAGATCCCACGCCGGTGGCTCCACCCCCAGCAGGTGCCTCACGAAGAAGTCCCAGCGCTTCCGCACGAAGTAGGGGTGGTCCCCGAAGCCGTGGTTCTGGTTCGGCAGGATCAGCAGCTCGAAGTCCTTGTTGGCCTCGATCAGCGCGTTCACGAACTGGAGCGTCGCCGAGACCGGGACGTTCTCGTCCACGTCCCCGTGCACCAGGAGCAGCTTGCCCTGGAGGCGATGCGCCAGCGTCACGTTCGACTGCTCCCGGTAGTGGTCGCCCACGGGGTAGCCCATCCACTGCGTGTTCCACCACGCCTTGTCCATCCGGTGGTCGTGGTTCCCCGCAGACGCCACGCCGACCTTGTAGAACTCCGGGTGCGTGAGCATCGCGTGCGCCGCGTCGTAGCCGCCGGCCGAGTGCCCGTAGATGCCCACCCGGCTGAGATCCATGTAGGGGTACTTCTCCGCCATCTGGCGCAGCGCCGCGATGTGGTCCGGGATCCCGCCGTCGCCCAGGTTCTTGTACGAGAAGTTGTGGAACGCCCGGGAACGCCCGGCGGTGCCCAGCCCGTCGATCTGCACCACGATGAACCCCAGCTCGGCGATCGACTGGGCGCTGTTCCGCAGCGCGCGGCCGAAGCTCTTCGGCACGAAGAAGCCCTGGGGACCGGTGTAGATCTGCTCCACCACCGGGTACGTCTTCGAAGGATCGAAGGTCGAGGGCCGCCAGATGATCCCGTAGATGTCGGTCTTCCCGTCGCGCGCCTTCGCCCGGAACGGCTCCGGGAACTTCCAGCCGGTGGCGAGCAGCCGCTCGATGTCCGCCCGCTCGAGCTCGCGCACGAGCGCGCCGTCGGACGCGCGCCGCAGCACCGACACGGGCGGGAGATCCGGCCGGGAGTAGGTGTCCACGAAGTACTTGCCGCTCGGCGAGAAGACGACCGAGTGCTCGGCGTCCTCCGGGGTCAGGAGCCGGAGCCCCTTCCCGTCCAGCCCGATCCGGTACAGGTGCACCAGGTACGGATCGCGCCCGGGCTCCCGCCCTCCGGCCGTGAAGTAGACCACGCGGGCCTTCTCATCCACGTGCACGATCCCCCGCACCACCCACTCCCCCTTCGTCACCTGCCGCACGAGCCGACCGGTGCGGCCGTCGTACAGGTAGAGGTGCATCCACCCGTCGCGCTCGGAGCCCCAGAGGATCTCCTTGCCCTGGTCCAGGAAGCGCAGGATCGCCCCCGAGGAGGTGTCCACGTACGGGTCCCCCTCCTCGCGGATCAGGACCCGCACCGCGCCCGTCCGCGCGTCGATCTCCCGGACCTCGCGCCAGGTGAAGCCGCGATCGTTGACCAGCACGTACAGCCGCTGGCCGTCCGGGAACCAGGTGCCGACCGAAGGCCCGCCGAAGTACTGGAGCTGGATCGGCTCCATCTGCACCGGGATGCGCCGCCACGTCCCCACCTCGAAGATGATCGGCTCCGCCGTCGGCAGCACCGTGTCCTCCGGCAGCGGATACACGTACGTGTAGAAGTACGGCCGCACCCGGTCCGGCGGAGCGTGCTGCACCATGCTCAGCCGCCCGGCCTTCCGCGCGTCCAGCCGGTAGGTGATGAACCGCTTCGAGTCCGGCGACCAGAAGACGGCCGGGGGCTGCACCGGCTCCTCCGTGCCCTGCTGGATCATGGCCGTGGGCGAAGGCAGCGGCGTGGCGTACGCGTAGTACCGCTCGCCATCGTGCGTGAGCTGGATCTCCTCTCCCGTCTCCGTCGAGCGCACGTAGAGGTTGTAGTCCCGGACGAACACCTCCCACTTCCCGTCCGGCGAACGGCCCATGCGCCGCCGGCCCGCCGGCTCCTCGCTCCGCGGCTCCGCCGCCGCGCACGCGTAGGTCGCCAGGCTGCAGCGCCACCGGGCGCTGTCCACCCACACCTCGATCGCCGTCTCGTCGTCCGTGAACTCGAACCGCTCGAACGGCAGCCGGTTCGGCTGCACCTCGCGACCCAGCACCCGCGCCAGCCCGGCGGCCAGCCGCCCGTGGTCGAACGCCGGCCGCCGCGTGTTGCGCGCCGCGTCCACCACCACGAACTCGTGGCCATCCGGCAGGTCCCGCCGGTACCAGAAGCGGTCGCTCTGGCCGATCCAGTTGGGCGTGACCCGCTCGTTCAGCACCAGGCCGTCCAGGTTGGACGGGAGGAAACGCTCCGCGCGCGCATAGTCCTCGGCGGTCCCCTGGGCGTACACCCCACCGGGGGCGGATCCCAGGAGAACCCACGCCAGTACGATCCCGACCCGGCTTCGCTTCGACATCGCTACACCTCCGGCTACCGGCCGCCGGCCGCGGTCCGGATCGGATCCGCGAACCTCCAGCTCGCCACGTAATCACGCGTCAACGGCTGACCCGTGAGCCGCGCGCGGAGCATCTCGATCGGCATGCGCCCGCTCCGCAGCACCGCGTCGTGGAACTGGCGGGGCGTCATCTTCCCCGACTCGACCAGCTCCCGGTACAGCGCCCGGAGCTGCAGCCCGCCCAGCATGTAGGCCGCCTGGTAGAGCGGCGGATAGCTCCCGTTGAAGGAGCGCCGCACCTCCGCCTCCGCGTTCGCCCGCTCGTGGCCGACGCGCTCGACCAGGAAGTCGATCGCCTGCTGCGGCGTCATCTTCCCGAGGTGGAAGTTCAGCGAGAAGATGATCCGGGCCGCACGGTGCATCCGCCAGAACAGCATCCCCACCCGGTCCTCGGGCGTCTTCGGGAACCCCAGGTCCCAGAGCAGCATCTCCCAGTACAGCGCCCACCCCTCGACCCAGAAGGGCGTCGTGAAGAGCCGCCGGTGCGAGTTGTACCGGGCGGTCATGTAGCCCTCGAGGTGGTGGCCCGGGATCAGCTCGTGGTGCACCGTCGCGCGCGAGAAGTGAATGTTGTTGCCGCGCATGCTCATCAGCTTGTCCTCGTGGGACATCCCGTCCGTCGGGTACGACACCCGGATCACCTCGCCGCCCGTGAAGAACGGGTTCACCCTCTGCCGCTCAGGCGACATCATCTCCATCCGCCAGATCTCCTCGGCGAGCGGCGGGATCGTGATGAGGTCGTGCTCCTTGAGGAACGCCACGGCCTCGTGGGCGAGGTCGCGGACGAGGTCGGTCTGCTTGCCCGGCTCGACGTGCAGGTTCTTGACTCGCTCGACCGCCGCCTTCCAGTCGTCGCCCAGGCCCATCTCGCGGGCGGCCTTCCGCGCCTCGGCCTCGCACCAGGCGAACTCGCGCTCGGCGATCGCGACGAGCTCCTCCGGCGTGTAGGGGATCATCTCGTGCGCCAGGTCGGCCCGCATCCCGTCGCGGCCGATCGGGTCGCCGATGATCGGCTCCTCCTCGCCCTCGCGGATCCCGACGACCCTCTCGCGCAGGAACCTGGTGTACCTGCGGAGGGATTCATCCACCGCGCGATACGGCGCGGCGGCCCACCAGGTGAAGAGCGGGTCGTAGCCGGCGTAGTACTGGTACCAGCCCTCGAGCGTGCGGCGCATGCTCTCGAGCGCCCCCGCAGCGCGGAACGCCACGATGCGCGACACGCCGGGCGACCCGCGCCCGACCGCCGCCTCGAGCGAACGGTGCTGCGCCTCGATCGCCCTGGCCAGCTCGTTCAGTTTGCTCGCCGTGCGCGCCGGGTCCATCGTCTCCATGCGGCGCCGGGCCTCGTGCAGCGCCAGGATCTCGGAGGCGAACGGCAGGAGCGGGCGCATCTCGGCGAAGAGCTTCTCCTCCCGGTCCAGGAGCTCGAGCTGGTAGCGGAGCTCGTTGTCCAGGAGGATGTAGTCGATCTTGCCGTCCTGGCTCAGCTTGTCGAAATCGAGCTCCCGCAGCCGGGAACGCCAGGCGGTGTAGAAGTCGCGGAGCCGGCTCCTGCGCTCCGCGGAGTACTCGGCGTCGTAGCGGCGCAGCAGGGCGGCGCGGTCGGCGGTGAAGCGTTCGACGATGTCGCGCAGCTCGCTCGTCGTCGCGCCGATCTCGGAGGTGAGGGAGGGCACCATGGCATCGGCGGCCACGCGGACCGCGGCGGTCTGGCCGAGGAGCGGCCGGGCGCCGGTGGACGCCTGCAGCGCCAGGACGAGCGCCGCGCCGAGAACGGACGTGGTTGGCTTCATTTCCGCATCTCCACCCCGATTGAACGGGTCGTTGGCTTACGAGGGGATAGAAGTCGGTGGGTGGCCCGGATATTTTATCCGGGCGGCAGGCATCATACGCGCCGCCCCCCGCTCACGCAAGGGTTTCCCTCGCCGCCCGCCCCACTTCCGTGTCACGCTACCACAAAGTTTGTCAAGCGCATAGAGCCGCCGCCGCACCCGCGCCGGCGAGTCCCGGCCGGGGATGCGGAGCGCACCAGCAGACCCCCTCAGAACCCATCGGTCCTCACAGCCTCAGCTCGATCGGCTCCCCCCTGTATCGGATCTCGGCGGTGGCGCCGTCGGGGAGGAGCAGCACGCGGAAGGTGCGCTCCTCGACCAGATGGGTGGCGCCCCGCGGCGGGTTGGGCCGGACCACCAGCCGGCGCGCCCGATCGTCCCACGAGAAGCGGATCCAGGAGCCGTGGCCCTCCAGGTAGGCCTGGCTGATCCCGTCGTCGTCGTAGAGCGTGAAGTCGCCGTTCGCGCCCCGGTAGATCCGGATCGTGGTCGGCTCCTCCACCGGCTGACTCGTGTACTGACGCACCGGGTCGACGGGGATGATCGCCCCGGCGCGTACGTAGATCGGCATGGTGGCAAGGTCCACCGGGCGGGTGATCGTCCGTCCTCCCGCCACCTTCTCGTTCGTCCACCAGTCGTACCATTCGCCGGCGGGGAGGTACACCTCGCGGGAGGTGGCGCCCTTCGTGTACACGGGCGCGATGAGGAGGTCGCGTCCCCAGAGGTACTGGTCCCCGATGCCTCTCGCGCGCTCATCGGCGGGGTAGTGGAGCCAGAGCGCGCGCATGAGCGGCATCCCGGTCGCGTGGGCCTCCCAGGCGAGGGTGTAGGTGTAGGGCAGGAGCTGGTAGCGCAGCTCCGCGTACTTCTTGACGACCGGCTCGATCGCGGGGTTGTTCAGCTCCGAGGGCAGGATGTTGCGCGGGTCCTCGGGCGGGATCGGGTCGTTGCGGTTGTTGTACTCGAGCGGGCCGGGATCGGAGAGGCCCCAGCCCCAGGGGAGCCGCAGGTGCCAATTGCGGCCATGGGCGCGGAAGCTGGGACAGAAGGCGCCGAATTGGAACCACCGGGCGTAGAGCTCGCCAGTCAGCTCGCGGTTGGCGTAAAAGCCGCCAACGTCGGAGCCCCAGTAGGGGCCGACGCTGAGCGAGAAGTTGAGCCCGACGGCGATCTGGGCTTCGAGGGTCTTCCACGAGGCCTCGGTGTCGCCGGACCAGACCCAGCCGCCCCAGCGGGCGATGCCGAGGTACCCGTTGCGGTGGAGGCTCCAGGGCCGGACGTTGGGTCGGGTGGAGAGGGGGCCCTCGTAGTACATGCGGTGCCGTGCGAGGCGCTCGAAGAGGTCGAACCAGTCGCCCTCGTCGGGCCAGAATGCGTCGACCCCGGCGGCCATGAGCGGCACGTGCTCCTGCCAGTACTCCGCGATGTGCCCCGGCCCCACCACCTCGCCCGGGCGAGGCGGGATCGAGCCATGGAGCCGGGGCAGCCGGTCCCGGTCCCACGGCACGATGTGCATCACCACCTTGACGTTGCGGGCGTGCATCTCCGCGAGCACCTCCCGCGGGTCGCGGAGGAACACCTCCGGGTTGAAGGCGAAGGACGGCTGCCGGGTGTTCCAGCCCCGGGGCGTGAACCCCGTGCCCAGGTAGATCACCGCGTCCAGGGGGATGCGCTTGGCGCGGAAGGTGTCGATGATGCCGAGCATCTCCGTCTCGTCGCGCAGCGTCCGGTGGGACTGCATGTAGCCGAGCGCCCACCTGGGCGGCATCGCGGCGGGGCCGGTGAGCGCGGCGAGGTCCTTGAGTGCCCGCGCCGGATCGCGCGCGTCGAAGACGAAGAGGTCGTAGAGCCCCGGGACGACCCAATCACGTGGCGGCGTGCCCTTGCCGAGCTGCTCGTGCTGATTCCGCTGGTGCTGCGGCGGGCCTTCGGGCGGGATCCAGGGCAGGAAGACCCCGCGCTCCGGGTCGCGCAGATCGACCTTCACCCACGGCGCGACGACGAAGAGCCCCCAGCCGCTCGTGCCCCAGAGCAGCGGCACGGGGTTGCGGGACCCGTACATGTCGGACTGCCAACGAGGCTCCATCGGGTGGAACGCGCCCCGCCGGTCGAACTGCACGGGCTGCTCGCGCCAGTTGGTCCCGCGCTCCGGCCTCGGCCCGCCCCCGCCCAGCCCCAGCACCGGCTGGTCGTCCAGCCGGAACGAGAGCGTGCCGTCGTCCTCGAAGACGATCGTCTGGATCGGCCGGCCCTCCGGGTCCGTGACCGCCACCGTCAGCGGGGCCGGTCGCACCTCGACGCTCAGGTTGCCCACCCTGCGCCTCACCGGCCGGTCCACGCGGCGGAGGCTGAGGGCGGGCCGCGGATACGGCCGCTCGACGAGCACGGGCGTGGCGGGGAAGTCTCCCTCGAAGTCGAGCGGCCTCAGCGTGATCCGCACGCTGTGCTCGCCGGCCGCACGGATGTCGAGCTGCGCAGGCCGGCCTCCGGCCGTGACCTGCTGCGCCAGGCCGGCCCCGGCGAGGACGAACGATCCCGCGATGGCCAGAGAGGGCGGAACGATGCGCGTCATCGTCGATGCTCCAGCGGAAGACTCGCGTGACGGATCATTCAGATTCGCGCGGACCCGGTCTCGCACCGGCGCGGGGGCGAGAAGGCGCGGCGGCCGGCGGCGGCAAATGACTCAGCCCGGCGGCCTCTTCATGGACGCCGTTTCGGTCGTCGCCGGATCACCGCGGCTTCGCCGTGTCGGCCGGCCTGTACCGCCCATCCGTGGCCGTGCCCATGTACGCGGCCCAGCTCCGGAACGCGGGCGCCTTCACCGTCAGGTCCGCGCGGAACATCTGGGTTTCCAGGTCGCGCCAGGTGGGCGTGCCCGTGCCCGGCAGGATGCGCCACGAGGTCCCGATCAGCTCGAGCGTGCCCTCCGGGCGAATCGCCGCGAGCGTCGGCGTCGCCCCCATGTTGGTCGGCACGTCCTGCACGATCAGCGTCTTCGAGCGGGCGTGCAGGATGTGGATCCGGGCGCCCGGGCCCACCGGGTAGCGCATCGAGAAGAAGAAGATCTCGTCGATCCCGTCGCCCGTGAGGTCCACGGCGAGCGGCGCGCCGGCCGGTTGCAGCTCGTTCCGGTGCTCGTAGAGCAGACGGCCATTCGCTGCGTCGTAGAGCCGGTGGATACTTCCCGTGTACCTCGGGAAGGTCCCGATCCCGCGCGAGACGACGAAGCCGAGGCGCCCGTCCCGCGCGATGCGGGCGACCGCTGCCGGGTGGTACGCCTCTTCCCCCTCCTCCCGCTGCTCCCACAACGTCCGGCCCGACGCGCCGTCGATCGCAAAGAGGCGCCCGTCGAAGGTGCTGATGACGAGGTCGGGCTCGCCGTCGCCCGTCAGCTCGACCACGGTGGCCGGGGCGATCACGCCCTTCTTTCCGGGCGGCACCAGCCGCTCGACGCGTGCGGCGAAGGTGCCGTCCAGGAGCGATGCGACCGGCGCCCGGTACGCCGCGCCGCCGTCCGTCTCGCCCCCGGTCCCGAACACCACCCACTCCTCGCCGTTCGCCTGCTCGTAGACCACGGGCGAGCAGTAGGTCTCCTTGCCGTCCGGCGTCTGGTGCACCGCCAGCACCGCCCCGTCCGCCCCAGAAACCACCACCACGAAGCCCGGGTCCCGCGGCTCCCCGGGCAGCTTCAGGTCGTTGCCTCCGTAGGTCACCAGGAGGTCCGGGACGCCGTCGCCGTTCGCGTCCCGGATGAGCGCGGGCGTGAAGAAGCCGTAGGGGACCGGCGTCTTCGCCACGGCCGCGGGCGCAACACGCCAGAGCACCGCGCCATCCCGGCCGCTGTAGGCGGCGAACGCTCCCTCCCGACCTCCCATCACCACATCGGCCACGCCGTCGCGGTTCAGGTCCGCGAAACGCGCCGTCGTGAACGCCTCACCCGGATGGGGCACCTTCCACAGGACCTGGTTCGTCGTCCCGGACACGGCGATCACGTAACCCGGGACCTCGGGCTCCCGGGTGAACACGTAGCGCCCACCTTCGGGCTGCGTGCGGTCCTTCCCCGTCCCGAAGACGATGTCCAGGACGCCGTCGCCGTCCAGGTCCGCCAGATTGGGCGACGAGTTCGTCATCAGCTCGGCCCGGACCGGCGGGAAGACCAGGTCGAAGCTGGGCTGGGGAGCCGGCTCGCCGCACGCGGCCAGCGCGAGCCCCACCACTGGCAGAATGCACGTCCTCTTCTTCATGAAAAGTCCACAGCGCCGCCCGACGGCGCGCCCAGCCTGCCCACGAACGAAGGGAGCCGGCCCGGAACGCCCAGGCGAGCGCCTCGCGGCCCCGACGCGGTTCCGGGGACCGGCCAGCGAGCCGGCCGGTCCCCGGAAAATCGCCCCCCGGGCGAGCTTCCGCAATCGCGGTCGCTCAGTACCCCGGATTCTGCTTCAGCTTCGGGTTCGCTTGGATCCGTGACTGCGGGATCGGGAAGAGAATGATGTGGTCGCTGTTCGTCGGCCGGTGGTTGAACCACATCTTCGTGGTGAACACGCCGAACCGGATCGCCATCTGACGGTCGCGGCCCTCGATGGCGAACTCCCAACGCAGCTCGTCGTAGAACCGGCCGTACTTCACGTCCGCCCCGCCGTCCGTGACGGGGTTCCCGCCAGGACCATCCTTGACGACCCCGTCCGTGTCGTACCAGCCATAGTTGTAGCGGCTGCCCTGGAGCAGCTCGGCGCCCGTGACCACCGCCTTGTGCGCCGCAGCGCCCGTGAAGTTCCGCTCCCGGACCTGCGTCACCAGCGCGGCCGCGCCGTCGGCATCACCCTTACGCAGCAGCGCCTCCGCCCGCATCATCAGCACCTCGGCGTAGCGCATGTCCGGGTAGTCCACGTCCGAGCACCCCGTCATTCCCGGGTAGATCTCGTACTTCCACACCGGGTAGCCGTGGTGGAACTCGGTCTGCCGCATGCTCGGCACGTGCTTGACGAAGTTGTAGCCCCGGCCCTGGCTGTCGAAATGCGGGCCCATGAGCCACGTGTCCTTGAGACGCCCATCGTCCGGGTCGTACGTGTCGATGAACTGCGGGTTCGCCGCGCTCCCGCCCCACGGGCCCGCGTTCAGGTTGAAGACGTACCGCAGATCCGGCTTGAGCGTCTTCATGTGGAAGTTGCTGCACTGGCCGTACACGGCGTCGTACGGCACGGCGAAGATGATCTCGGGCGACTGGTGGTTGTTGCGCGAGAACGGCCCGCGGTAGGTCGCGTCCAACCGGAAGCGCCCCGAGTTCATGATGTCCTCGGTGAGCGCGAGGACCTGGTCCCACTGCGGCGTGCCCGTGTACACCTCGGCGTTCAGGTAGACACGCGCAAGCAGCGTCTTCGCCGCCCACTGGTGCAGCCGGCCGTACATCGAGGTGTGGTCCACGGGGAGCTTCGGGATCACCTCCAGCAGCTCCTGGACGACGAAGTCGTACACCTCCTTCCGGGTCTTCTGGTCCGGCAACTCCGTGTCCGTATAGTCGGTGACGATCGGCACGTTCCCGAAGTTGTCGAGGAGGAGGTAGTAATAGTACGCCCGCACCGCCCGGAGCTCGGCCAGGGTGACCTCCCGGACTTCGCCGGTGAGCGGCAGCACGCCCGACTCAATCTGCTAGATCACCCGGTTGACGTTGTTGATGCCGTTGTAAGCGTTGCCCCACAAGTTATCGGGCATGCCGGGCGTAGAGGGGTTCCAGGTGTGCTCGTGATTCCGGATGTAGACACCGCCGTCGTACCACCCGTTGGGGCGGACGGGCGTGAGCAGCATGTCCGCGGTCTCGCCCTGCCAGTCGACCATCCCGTACCAGCCCATCCAGATGTTGCGCATGGGCGTGTAGGCCGGGGCGATCATGGCGGCCAGGTCACCCGCCGTGGGCTTGAAGTTCGCCTCGGTGATCTCGGTGTACGGGACCTCGGTCAGATCCGTGCACGCGGCGGAGCTCAGCGCCGCGAAGAGCGCGAGCGCCGACAGGTGTCTGATGCTGTGTCTCATGGGGTCCGTATCCTCCTGACGCTCTTTCGAGCGTGTCGGTCCCTGGCTCGTGCGCGTCGGTGCGGCCCGGTCGCCCGCGAGTCGCGGGCGACCGGCCCACCGCTCAGAAGCTGACGGTGATCCCGGCCGAGAAGCGCCGCACCGTCGGGTACTTGTCGCGATGGTCGATCCCCGGGTCGAGCCCGGCCGTGCTCACCTCGGGGTCGATCCCCTTGTAGCCCGTGAAGGTGTAGAGGTTCTGGCCGGCCACGTAGATCCTCGCGTTCGACACGGTGTTCGGGAGCAGCGCCCCGAGCACGCCGGTCCGGGGCAGCGTGTAGCCCACGGCGACGTTGTCGATCTTGAGGTAGTCGCCGTCCTCGATGTAGTAGCTGACGTAGGTGAGCGGGTACTTGACCGGGCGCTTCCCGTAGACCGGGTCGAACGCCGACTTCAGCATGTTGTACTGCAGTATCTGCGGGTTCTCGTAGAACATCCGCGTGAAGTTGAGGATCTGGAACCCGGCCGCGCCCCGCAGGTTCACGGTCACGTCGAAGTTCCCGATCTGCGCGGTGTTGTTCCACGCGAAGTAGTACTTCGGCAGCCCGTTCCCCAGCACGCGCTTGTCCCGCTCCGTGGCCTGGCTGACCGGGATCCGCTGGCCGAGCGAATCCAGGACGATCCACTCGCCGTTGTCGTCGATGTCCACGGACTTCCAGCCCCAGAAGTTGCCGATCGGCCAGCCGACGCAGACGCGATGCGTGGAGGTCTGGATCGGCTCACCCGTGTATCCTGTGTTGAAGCAGTCGCTCTGCGGCTGGAAGGTGTCGCTGGAGAGGCTGACCAGCTTGTTGCTGTTGGTCGAGCCGTTGACGCTGGTCGTCCAGACGAATCCGGGCCGCCGGATCACGTCGTACGACAGCTCGAGCTCCACCCCCGTGTTCCGCATGTTGCCGACGTTTCCGAGGAAGCTGCTCGTCAGGTACGGCGGCACGGGGACGGAGTAGTTGTAGAGCAAGTCCCGGGTCTCGCGCCGGTAGACGTCGACGGCCCCGTTCAGGCGCGAGTCGAAGAGCGCGAAGTTGAGCCCGACGTTCAGCTCGTGCTTCTCCTCCCAGCGCAGGTCCGGGTTGGGGTTACGCGCAGGGAAGAGGCCCGGCACCCACCGGCCGTTGTAGAAGAAACGGGCCCCGTACTGGTAGCTGGTCAGGGAGAGGTACGAGCTGTTCGGCGCCGTGCCCGTCACGCCGTACCCGGCGCGCAGCTTGAGGTCGTTGATGAACGGCAGCGACTGGATGAAGCTCTCCTCGGTGAGCCGCCAGCCGGCCGAGATCGCCGGGAAGAGACCCCACTTGTGGCCGGCCCCGAACCGCGAGTTCCCCTCGTAGCGCAGGCTGGCCATGAGGAGGAAGCGGTTCTGCCAGTCGTAGTTCAGGCGGCCGAAGAAGCCGACCAGCTTGTAGCTGGACTTCCCGCTGCCGA
>DATCLG010000120.1:0-6056 GCA_036564015.1 Longimicrobiales bacterium
GGAGATCCTCGCCCGGCGGCGCGGCGTGCTGATCGCGGACAGCGTGGGGCTCGGCAAGACGTACGTCGCGCTGGCGCTGGCGGAGCGGGAGCTGCGACGAGGCGGCCGGGTGGCGGTGGTGACGCCGGCGGCGTTGCGGCGGGACTGGGTCCCGGCCCTGCGCCGGCTCGCGGATGCGCTGGGTGTGGCGCAGACGAGCGGGCTGGGGACTCGCCGGCGGACAGCCGGATCGGTGCTTACCGACGGTCCGGCAACGACTTGCGCGGACCGTGCGCTGCCTGTTCCCCCAGCTCGTGGCGGGCATCCCGCCGCTCGAGGCCGCCACCCAGCCGGGGCCGGCGGATGCCGCCGGTCCGCCGACCCGGCGCCCCGCGCCCGGGCGGGTCCGGGCGCCCGCCCGCCGCCGCTCCTCGCCTGGCTCTCCCACGCCCGGCTGAGCCGGGGGACGCACCGGCCCGAGCGGCTCCTGCCGCTGGACCTGGTCGTGGTGGATGAGGCCCACGCGTTCCGATCGCCGCGGACGCGGCGCTACCGGGCGCTCGCGGCGCTCTGCCGCGGCGCGAGGGTCGTGCTGCTGACCGCGACGCCCGTCAACAACGCCGCGTCGGACCTGTACCACCAGCTCCGGCTGTTCGCCGGCGATGGCGACTTCCGCGACATCGGGGTGGCGGACCTCGGCGCCGTCTTCCGCTCCGTGACAGAGGACGCCGCCGCCGCGCGCGGCGTCCTGGCCGTGCTGCGCCAGGTCATGATCCGGCGCACGCGGCCGTTCCTCCGCGAGCAGTACGCAGGGGTGCGGCTCCCCGGCCGTGGCGGGAGGGCGCGGCTGCTGACGTTCCCGGAGCGCGCGCCGCCGCGCCCCGTCCGCTACTCGCTCGAGGCTGCCTACCCCGGTCTCCTCGACCGCATCACGGAGACGCTCGCGGCGTTGGCGCTGGCGCCGTACACGCCCGGCGAGTACGGCGCGGACCTGGAGCCCGCGGCGCGCGGCGTCGCCGAGCTCCTGCGGCTCGCGCTGCTCAAGCGGCTGGAGTCGAGCGTGGCGGCGTTCCGCGCGAGCATCGCCCGGCTGGTCCGCTACTACGAGGCCTGCGACGACGCGCTCGCCGCGGGCCGGCTGCTCGCGCCCGCCGAGCACCGCCGGCTCATGGAGACGCGGGGCGATGACGACGTCGTCCAGCTCGTGTTCCCGGAGCTGGCGCTGCGCCCGGCGCCCGCGGGGCTCGACGTCGCCCGCATGCGCGCAGACGTGCGCGCAGAGCTCGACGCGTTGCGCGCGCTGGAGCGGGCGCTGGCGGGGATCCATCCCTCGTCGGACCCCAAGCTGGCGGCGCTCCTCGAGCTGCTCGAGGGCGAGGCGCGGGGCTCGAAGGTTGTGGTGTTCACGGAGTTCCGGGACACGGCGCGGGACCTGTGGCGCGCGCTGGTCCGGCGGGGCGGCGTGGCGCTGGTGGATGGCGGCGGCGCGTTCCTCGGGCTGAACCCGTGCGGCCGGCGGCAGGCGATCGAGCGGTTCGCGCCGCGGTCGAACGGCGCGCCCGAGCCGGCGCCGCGCGAGCGCGTGGACCTGCTCATCGCGACGGACGTGCTGTCCGAGGGGCTGAACCTCCAGGACGCGGACCGCGTTGTGAGCTACGACCTGCCGTGGAACCCGGTGCGGCTGATCCAGCGCGTCGGGCGCGTGGATCGGCTCGGATCGCCGCACGCGGTGGTGCATCCCTACCATTTCCTGCCGGATCGAGGGCTCGAGCCGCTGCTGGGGCTGGTCGCCCGGCTGCGCGCGAAGCTCCTGGCGATCGGGCGGACCGTGGGCGGCGAGGGCGCGGTGCTGGAGCCGGCCGGCGGCGTGGCCGAGGACCTGCGCGGGTTCGTGGACCGGCTCGCTGCGGGGGACCCGGCGGTGCTCGAGGAGGCGGAGCGGCGGGACGCGGCGGCATTCGAGGTGGAGGAGCGGCTGCGGGCGCTCTATCGGCGGTGGGCCGCCGCGCCTGAGGTCGAGGCCCGGCCGGAGATCGGCGGCGGTGCCGTTGGCGCGGCGGCCCTGCCCGGCGAAGCGGGTGGTCGAGCCGCGAACGACGCGGAGGGCGAGCGGCAGGGGACCACGCGCGTGCCGCTGGCTGCACGGCTGGTGTCGTCCGTCGTCGCTGCCCGGGAGACGCGCGTCCTGCTGGGCTACCGTGTGGGCGCCGAGGCGCTGTGGGTCGTGGCGGACCCGGCGCGGCGCACTGGGGCGGTCGACGACGCGGCCGCGGCAGAGATCCTCGAGGCGGCGCTCGAAGCGCCGGACGGTCCGCAGAACCCGGCGTATGACGCGTCATCCGAGGGCAGAGCGCTCGCCCCTGACCCGGGCGCGGTGGCGCGTGCGCTGGCCGCCGCGCGGCCGGTGCTCGCGGCGCGGCGGGCGGCGCTGGAGGCCGGCGCTGCGGCCGGTGCCGCGCCCCGTTCGGTCTTCGCACGGGCGGCGCGGCGGCTCCAGGCCCTCCTGGCCGCCATTCCGGGCGGGCCGGATGCGGCGACGTGCGCCCGGGCGGACGCGGTGCTCGCTGCGCTGGGCCGACGGCTGGACGCGGGGGCGGAGGCGGCAGTGCGGGCGGTGCTCGCGCACGGCGGCGGGCCCCCAGGCGCCTCGGGGAGCCCACGCACTGGCGGCCGCCGGCGTCGTGGTGGCGGGCTCACGGTTCGCCCCGCGTCGACGGCGGGATCCGACGAGGCGGCGGGGAAGGAGGCGCTGACGCTGCTCGCGGAGCTGGAGGCCGCGGTCGGTGGACCCGCGGACCGCGCCGTCGCCCGCGCGCGCTCGAAGCCCGGTGAGGGCGAGCAGCGACGTCGTCTCGACCTCGAGCGGAAGGCACCCGGCCGGCCGGTGTTGATCGGGATCCTGGAGGTCGTGGCGCCGGGCGGGTGAGCACAGCCTGACGGCCCCATCGAGGCGGTCGCCGTTCCGCGGCCGCCGTTCCCGCCGGCTCACCGGCCGGATGCTGTGGGGCGGGGCGGGCCTCCTGGCCGGGTGGCGCCTCCGTGAGGTCAGCTCGCCGGCGCGACCCGGAACGGGCGGCGATGGCACGCGCGACACGCGCCGCGAGTGGTTGACGATTCCGGCGGTGCGGGCTAACTTTATAATCTATCGATCCCGCGTAGCTCAGCTGGTAGAGCAGGCGGCTGTTAACCGCCGGGTCGCAGGTTCGAGTCCTGCCGCGGGAGTTGGAGGCCCCGGGAAGCCGTTGCGCGACAACGCTTTCCGGGGCCGTTGCAATTTCGTTGCAGTTTTCCGCGCCGATTCCGGGGGGGAAGACTTCCCCCTGCCCGGATCGGGCCCACCCCGCCGCCGCAGGCACCACTTCCTGGTATCCACCAGTCGTGTGCATTAGGCTCCTCCGCTATCGCACGGTGTCGGGGGAGTGTGCGTAATTTTCTGTAGTTTCGCCGTCTCGGGTTGTGGGGCTGGGGCGGCGGCGGTGGCGAAGTAGGGATAAGCGAAAGGCCACCGTAGATCTTCTGGTTGTCCACTCGTCACAGCGGGTTCGGGCCCGCAAGAGACCAGGAGATCGACGGTGACCTTTCGCAAGAACATTAGCATTGCCCAGCTCGGAGAGCAAGCCCGCGGTGACGGTCCGGAGGACCTCTTGCGAGCGATGGTCCAGCGCCTGGTGCAGGAAGCGATTCAGGCCGAGTTCGACCGGTTCATTGGCGCAGGGCGGTTCGAGCGGGCCAAGACGCGCCGGGGCTGGCGCAACGGCTTCAAGCCGCGGACGCTCAAGACGCGAGTCGGCAAGCTGGTACTGAGGATTCCGCAGGACCGCGAAGGCCGGTTTCAGCCGAGCCTGTTCGAGCGTTACCAGCGAAGCGAGAAGGCGCTCATGGCCGCGATGGTCGAGATGTACGTCCACGGAGTTTCCACGAGGAAGGTCTCGAAGATCGTCGAACAGCTCTGTGGCCACATGATTTCGGCCTCGGCGGTGAGCGCCGTCACGAAGAAGCTCGACGAGGAAGTCGAAGCATGGCGCTGCCGGAGCCTTGCCGGCAAGCGCTACCGCTACCTGATCATTGACGCACACCACGAGCGGGTGCGCCGCGAAGGGCGGGTGCTTTCGACGGCCGTGCTCTGGGTGGTGGGAATCGACCAGGAGGGCTTTCGCGAGCACCTCGGTGTTTGGACGGGTTCGGCGGAGAGCCTGGAGAGCTGGGGCGCCGTGTTTCGGGACCTGGTAGACCGAGGAGTTACCGGCGTCGAGATGGTCGTCTCCGACGAACACCTCGGCCTGGTGCAGGCGCTTCGACGCTACTTTCCTCATGCGGCTCACCAGCGCTGCACCGTTCACTACCTCCGCAACGCGCTTTCGCACGTGAGCACGGCAACGTGGAAGCGAGAAGTACGCGACAGCCTGCGTGACGTCTGGGCTGCACCGACCCGGGAGGAGGCCGAGGAGCGAGCCCAACGTCTGATCAGCAAGCTGAAGAGGCCCGTGCCGAAGCTTGCCGACTGGCTCGACGAGACCATCCACGACACGCTCACGTTCCTGGCCCGGGTCGCTCCCGAGCACCGGCGGCTGCTCAAGACCACCAACAGCATGGAGCATGATCACGCTGAAGTCCGCCGGCGGAGCCGGGTCGTACGCATCTTCCCGAACGAGGCAGCGCTGATCCGCCTCTTGGGAGCGCTCGCGATCGAGAGAAACGAGCAGTGGCTCGAGCGCAGGTACATGGCCTTCAAGCCGGAGGCAAAGCAAGAAGCCGTCACGCACGCAGCGTGACCCCTAGGACGCCAGAAGATCGATTCTACAGAAAATTCGCTACTTGACCCGTCGCCGAGATCGGTAGTGTAAAGGGGCGTGAATCCTGGAATGCGGATCTTGGGGCGATCGGCGCCACCGAGCAGCAACGATCCCTGAACCGTAACTTGCTGTGGATTTCCCACGGCGTTTCTTTCACTCAGTAGGAGATTGCTTGACCTTAACCGAGCCGAGCTGCTACTCTCCATGGGAACCTAATCCCGGCATCTACACCTCCTCCATGCCGGACCATTGCGAGCGGATTCCGGCAGTGGAGGTTTACCGGTCTGTGTGTGGCGGCTGGACACGCACGCACCTAATACCACCGCCTGGGCACCGCAATAGCATAGCGGGACACGGACCGCCCGGTGGAGAGGTATCCAAGATACCACGGGTGAAGATAACGAAATAGGTTGACGATGTCAACCCATTCCGAAGAAGGCAGGATCTCCCCGGCGGATTGGATCTCGATCGCCGAGGCGGCACGGCTTCGAAATGTCTCCCGGCAGGCGATCTCGAAACTCGCGCAGAGAGGCCGCATACGCAGCATCCGAATCGGCGGCCACACCCTAGTGAGCCGCGCCGATATCCTCAAATTCCAGCCTCGGCCCGCCGGGAGGCCGAAGGGGAGAAAGCCACGTGGGTCAGATTGAGCAGATTAAGCAGCTACTCCGCGGTTGTTCACCGGAAGAGCGGCGCCAGGTTCTTCGCCACCTCAGGCAGGAATTCCCCATTCACCCGCTCGAAGCGAAGTTAAACGCACCAGCAGAGATGATCTTGGAAGCCATTGACCGGGCGGGCGACCTTACTCTTCGTGGGGTTCGTGGTGTCATCGCCGAAGCCGCTTTCGTAACCTACATCCTCCCGAAACTCAAGGGGTGGACGTCTCTGGAGATCGAGGGTGACCAATCGTTCGACTTTCTCTTGGCAGATGGGCAAGCCGAGCCGGTGCGGGTGCAGGTGAAGCTCCAGCGGCAGCAGAGGCAGCGCCCTATGAAAAGCGAGGAGGCACCGAGGCATCTCGGCTATCCTCCGGGGCTTTTCATCGTGGAAACCCAACGCACTCGCACAGGAAAGGGAAGGCAAGGAGAGAATACACGGCCCTACCGATTCGGTGAGTTCGATATCCTTGCCGTGTCGCTCCACCCGAGTTATAAGCGAAAGTTGTGGATCGGCAGGTTGAGGGGATGAAAAAGGCGGCGTATCCTTTCGCGTGAGAGAGATCACGTGGAGCCCGGCTGGGGCCGGGGGAAAGGAATACGCCACCCATGCTCAAGGTAGTTGCCG